>NZ_JBEXIK010000001.1:0-431548 GCF_040608515.1 Micromonospora sp. NPDC005173
CGCGAGGCGCGAGGCGCGAGGCGCGAGGCGCGAGGCGCGAGGCGCGAGGCGCGAGGCGCGAGGCGCGAGGCGCGAGGCGCGAGGCGCGAGGCGCGAGGCGCGGGGAGGCGTTGGAGCGGGGCCGCACGGGTAAGTACCTACGGGTCCACGGGTTGCCGATCCTCCTCGGGACGGAGGGCAAGGTGGCCGCACTTTTCTACCGTGGATTGCAGACGCGGCGTACCGCCGCAGAGTGGGAGTACGACGATGAGTCGCAAACTGGTCCGGCCCCGCCAGGGGCGCATGCTCGCCGGTGTCTGTGCTGGCCTCGGTCAGCGGTTCGGCATGTCCGCCGGGATGGTTCGGCTGCTGTTCCTGCTGTCGCTGCTGCTGCCCGGCACCCAGGTGATCGTCTACCTGATCCTCTGGATCCTCATGCCGAACGAGGACCGCTACCTCGCGTCGACCCGGCACTGACCCACCCCCGCAGCACGCAGCACTGCCCCACCCGGACCACACCACCGGGCTGAGACCGCACCGACGGGCTGGGAGGCCACAACATCGGGGATGTTGTCGCTTCCCGAGCGTCGCAGGCAGCAACATCCCCGATGTTGCGCGGATCTTGCGCCCGAGCCCGAGCCCGCGGCGCCAGGCACGGGCGATGTGGATCTTGCGCTGAGGCGCTGGAGAGTGCCGGTGGGTTCGCACGGAATCGCCCGTCCCGACGAACGTCGGGGCGGGCGATTCGGCGTACGGGGTGGGGGTCAGGGGGCGGTGTAGGTGACCGTGATCCGCTGGTAGCCGAGGGAGCGCAGCAGCCCCTCCAGCATCTTGCGGGTGTTCTCCTCGGCCCGGGCCGAGAGCCCGCTGTCCCGGGCGGCGGCGGTGATCCGTTCCTCGGCGAGCTGGTAGACCTGCTGCTGCCGGTTGGGGTCGTTGCCGACCAGGTCACCGAGCCGGTTGAGCAGGCCGCGCTGCTCGGCGAAGACGTAGCTCTTCTCCAGGTCGAGGTTGGTCTGGCCGAGCTGCGGCGCGGGCAGCTTGATCTCGACCGAGGTGCCGTCGGCGGACTCGACGATCGCACCATCACCGATCTTGGCGAAGTCGACGTACGCCTCGACGCTGCCCGCCCCGACGAACAGGGTGCGCTCGTTGAGCAGGAAGTCCGGAACGTTGCGCCGGTCGTTCTGGGTGTCGACCACGACCTGGAAGTTGCCCTCCGCGGCCACGTAGCGGCTGAGGTCCTGGATGGACTTCAGCAGCGGCGGCTGGCTGCGGTCGGTCTGCTCCTTGGCGAACGGGTTGCGGAACTCCGGTAGGAGGCCGGTCGCCTGAACGCCGAGCAGCACCACCACGGCCAGCGCGGCAGCCCCGAGCAGCAGAAGCAGGCCACGCGCCGGCCCACCGTTGCCACCGGTCGTCGGGTCGCCGGAGCCGCCCGGTGTGTCCGTGGTCGACTCGGGTGTCACGGCCGACCGCTCCTTGAGGTCGTCGCCGGTCGGGTAACCGGGGAACTCCCTCGTGGGCTCGTTGATGCCAGCGTCGCGGGCCATCACGCTCACCGTCCTCGTCAGACACGTCGTCTGTCAATGACGGTACGGCCCCGGTACGACAGCCGCGCGTCGAGCGCCCGGAATGCGCAGACGGGCAGGTCAGGCGAAGGCGGAGAGCCCGGTGAGCCGCTGCCCGACGACCAGTTGGTGGATCTCCGAGGTGCCCTCGTACGTCAGCACGCTCTCCAGGTTGTTCGCGTGCCGCATCACCGGGTACTCACCGGAGACGCCGTTGGCACCGAGGATGGTGCGGCACTGCCGGGCGATGGCCAGGGCCTCCCGCACGTTGTTCAGTTTGCCCACGCTGACCTGCTCGGGCCGCAGTCGACCGGCGTCGCCGAGCCGGCCCAGGTGCAGAGCGAGCAGCTGCCCCTTCACCAACTCGACGGCCATGTCGGCGAGCTTGGCCTGGGTGAGCTGGAAGCCGGCCAGCGGGCGACCGAACTGGGTGCGGGTGGTGGCGTACGCCAGGGTGGTTTCCAGGCAGTCCCGGGCTGCGCCGACCGCGCCCCAGACGATGCCGTACCGGGCCTCGGTGAGGCAGCTCAGCGGGGCCTTGAGCCCGACCGCCTCGGGCAGTTGGGCGTCCGCCGGGAGCCGGACGTCGTCGAGCACGATCTCGCCGGTCACCGACGCGCGCAGGGACATCTTGCGGCGGATCTCCCGGGCCGTGACACCGGGGGTGTCCATTGGTACGGCGAAACCCCGCACGCCGGCGTCGGTGCGCGCCCAGATCACCGCGACGTCGGCGATCGGCGCGTTGGTGATCCACATCTTGCCGCCGCTGAGCACCCAGTCGTCGCCGTCGCGGCGGGCCCGGGTGGCCATCGAGGCCGGGTCGGAGCCGTGGTCCGGCTCGGTCAGGCCGAAGCAGCCGATCGCCTCGCCGGTCGCCATCGGCGGCAGCCAGCGCTGCTTCTGCTCCTCGCTGCCGTAGCGCCAGATGGCGTACATGGCCAGCGACCCCTGCACCGAGACCAGCGAGCGGATGCCCGAGTCGCCGGCCTCCAGTTCCTGGCAGGCCAGCCCGTACGCGACCGCGGAGGCGCCAGCGCAGCCGTAGCCGGTGAGGTGCATGCCGAGCAGCCCGAGCTTGCCGAACTCCCGGGCCAGCTCGCGGGCCGGCACCCGACCCTCCTCGTACCAGTCGGCGACGTGCGGCCGCACCCGGTCGTCGATGAGCTGGCGTACGACGTCGCGGATCTGCCGCTCCTCCTCGGTGAGCGACGGGTCCAGGTCGAGCAGGTCCAGCGGAGCGGTCATGGACGCCACCTTAACGAAGACTCAGGCCAGCGGGTGGGGGCGCGTCACTCGATCGGTTCGGAGAGCACCAGCACGCGAGCGTGGATCTGGTTGCGCTGTTGCAGGGCGGCGCGCAATGCCCGGTGCAGCCCGTCCTCCAGGTAGAGCCCGCCGTTCCACTGCACCACGTGCGGAAACAGGTCGCCGTAGAAGGTGGAGTCCTCGGCGAGGAGCTTGTCGAGCGCCAACTCACGCTTGGTGGTGATCATCTGGTCCAGGCGCAGCGGTCGCGGTGGAATCTCCGCCCACTGCTTGAGCGTCAGGTTGTGCTCCGGATAGGGACGCCCGTCCCGGACCGCTCTGAAGATCACGACGGCACGCTCCCCTCCCCGTGGCCGGGCCGACCGACGGCGCCGAGCCGGGCCGCGGCGAGCACCGCGCGGCGCGGCACCGATGACCGTGCCAGCCTAGCCGCCCAGCGCACACCGCGTTCTGCTCCCTGATGTCAGTTTCGCTACCGCTCGTCCGATCCTTACTGGGACGAACGGGACGCCGCGCTCAACTCCACCGGCCGCGCCGCACCACCTCGTCCACCGGACGACGCCCACGGCGCAGCGATGGTGACCGATGGTCGGGTGCTCGGTAACCGACTGTGACGGCACCGATAGGTTGGTACTCCGTCGGCACCCCGAACGCGTCGCGGTAGGCGGCCAGCCGTTGCGGCGGGATGCCGAAGAAACACGCCCCCAGACCCTCGTCCACGGCGGTGAGCAGCATCAGCAGCGCGGCGAAGCCGCTGTCCACGTACCAGTAGGGCACCGGCCAGCGGTCGGTAGACCGGTCCGTCCAGCCCTTGTCCGGCTCCGCGTACCGCTGCAGGTAGGCCGACTCGTTGGCGTGCGGCACCACGATCAGCGGCGCCCGGCGCATCCCGGCCAACCAGCGCTCCCGCCCGCCGGTGTCGGGCGTGGTGGCGGCCCAGAACCGCTCCCGGTCGGCCGCCTCCTCCAACACCAGGAAGCCCCAGCCCTGGGCGAACCCGGCCGACGGGGCGCGGACCGCGTGGTCGAGCAGCCGGTCGACCACGTCGGGCGGGACCGGGCGGTCCGGGTCGTAGTTGCGCACCATCCGCCGGCGCCGGACGACCTCGACGAACTCCATTCCGCTCCCCCCGCCGGCTCGGTCAGGCCCCGGGCCGGATGCCCCAGGCACCCCGCCAGGTCGCGCCGGGCTTGAGCGTAAGCAGGTCCTTGCCAGAGCGGAACGCATCCGGCGGGCAGGTCATCGGCTCGATCGCCACCGAACGGCGGCGCCGAACGCCCGTGAGCGCGTCCCCGGTGAACACCTGCCACCAGCCGAACTCCTGGTCCGCCCAGATGCTCACCCCGGCCGAGCCGTCCGGCGCCGCCAGGCTCACCGACGAACCGCCGTCGGCGTCGGGGATCACCTGGCCGAAGCAGAGATCCAGCCGGGCAGCGCCGATCCGGCGCGGGCTGGTCCAGTCGTACTCGGTGCCGGCCACCGGGGTCGCCCCGACCGGCAGCAGCCGCCCGTCCACCAGCAGCCGGGTACGGGTCGGCAGCCGCATGACCAGGTCGTCCACCGCGACGCCCGGCAGTTGCAGGTACGGGTGCACGGAGAAGCCGAACGGCGCCAGCTCACCACCGGTGTTGGTCACCTCGTGCTCGGCGCGCAGCCCGTCCGCGCCGATGCTCCACCGGCTGCGCAGCCGCAGCGGCCACGGGTAGCCGGGCTGCGGCGGCAGGTCGTAGCCGACCGTCACCGCGTCCGCCGACTGCTCCAGCAGCCGCCACGGCACCCAGTTGACCAGCCCGTGGATGGCCACGTGCCGCTCCGGCTCGGTCAGCGGGAGCTGGTGGGTCCGATCCCCGAACGGGTAGCGACCATCCCGGATCCGGTTCGGCCAGGGGGCCAGCACCTGCCCGGCGCAGCCGGGGCAGACCTCGTCGACCTGGTACCCGTCGACCAGGTCGACACCGTCATGCCGGTACGTCCGCAACCCGCCGCCGACCTCCACGATGACGGCCTCGTGGCCGGCCGCGGAGATGGTCCACTGAGCGCCGGAGAACGGACGCTGATCGGGGCTTTCCATGCCGGCGACCCTAACCGGTCACGTCCGGTCGCCGCTCGACGCCGTAGCGGCCCGGTAGCGCAGCAGCGCCGGGAAGGCAGCCGCGAGCACCACCACGAGCACCGCCGAGGCGAGCCCGCCGGCCACCCAGGCCACGCCGCCACCGAACCCGGCGGCCATGGTGCCGGCCCGCAGGTCACCCAGGCGCGGACCACCGGCCACCACCACCGTGTTGACGCCCTGGAGTCGGCCGCGCATCCGGTCCGGCGCGTACACGAGCAGCATGGACTGGCGCAGCACCGCGCTGACCAGGTCGGCGGCACCGGCCACGGCGAGCAGCAGGACCATCAGCCAGAGCTGGTGGGCCAGCCCGGCCGCGGCGATCGCGAGCCCCCAGGCGACCACCGCGACCACCAGGCCGAGCCCCTGCCGGCGGAGTCGACCGATCCAGCCGGAGGTGAGCCCACCGATCATCGATCCGATGGCGATGGCGGCGTAGAGCAGGCCGACCGCGCCACCACCGCCGAACCGCTCGTGGGCGATCTCCGGGAAGAGCGCCCGCGGCATGGCCAGGATCATGGCGATCAGGTCCACCCCGAAGGAGAGCAGCAGCACCGGCGTGGTGGCCAGGTAGCGGAACCCGTCGATCACGCTGGCCAGCCCGGCGCGGCGGGGCTCGCCGTCGGCGGTCGGCTCGGGGGGCAGTGAGGGCAGGCGCAGGGCGGCCCAGAGCATCGCGGTGAACAGCAGCGCGTCGACCCCGTACGCGATCGGCAGGACCACCGCGGTGTCCGGCGAGGCGGCGAGGATCAGGCCGGCGGCGAGCGGGCCGGCCACCGAGGCGGCGGTGAAGGTGGTGTAGTTCAGGGTGCTGGCGGCCGGCACCAGGTCCGCCGGGACCAGTCGGGGCAACATGGCGCTGCGTGCCGGTGAGCTGATCGCGAACGCCACCGACTGCACCGCCATCAACGCCAGCAGCAGCACCGGGCTGCCCACGTCCAGCAGCGCCTGGACCAGCAGACCGATAGTGGACGCCCAGAGCAGCACCGACCCGCCGAGCAGCACCACCCGGCGGTCGCGGGCGTCGGCGACCGCGCCACCCCAGAGCCCGAAGACCAGCAGCGGTACGAAGGCTGCCACGCCGAGCAGGCCGACCCAGAACGAGTCCCTGGTCAGCGCGTACATCTCCACCGGCACCGCGACGGCCGTGAACTGGAAGCCGAACATGGCCACGGTGTTGCCGAGCCAGAGCCGCCGGTACGCCGGCACGCGAAGCGGACGTACGTCGATCGCCCAGCGGCGCGCTCCGCGCGGCCGGGCCTCCTGCACCCCCGTCACGGCGCCAACCGCTCGACGGTCCAGCTCTCGCCCTCGGTGCCCGGGCCGTCGGGCGGACCGTCGCCGGGTGGGCCGTCGTCAGTGCGGCGGAAGCGGAGCCGGTCGTGCAACCGGCCGGCCCGGCCCTGCCAGAACTCCACCGACTCGGGCCGGACCCGCAACCCACCCCAGTGCGGCGGGGTCGGGATGACGGCCTCGTCGGCGAACCGCTCGGCCGCCGCGCGGTAGCGCTCCTCCAGCGCGGCCCGGTCCGGCACCACCTGCGACTGCGGGCTGGCCCAGGCGCCCAGCTGGGAGCCGCGCGGGCGGCTGGCGAAGTACGACTCGACCGCCGCCCGGTCGACCGGCGTGATCCGCCCGGTGACCAGCACCTGACGCTGCATCGGGAACCACGGGAAGACCAGGCTGGCGTACGGGTTGGCCGACGCCTCGACGCCCTTGCGGGAGAGGTGGTTGGTGAAGAAGACGAAGCCGTCCGGGTCGTACCCCTTGAGCAGTACGGTCCGCCCGCTCGGCCGGCCGGCGGCGTCGGCGGTGCCGACCACCATCGCGTTCGGTTCGGGTAGCCCGAAGGCCACCGCGTCGGCGAACCAGCGGTCGAACTGGGTGTGCCAGTCGGCGGCCAGGTCAGCTTCGGTCAGGCCCAGGTCCGCGGCGTACTCGTTACGCATCGCGGCCGGGGCGGGTGTGTCGCCCGTCACGTCCCCACTCCTTCTCGGCGGCCTGGTCGGCGCCCTCCCGCGCTGGCCAGCCCGCACCGCCCAGTCTCACTGAGCCGCGCGGAGAATGCGCGTCCGGGGATGTCATGTGCAGCACAGTCGCAGCGGGTCGCGTATCCGGTTACTCACCAGGCAAGATGTTCCGAACACATCCCTGAGGGTCGCCTAAGGCGCTCGGCCGACCGGCCGGATGAGCTGATCGGGCGCACCGACCAGATCCAGGAGAGCGACATGGCCGATTTCAAACCCGGGCTGGAGGGCGTAGTCGCCTTCGAGACCGAGATCGCCGAACCGGACCGTGAGGGTGGCGCGCTGCGCTATCGCGGGGTCGACATCGAGGATCTGATCGGCCAGGTCTCGTTCGGCAACGTCTGGGCGCTGCTGGTCGACGGCCGGTTCGGGCCGGGCCTGCCGCCGGCGGAGCCGTTCCCGGTGCCGGTGCACTCCGGCGACATCCGCGTCGACGTGCAGTCCGCGGTCGCCATGCTGGCCCCGTACTGGGGGCTCAACCAGCTGCTGGACATCTCCGACGAGCAGGCCCGCGAGGACCTCGCCCGGGTCTCGGTGACCGCGCTCTCCTTCGTCGCCCAGTCCGCCCGGGGCCTCGGCCTGCCGGCGGTGCCGCAGAAGGAGATCGACAAGGCACAGACCATCGTCGAGCGGTTCATGAAGCGCTGGCGGGGCGAGCCCGACCCGCGGCACGTCAAGGCCGTCGACGCGTACTTCATCTCGGCCGCCGAGCACGGCCTGAACGCCTCCACCTTCACCGCCCGCATCGTCGCCTCCACCGGGGCGGACGCGGCGGCCTGCATCTCCTCCGGCATCGGCGCCCTCTCCGGCCCGCTGCACGGCGGGGCCCCGTCCCGGGTGCTCAGCATGCTGGAGGCCGTGGAGCGCAGCGGTGACGCGGAGGGCTACGTCAAGGGCGTGCTGGACCGCGGCGAGCGGCTGATGGGCTTCGGCCACCGGGTCTACCGGGCCGAGGACCCGCGCGCCCGAGTGCTCCGGCGCACCGCCAAGGAGCTGGGCGCGCCGCGCTTCGAGATCGCCGAGGCGCTGGAGAAGGCGGCCCTGGCCGAGTTGCAGGCCCGCCGCCCGGACCGGGTGCTGGCCACCAACGTCGAGTTCTGGTCGGCCGTGGTGCTGGACTTCGCCGAGGTGCCGGCGCACATGTTCACCTCGATGTTCACCTGCGCCCGGATGGGCGGCTGGAGCGCGCACATCCTGGAGCAGAAGCGCCTGCAGCGGCTGGTCCGTCCGTCCGCCCGGTACATCGGCCCGAACACCCGCAAGCCCAGCGAGGTCGAAGGCTGGAGCGCCATCCCGCACGGCGTCTGAGCGGCAAGGAAGGGCCCCTCCTGAACGTCCGTCGTGCAGGAGGGGCCCTTTCCAACCGCCGTCCGAGCGGTCGGCGCCGGGTGTGGCGAAGGACTCAGGCCGTCCCTCGGGACCCCGCCTGCCCGGCGCGGGTCAGGGTGCGAGGATGAGGGTCGGCAGTGTCGCCGGATCGCCGGTCGGATCCCGGCTGCCGTGCGCCCGCGTACGCGCCCGCCGCCGATCCGCACCGAGCCCGCCCTCGCCCTTGCGGAAGGACCTTCAAGACCGTGGCTGACGCACCGCTCATCCGGATTCCCGACGAGATCAAGCCCGCCGACGGACGCTTCGGCTGCGGCCCGTCCAAGGTCCGGCCGGCGGCCGTGTCCGCCCTCGCCGAGGTGGCGACCAGCTACCTGGGCACCTCGCACCGGCAGAAGACGGTCCGCGACCAGGTGGCCCGGCTGCGCGCCGGCATCGCCGAGTTCTTCTCGCTGCCCGAGGGCTACGAGGTGGTGATCGGCAACGGTGGCACCACCGCGTTCTGGGAGGTCGCGACCTTCGGCCTGATCCGGGACCGGGCGCAGTTCGCCAGCTTCGGCGAGTTCGGCGCCAAGTTCGCCAAGTCGGTCAAGGACGCCCCGTTCCTGGGCGAGCCGACCGTCCGCAAGGCCGACGCGGGCACTGCGCCGACCCTGGTCGCCGAGGCCGGCGTGGACGTCTACGCGACGCCGCAGAACGAGACCTCGACCGGTGTGGCGGTGCCGATCAGCCGGGTGGCCGGGGCGGACGAGGGCTCGCTCCTGCTGGTCGACGCCACCTCCGGCGCCGGCGGCCTGGAGGTCAACGTCGGCGAGACCGACGTCTACTACTTCGCGCCGCAGAAGTGCTTCGGTTCCGACGGTGGTCTCTGGCTGGCCCTGATGTCGCCGGCCGCGCTGGACCGGGCCGCCGAGATCAAGGCGTCCGGGCGGTACATCCCCGCCTTCCTCGACCTGGTCACCGCGATCGACAACTCGCGGCTGGAGCAGACGTACAACACCCCGGCGCTGGCCACCATCTTCCTGGCCGCCGAGCAGACCGACTGGATGAACGCGCAGGGCGGGCTGGCCTGGGCCGCCAAGCGCACCGCCGAGAGCGCCGCCACGGTGTACGGCTGGGCGGAGCGGTCCACGGTGGCCACCCCGTTCGTCACCGACCCGGCGCTGCGGTCCAACGTGGTCGCCACCATCGACTTCGCCGACGGGGTGGACGCCACCGCGATCGCCAAGGCGCTGCGCGCCAACGGCATCGTGGACACCGAGCCGTACCGCAAGCTCGGTCGCAACCAGCTGCGGGTGGCGTTGTTCCCGGCCATCGAGCCGGCCGACGTCGAGGCGCTGACGGCGTCCATCGACTACGTGGTCGAACGACTCTGAGGATCGTCACGGACGGTGTTCGTCTGGGCCCCGGCGGACACCGACCGTGATCATCGTTGCAGCTCAGTCGCGACATGCGGGGTGTCGCTTCCCCCACCCCGAGACAGATGCGCGTACGGTGGTCCGAGACGCCTGGGTGGCCGACTCGTGGCGTGCGGCCAGCGAAGCGGGACGGAGGCAACGCTATGCGCCCAGTACGCTTCGTCGCCCTCTCCGAGGACGGCCATGCCCTGGTTCTCGCCGACGAGGTCGGGCGGCTGCTCGCCCTGCCGATCGACGAGCGGATCGCCGGCGCGATGCACGCCGAGCCGGGTGCCCCGCCGCTCGCGGCGGCACCGACGGCTGCCGATCCGATCCCCTCACTGTCCCCTCGGGACATCCAGGCCCGCATCCGCTCCGGTGAGTCCGCCGAGGACGTCGCCCGGATCGCCGGTGTGCCGGTCGACCGGGTGCTGCGCTACGCCGGCCCGGTGCTCCAGGAGCGGGCGATGCTCGCCCAGCACGCCCGCCGCACCCGGCTCAAGGGCGCGGAGAAGCCCACCCCGCTCGCCGAGGTGGTCAACGGCCGGCTGAGCCAGCACGGCATCGACACCGAGAAGATCTCCTGGGACGCGTACCGGCGCGACGACGGCACCTGGCGGATCATCGCCACCTGGCCGTCCGGCAAGGCCACCGCACAGGCAATCTGGGATCTCGACAAGACCCGGCAGGCGGTCACCCCGCACGACGACATGGCGCAGTACCTGTGCGCCGAGCGACCCACGCCGATCCTCGGCCAGGAGCCGGCGCCGGAGCGGGGCGGCCACTCCCTGCCGGGTCCGTCGCGCGGCGAGCCCAGTCGCGGCGGGCACGGGCTGCCGGCGGCGTCCGAGCA
The DNA here is from genome assembly GCF_040608515.1 of Micromonospora sp. NPDC005173. Taxonomy (NCBI): domain Bacteria; kingdom Bacillati; phylum Actinomycetota; class Actinomycetes; order Micromonosporales; family Micromonosporaceae; genus Micromonospora; species Micromonospora sp. NPDC005173. The sequence continues at coordinate 10,530 of NZ_JBEXIK010000001.1, forward strand.
CCCGCGCACCGGCCGGGACCCGATCCGGGCCGGACGGGACGCGCTGCTCGCCTCGCTGGACCGCCCGCTCGGCGCCTCGTCGGGCCGCGGCCTGGAGCCGCGTACCCCGGCCGCCCTTGCCGGGTCGGACGCACCCCGGCAGCGGCCGGTCGGCGGTGGTGCCGCGGCACTGCTCGGCGGCGGCCAGGGGTCGGCCTTCGACGACGACTCGGACGCGCCCAAGGAGGTGCCGGCCGTGCCGTCGCTGGCGGTGCTGCGGCCCCGCCGGACTGGCGCGGCGGCGGCCGGTGGCGAGTCCACCGACGCCAACGGCAAGCCGCGCAAGCGGCTGCCGAGCTGGGACGACGTGCTCTTCGGCAGCGGTCCGGCCGCCCGCGAGTCCTCCTGACGCTTCGCGTTGACGGGTGGCGGTTCGCCACCCGTCGGCGCGAGGCACTCGAAGTGCCCCCGTGGCAGTGTGGGCTTCATGGAGTACACGAATCTGGGCCGCACCGGTCTCTCGGTCAGTCGGCTCTGCCTGGGAACGATGAACTTCGGGCCGCAGACGAGCGAGCCGGACAGCTTCGCGATCATGGATCGCGCGCTGGAGCACGGGATCAACTTCTTCGACACCGCCAACGTCTACGGCTGGCAGACCGGGGAGGGGATCACCGAGCAGATCATCGGCCGCTGGTTCGCCCAGGGTGGCGGCCGGCGGGAGAAAATCGTCCTGGCCACCAAGGTCTACGGCAAGATGGGCACCTGGCCCAACGAGCAGGGCCTCTCCGCCCGGCACATCATCCGGGCCTGTGAGGACTCGCTGCGCCGGTTGCAGACCGACACCATCGACCTCTACCAGATGCACCACATCTCCCGGAGCACGCCATGGGAGGAGATCTGGCAGGCAATGGAGACGCTCGTGGCGCAGGGCAAGGTGCTCTACGTCGGGTCGTCCAACTTCGCCGGTTGGCACATCTCAGTGGCGCAGGAAGCCGCCGGCCGGCGCAACTTCCTCGGCCTCGTCTCCGAACAGTGCATCTACAACCTGCTCACCCGGCACGTCGAGTTGGAGGTGGTACCGGCCGCGCAGCACCACGGCCTGGGCATCATCCCCTGGTCGCCGCTGCACGGTGGGCTGCTCGCCGGCGTGCTGCGCAAGATGGCCGAGGGCGTTGCCGCGCGCGGCACCAGCGGCCGCGCGGCCGACTCGCTGGTTGAGCACCGGCCGACCATCGAGGCGTACGAGAAGCTCTGCGCCGATCTCGGCCACGACCCGGCCGACGTGGCGCTCGGCTGGCTGCTGAGCCGGCCGGGGGTGACCGCACCGATCATCGGCCCGCGCACCACCGAGCAGTTGGACCGGTCGCTCGGCGCGCTGGAGGTCACGTTCGACGAGGCGACGCTGGGTCGGCTGGACGAGCTGTTCCCGCCGGTCGGCAAGGGCGGCCCCGGCCCGGAGGCGTGGGCCTGGTGACCATCCGCCGCCGTGGGCTGAGTCAGAGCGGCCAGGCGGCGAGGCGGTCGTAGCGTGGCTGGGGGCCGAAGTGGCTGCGTACCAGCAGCAGTTCGGTCGCCGGCCACGGCGGCCCCTGGTAGCCGTCCAGGGTGGCCTGGTCGGCCTCGATGTCGGCCGGGTCCACCCGGTCGCCGGGCCGGGCGACGGTCAGGTGCGGGCGGTACGGCTTGTCGTCGTACGGCAGCCGGGCGTGCCGTAGCCGGGACCGGATGAGCCGGGCCAGTGCGTGCAGCGACTCGACGTCGCCCTGGAGGTCCACCCAGAGCACGGTGGACCGACCCTGGCCGAACCGGCCGCCACCGCCGAGGCTCAGTCGGGGCGAGGCGTCCCGGCCGTCGCGGAACCACTCGGCGGCCAGTCCGAGCGCGCTCTCCACCTCGACCAGCCGGGCCGTCTCGACCTCACCAAGGAAGGCCAGGGTGAGGTGCAGGTCGGCCGGGTCGGCGAGCCGGACGTTGGTGCCGGCGGCGGCCGCCGCGCCGATCCGCAGTCGGGCGACCTCTGCGCCGAGGTGGGTTAGGGCCTCAAGAGGCGGGCAGACCGCCACGAAGAGCCGCAACCGTCGGGCCTCTCAGCGGTGCCGTTGCCGGTGCCCGGCCCGGGCCGCCGGCAGGGCCAGCCCGGCGGCGTGCAGCACGCCCTCCACCCGGACCCGCTCGATCTCCTGGTCGACGCCGGTCAACTCGGCGAGATGTTCGGTGATGCCGAGGGCGCGGCAGGCCAGCCGGAGCCGGTCGTCGTACGCCTGGACCACCGCGCCGTGCCACACCATCGACCGGCCGGTCCCGCCGAGCCGCTGGCCGCCGAGGCGGCGCAGATCGGCGGCGAGTTGTTCGAGAGGGCGTCGGTCGATCCGGTCGAACTCGCTGAGGTCGATGTCCCGGGTCAGTGCGTCGGCTTCGATGGCACGGTCGAGACGGGCGATGGTTCGTCGCTCCCGCCGGCGCTCACGCCACTCGGACCAGCCGCAGACCACCCGGTCCAGGATCTCGTCGGCGCAGAAGAGCAGGGCGAAGGCCGCCGGCAGACTGGCCACGGCGAGGAACGCCAGGGCCAGCATCAGCGCGCGTCCGACTCCCACGTATCGACGCTAAGCCCCGTCGTGCCGCCCCGCCACCGAATTGGCCGCATCCGCGCCATCCGCTCAACGGGACCTGCCCGGGCTCGACAGTACGGAAAGGGCCCCCTGCTATGCGGAATCCGATAACAGACGGCCCTTCCCCACACCTCATCAGTCGGTGGAGGTGACGTAGAAGCGGGGCATCGGCAGCACCCGGAAGCGCAGCCGGGCACCCGAGCGGCGCAGCTGCCAGGTGAGCGCGATCAGCGCGGTGGCCAGCGAGAGCAGACCACCCATCCAGATGCTGGCGCCGGCACCGTAGTGCTCCGCGACCCAGCCGATCAGCGGCGCGCCGACCGGGTTGGTACCCAGGAACACCAGCACCCACAGGGCCATCACCCGACCCCGGAAGGCCGCGTCCACACCCAACTGGACCCGCTGGTTGGCGGCCTGAGCGAAGAAGACCATGAAGAAGCCGGTCGGCACCAGCAGCGTCACGACCAGCCAGTACGCCGACGCGAAGCCGACCATGGTGCCGAAGCTGGCGCAGGCGATCGCAGCACCGAGCACCAGCCAGACCGACGGTCGGCTGCGCCGGCTGGTGCCGCTGAGCGCGCCACCCAGCGCGCCGACCGCCAGCGCGGTGCTGAACAGGCCGAAGGAGGCGGCACCGGTATGGAACACCGTCTTGGCCAGCGCGGCCAGGGTGAGCTGGAAGTTGAACAGCGACATGCCGATCACCGACATCACCGCCATCGGCAGCAGCAGGTCCGGGCGGCGCCACACGTACCGCAGCCCGTCGATCACCCGAGCCGACGCCCGCTCGTCCCGGGGCAACAGGGCGTCGCGGTGCAGCTCGGCCGTGCGCATCCGGACCACGTTGACCAGCGGCGCGATCGAGCTGAGCGCGGTGAAGAGGAAGACCGGCCCCACGTCGAAGGCGGCGATGGCCAGACCGGCGACGGCCGGGCCGACGATCCGGGCGGAGTTGAACACGGCCGCGTTGAGCGACAGCGCGTTGGGCAGCAGTGGCGTACCGACCAACTCGGAGACGAACGCCTGGCGGACCGGGGTCTCCACGGCATTGGCGGTGCCGAGCAGCGCGGCGAAGGCGAAGACGTGCCAGAGCTGCACCAGGTCGGTGAGGACCAGCACGGCCATGCCGAGCGCCAACACGGTCCAGAAGGCGTTCGCGGCGAAGAGCAGCACCCGCTTGTCGTACCGGTCGGCGAGCCGGCCGGAGAGCAGGGTGAGCAGCAGCACCGGGGTGAACTGGAGTGCGGTGACCACGCCGAGCGCGGTGGCCGAGTTGTCGGAGAGCTCGAGGACGAGCCAGTCCTGGGCGATGAACATCATCCAGACGCCGATCAGCTTGATCAGCTGCCCGGATGCGAAAAGGCGGTAGTTGCGGACCTGTAGGGACTGGAACATCGTGCTCAGCTTGGACTGCACTCTTGGTGCGCCTCCTCCGGGACGTACGCGTCATCGACACGTGACGGCACGGCCCGGTGGCGCGGGCGCGGGCTCAGGCGCGAGCGAGCTGCTGAAGAATCTCGGCGGCCCTGTGCAGGGTCTCCCGTTCGTCCTCGTCGAGCGCGGCCAGCCGGTGGGCCAACCACTCATCGCGGGCCCGCTCGAACTGGTCGAGCACGGCCTGCCCTCCTTCGGTCGCCGCGAGGATGACCTGCCGGCCGTCGGTCGGATGGGGGGTCCGCTGCACGAGGCCGCGGTCCTCCAACTTCGCAACGATCTTGGTCATCGTCGGTGGCTGCACCCGCTCCACGTCGGCCAGTTCCCGGGGCGTCAGCGCGCCAGCCAGCCGCAGGCTGGTGAGCGCAGAGACCTGGGTGACCGTGAGGTCGCCGACCGGTCGGGCCTGGCGGACCCGTCGGTTGAGTCGGGTGATCGCATCACGCAACTGGGGAGCCAGTTGCGCCGGTGGCACGCGTTTCGCCGTCACCGTCCGCTCCGTCACAATAGTTAGCTTAACTAATGAGCCTGGCTAACGACATCCGATATGACCAGGCTCACGAGGAAGTTTGTGCTGGCCCGGGCGGGGAATCCGATTGGACTCCCCGCCCGGACGTGCATCAGCGCACCAGAGACTCGATCGGCCCGCGCAGGAAGTACAGCACGAACAGCGCGGCCACCCCGTACAGCAGCGGGTGGATCTCCCGGGCCTTACCCCTGGCGAGCTTGACCACCACGAAGGTGATCAGGCCGGCACCGATGCCGTTGGAGATCGAGTAGGTGAACGGCATCAGCACGATGGTGAGGAACGCCGGGATGGCGATCTCGTAGTCGGACCAGTCGATCGTCCGCACCGCGGTCATCATCAGGAAGCCGACCACCACCAGGGCCGTCGAGGCCGCCTCGAACGGCACGACCACCACCAGCGGCGCCAGGAACATCGCCAGCAGGAAGAGCACGCCGGTGACCAGGTTGGCCACCCCGGTCCGGGCGCCCTCCGCGACACCGGCGGCGCTTTCGATGTACGACGTGTTGCTGGACGTGCTGGCCGCGCCGCCGGCCGCCGCGGCGATCGAGTCGACCAGCAGGATCTCCTTGGCCTTCGGCGGGGTGCCCTTCTCGTCGAGCAGGCCACCCTCCTGGCCCACCGCGACCATCGTGCCCATGGTGTCGAAGAAGTCCGTGATCAGCAGCGTGAAGACGAACATCAGCACGACCAGCCAGCCGGCCCGGCCCCACGAGTCGAGCACGTTGAACTTGCCGAGCAGCGACAGGTCCGGCAGGTCCACCACCGTCTTCGGCAGCTCCGGCACGTTCAGCGACCAGCCCTTCGGGTTGGGCTGACCGTTGACGAACGACGGGCCGATGTTGCCGATGGCCTCCACGATCACCGCCAGCACCGTCGAGGCGAGGATGCCGATCAGGATCGCGCCCTTCACCCGGCGGACCACCAGCACCAGGGTGATCAGCAGACCCACCACGAAGACCAGCATCGGCCAGCTCACCAGCTTGCCGCCGATGCCCAGGCCGACCGGGACGGTGGTGTTGGCGGCGTCCGGGATCCGCCGGACGAAGCCGGCGTCCACCAGGCCGATGATGGTCAGGAAGAGGCCGATGCCGACCCCGATCGCGGTCTTCATCTGGGTCGGCACCGAGCGGAACACCGCGGTCCGCAGACCGGTGAGCACCAGCACCGCGATGATCACACCTTCGATCACCACCAGGCCCATGGCGTCGGCCCAGGTCATCTCGGGGGCGATCTCGTACGCCACCAGCGCGTTGACACCGAGACCGGCGGCGAGCGCCAGCGGGAACCGGCCCACCACACCCATCAGGATGGTCATCAGGCCGGCGACCAGCGCGGTCGCCGCGGCCAGCGCGGGGATCGGGAGGGTCTTGCCATCACCGTCGACGGCACCGCCCAGGATCAGTGGGTTGAGCACCACGATGTACGCCATCGTGAAGAAGGTCGCCAGACCACCGCGTACCTCACGGCTCAGCGTCGAGCCGCGGGCGGAGATCTCGAAGAACCGGTCGAAGCCGTTACGCGGGTGAGCGGGGTCGGGTGGTGTGCCGTTCTCGGGCGGCTCTACTGCCATCAGGTCCTCGCAGGTGATCTTCCGGTTGTCGCGCGCATCGTCCCAGATCGCGGGTCGGCAGGGGAAGTCGATCGCGTACGCTTGCGCGATGCCGAACGAGCAGCCACCGCGGCCCGCGCCGCTGGACCCGCCGATGGTGCCGTTCGCCGTCGCCGGGCTGATCGCGTGGGCAGTGGCCGGGCTGGTCCTGTTGATCTTCTTCCGGGGCTGGCTCACCGAGCACGATCACGAGAACTGGCTGTGGACCTGCCTGGCCGGTTTCCTGTGGGGCTTCCCCGGTCTCGCCGTGATGCTGCGGCACGACGCCAACCGACGCCGCCGCCGCGCGAGCTGACCCGGGCGGGTGCGCCGGGACACCCGGCGCGGACGGTCAGGAGTGCCCGTACGGCTCCGCCGGCTCGGCGGCCTCCACCGAGCCCGGGGCACGGCTGACCGACATGGCCTCCACCGCGCTGTCGTCGTACACCGTGGGCAACTCCTCGACGGCGGTCTCGGCCGCCTCGATCAGCGTCTCGGAGTGGGCGCCGCAACCGTGGTCGGCACTCACCACCCGGCCGTCATCGGGGGCGTAGAAGTTGCCACACGCGCCAAAGGCCTGCCGCATGGCACCGGCCAGCGGCAGGTAGAACCCGCAGGTGCCGCAGCGGGCGGCGGACGGCGCCGAAGCGGAGATGGCCGCGGCGGGGCCGTGGTCACCCTCGTACCAGCGCTGCGCCGCATCGGCGCGGCCCTCCCGGGAGAGCACCCGGGCTCGCCCGAGGCCCAACTCCCAGGCAGTCTCCTCGACCGCCGGGTCGTCGGAGAGCAGGTAGCCGGGGACCAGCCGGTCATCGTCCGGCGAGGTCGGCAGCAGGTCACCCGGGCCCAGGTCGCCCGGCTTGAGCCGCTCCTGCCAGGGCAGCCACCCCGGCGCGAGCAGCGCGTCCGGGCCGGGCAGCAGCACCGTCTCGCAGATGGTCACCGTGCGGCTGCGCGGCACCCGGGTGACGGTGACCGCCCACCGCCAGCCGCGGTAGCCGGCGAGGCGGCATTCGAAGTAATGGGTGACCAGGCGATCACCCTCGGCCACGACCTGCAGGTGGTCGCCGACATCGTCGGCGTCCACCTCGGTGATGCCAGCGCGGGCCACCTCGACGGCAGCGGCGCAGACCTGGTCGAGACGGGCGGCACGGGTGGAGACGGGCCTGGTCACTTCACCATTGTTCCCCATGCGCCCCGCAGGGGTGACAGGGACTCCCGGGGAACCTTTCGCCGCAGTGGTGCGGCGTACCTGGATCAGATGGGCGAGGATGGTGCACATGCCGTCGTACTCCCGCTCCGGGCGATCCGTCCTCGGGCGGACCGTCGGCACCGGCATCCGCGCCGTCCGTCTGCTGCTGCGTGGTTCGGTGGGCAGCGGGCGCTGGATGACCCGCCGAGCTGGCCGGGCCCGGGCCCGGGGCGCCGGCGGCGAGGTCGGCATGGTCCGGCTGTTCGACCTGCACGCCGTCTCCTGCGCTGGCGACACTCTGATCGCCATCGGCCTGGCCGGGACGATCTTCTTCAACGTGCCGCTGGGTGAGGCCCGCAGCAAGGTCGCGCTCTATCTGCTGGTGACCATGGTGCCGTTCGCGATGCTCGCCCCCGTGGTGGGTCCGCTGCTGGACCACTTCCGGCATGGCCGGCGGTACGCCCTGGCCACCACCATGCTCGGCCGGGCGTTCCTGGCGTGGTTGATCTCCGACTACATCCACGGCTTCGGGCTCTATCCGGCCGCGTTCGGCGTGCTCGCGCTCTCCCGGGCGTACGGCGTGGCCCGGTCGGCGGCCGTGCCCCGGCTGTTGCCGGAAGGGCTCGGCCTCTCCCAGGTGGGCGCCCGGGCCAGCGTCTACGGCACGGTGGCGGGCGCACTGGTGGCGCCGATCGGGCTGGCCGCGTTCTGGTTCGGGCCGCAGTGGCCGCTTCGGGTCGCTTCGGTGATCTTCCTGGTCGGCATGGTGATCTCCCTGCGCCTGCCACCGAAGGCCGACTCCGAGCCACCGGAAAGAGTCCCTCGGGCGCTGCGCGCGCTGGGCCGACGCCGGGGCGACCGGCCACTGGGCCGAGGCCGCCCGGCCGGCCGGCTGGTGATCGCCACCCTGATCGGTGCCGCGACCCTGCGCGCGGTCTACGGCTTCCTGCTGCTCTTCCTCGCCTTCGCGATCAAGAAGGGCGACCTGACCACCGTCGTGTTCGGCCGGGACCTGGGTGCCGAGTGGGCGCTCGGGTTGGTCGGCGGCGCGCTGGCGGTCGGCACCTTCCTGGCCACCGCCATCGGCACCCGGCTGCGCATCCATCGGCCGACCGCCATCCAGTCCAGCAGCATGGTCATCGTGGCCGGGGTGGCCGTGCTCGCCGTCATCCAGTTCTCGCTGCCGATGGTCGCCCTGCTCTGCCTGGTCACCGCTCTGGCCAGCGGTGTCTCCAAGCTGGCCGTGGACGCCTCGATCCAGGAGCGCATCCCGGAGCGGCTGCGGGCCAGCTCCTTCGCCCACTCCGAGACGGTGCTGATGCTCGCCTTCGTCGCCGGTGGCGGGCTCGGGCTGGTCCCGTTCGACGGTCGGATGGGCATCGCGGTCGCCGGCGGGGTGGGCGTACTGGCCGCCGTCCGGGGTGTGCTGGTCGCCGCCCGGCTACGCGGCGAGAAGCTGGCAGGTCGGCCGCTGGGCGACGACGAGCTGGCCGACGACGAGCCGACGGACCCCACGCCCACCTCGCCGGCACCCAACCAGGCTGGCTCGCCGCATTTCGACGACCCAGGGCTGGCCCCACCGGGCTACCACATCTACCGCCCCTCGTCGGCGGTCGGCGGACCGGGTGGCGGCGCGGACGACGACACCCGCCGGGAGTCCCCCGGGTCCGTGTCGTGACCGGACTGCTGGTGGTGACCGCAGTGCCCGCCGAGGCGGACGCGATCCGGGCCGGGCTGACCGACGCCAGTGTGACCGTGGCTCCGGTCGGGGTGGGCCCGGCCGTGGCCGGCGCCGCCACCGCTCGACTGCTGGCGCTGGCCGAGGCTGCCGGCCGCCCGTACCGCGCGGTGGTCAGCGCTGGCGTGGCTGGCGGCTTCGCCGGTCAGGCCGCGGTCGGGGACACGGTGCTCGGCACCGCCAGCATCGCCGCCGACCTGGGCGCCGAGTCGCCGGACGGCTTCATCCCCGTTGACGAGCTGGGCATGCCGCCCGCGCTGCTCGGTAGCGGCAGCGTGGTGCCGGCCGATCCGCGGCTGCTGGCGACTCTGCGGGCCGCCCTGCCGGCCGCCACGGCCGGCCCGGTGCTCACGGTCAGCACGGTCACCGGCACCGCCGCCAGCACCGAGGAGCTGCGCCGGCGGCATCCGGAAGCGGTCGCCGAGGCCATGGAGGGGTACGGGGTGGCGGTCGCCGCAGCACAGGCCGGGGTGCCCTTCGCCGAGCTGCGCACCATCTCCAACCCGATCGGCCCCCGCAATCGGGACGCCTGGCGGCTGCGTGCGGCCCTCACCGCCCTCACCGCGGCAGCCCCGGCCCTGCGTTGACCCAGCGGACGCCGAGATCAGAGCCGTAGGGCCAGCGCCGACGGCCGGGCCGCCTCCAGCTCGAACCCGCAGGCCAGCAGGAAGTCGACGATGCTGTACTCGGCAATGGCGTGGACGGTCCGGATGCTGGTCCCGGTCATCTCCGCCACCAGCAACTCGACCAGGCGGCGCCCGATACCCAGCCATCGCAGCTCGGGCACCACGACCACGCTCTCCAGCACCAGCTCGCGCCGATCACCGAGGTCGTCACCGAGGAGCAGATCAACACTCCGCTCGTGCGCCCGCAGCTCACCGACGATCTCCCCGTCAGACAGCTCGGCGAGGAATCGCCGCGACGTCTCCGGTGCCCCGCCCACGTCGCGCCGGTAGGACACCCGCCCCAACATCCGTTGCCGCCTCCGCTTCTCGTCGCGGCGAGCGCGGTCGAGATCGTAGGTCCACTCCGGCACCGGTAGCGGCCACAGCTCCGGCGGCAGGGGGTACGAGTACGCCCACCACGCGCCCGGCCAGTCCTTGAGTGTCCGGACCGGTCGCACGTCGAGATGCGCTGGGTAGCGGCGCCCCGCCTCGTCCCGTGGCTGGTCCCGTGGCTCGTCCCGTGGCTCGTCCGGCGGCTCGGCATCGCTACGGCGGGCGTTTGGGTGGGCAGCGCTGGGGTGGGCGTTGGGATGGGCATCGCTGGGCACGGCGAAGGCCACCTCACCCCCGGCCGCACGGATCAGCCGCTCCACCGTACGGAACCCCGGGTCGCCGCCCCGCCCGGCCTCGATTCGCGCCAGCGTGCTCTTCGGCACACCAGCTCGTTCGGCCAGCTCTCGTTGGCTCAGATCCGCACGTCGACGCAGCGAACGCAACGCCGCACCCACATTGATGAGCCCGTCCCCGTCAACCACCCGTCCATGCTTTTCAATCGGCCGAGCGCCGTCAACAGCCCCGATCCGTCCTGTGGATAACTCGGTGAACGGGTCTCCCACCGCGGCTGACAGAGGTGCGGGCACTGTGCTCCGAGCCTGTCGAGCTGCCCCAGATGTGGGGCAGAGCCGGGTGCCAGGAAAGTGGCCGCAGCGAACCGGCTGGGTGCGCGACCAACCGACCGACCCCACCCGAACTCGCCCGACCACCCGACCTCACCCGAACTCAACCCACCCCACCCAAACTCGCCCGACCAACCCCACCAACCGACCCACCCGAACTCGCCCCCACTCGCCCCACCAACCGACTCCGCCCAACTCGCCCCGGCTCCACCCGAACCGCCCGATCAACCGACTCCACCCAAACTCGCGCCCGACCGGCCGGCTCCGCCCGAACTCGCCCGACCAGCTGGCGCATCCCGGCCCACTCTCCGGCAGGCCACTGCCCCATATCTGGGGCAGCTCGACAGGCAGCGAGGTGACACGTCTGCCCCTGGTGGCCGCAACGGAGCACGTCGGGCTGGAATGACCGATAGCGCGGGACGAGCAACCGGGCCAGCAACCAGGCGAGCGACCAGGCCGGCGACCAGGCGAGCAACCAGGCGAGCGACCAGGCCGGCGACCAGGCGAGCGACCAGGCGGGTGGCTGCGCGGGCAACCGGGCCGGGTCACAGTCGGCGGGGTGGGCGCGGGTGGCTGCGCGGGGGCGGGGCTAACGTGGGGGCGTGGCGCTCTCCCTGGCGATCTCGCCCTGCCCCAACGACACGTTCGTCTTCCACGCCCTGGTGCACGGTCGGGTGCCCGGCGCGCCACCGGTCGAGGTGACGTACGCCGACGTGGACGTCACCAACACGGCGGCCGAGCAGGGCGCGTTCGACCTCGTGAAGGTGAGCTTCGCGGCGCTGCCCTGGCTGCTCGACGACTACCACCTGCTGCCCTGCGGTGGCGCGCTCGGTCGCGGATGCGGGCCACTGGTGCTCACCCGGGGCGACCGCGCCGGTGGGCCGGACCGCACCGACCTGACCGGTGCCACGGTGGCGGTGCCAGGCGACCGGACCACCGCCTACCTGCTGTTCCGGCTCTGGTCGGCCGGGCGGCCGCCGGCCCGGATCGAAGTGGTCCCGTTCCACGAGATCATGCCGGGCGTCGCGGCCGGCCGCTACGACGCTGGGCTGGTGATCCACGAGGCCCGGTTCACCTACCACCGGCACGGCCTGACCGCGCTGGTCGACCTCGGCGAGTGGTGGGAGGCCGACACCGGCCTGCCCATTCCCCTCGGCGCGATCCTGGCCCGACGCGGCGCGGTGGACCCGCAGGCCGCCGCCGGCTGGGTCCGCGAGTCGGTCCGGCAGGCCTGGGCCGACCCGGCGGCCAGTCGGGAGTACGTGCTCGCGCACGCCCAGGAGATGGAGCTCGACGTCGTGGACCGACACATCGGCCTCTACGTCAATGAGTTCACCGCCGACCTCGGCGAGGCCGGTTTCGCAGCGGTCGCGGCGCTGCTCGACCGGGCCGCCGACGCCGGGCTGGTGCCTCAGACCTCCAGCTCGCGCGCGACCGCGTGGACCAGCTGAGCGATTTTCTGCGCGGCCTTCCTGTCCGGGTACCGGCCTCGGCGCAGGTCCGGCTGGACCTTCGCCTCCAGCACCTTGATCATGTCCTCGACGAGGCCGTGCAGCTCCTCGGCCGGCCGGCGGCGCAGCTCCGCCATCGACGGCGGCGCGTCCAGCAGCTTGACGCCCATGGCCTGCGCACCCCGCCGGCTGTCCACCACGCTGAAGTCGACCCGCTGACCGCCCTTGAGGTCGGTGACACCCGCAGGCAGCGCGCCCTTGGGCAGGAAAACGTCGCCGCCCTCGTCACTGGTGACGAAGCCGTATCCCTTGGCCGTGTCGTACCACTTCACTCGACCCGTAGGCACCTGAGATCCCCTGCTTCACTTGAGCCGTCTACTGCTCCAAGGCTAGCTGGATCATGCCGTCGAGCGCCGCTGGGAATCTGGTGAGATCATCCAGCACCACTTCCGCCCCGGCCGCGAGCAGCTCGTCCGGAGAGCACGGCCCGGTCGCGACACCGATTCCGGGCACCCCGGCCACCCCCGCCGCCACCATGTCCGCCACATGGTCCCCGACGTAGTGGGTCGCGTCGTGCTCCCGCAGGGCGGTGGCCTTCTCCTCGGCGAACAGGTCGCCGGCCAGCTCGTCGACGACCAGGCCGAGGTGGTCCAGGTGCAGCCGAGCCAGCCGGCCGAGCTTGGAAGTGACGACCAGCACCCGGCCGCCCTGGGCGCGGATCGCGTCGATCGCCGCCCGCGCTCCGGGCAGCGGCACCGTCGGGGTGATCGCGTACGCCGGGTACAGCTCCCGGTACATGTGCACGGCCGACTCGACCTGCTCCGGCGGAAACCAGTGCCCGATCTCGGTGCGCAGCGGTGGGCCGAGCCGGGACACCGCCAGGTCAGCATCCACCGGCACGCCGGTCCTGGCGGTCAGCGCCCGGAAGGCCGCGGCGATGCCGGGGCGGGAGTCAACCAGGGTCATGTCGAGATCGAATCCGACGGTCAGTGCGGGCATGTCGAGAAACGTACCCGGCGACTCCCGGCCGGGCGGACGTCCGACGGGCGCGACGGGTCGTTGCCGGGCTAGCGTGGGAAGACGATGACCACCTCACTCGCCGACCACCTGCGGTCGCTGCCCGACGAGTCGCTGGCCGCGCTCCTCCAGCTGCGGCCCGACCTCGTCGTGCCCGTACCGGCCGACATCTCCGCCCTGGCCATCCGCGCTCAGTCCCGGGTCTCGGTGGCCCGTGCGCTGGACGGGCTGGACCAGTTCACCCTCCAGATCCTCGACGCCGCCCGACTCACCCGGGACCCGGACGAGGGCACCACCGCCACCGACGCGGTGCTCGCCATGGCGACCAGTGGACCGCACCCACCGGCGCCGACGGCCGTCCGGGCCGCCGTCGGCCGGCTGCGCGCGCTCTTCCTGCTGTACGGCCCGGAGCACGCGCTTGAGGTGGTCCCCGCCGTCGACGAGGTCGCCCCGTACCCCGCCGGGCTCGGCCGCCCCGCCGCGGAGCTGGACCCGCGCACGGCCGCGCTCTGCGCGGACCCAGCGAAGCTACGTCGAACACTGCTCGCCGCGCCCCCCTCGGCCCGGGCGATCCTGGACCGGCTGGCGGCCGGACCACCGGTGGGCAGCGTGCCCCCGGGCGCGTTGCAGGCGCCGCCGCTCGGGGCGGAGGACACCGTGCTCTCGGACCCGACCAACGGCGGCGCCCCGACCGGCTCCCCAGTGCGCTGGCTGGTCGACAACCGGCTGCTCGTTCCCATCTCGAACGGCTCGTCGACGACCAGCGGCACGGTGGAGCTACCCCGCGAGGTCGGCCTGCTGCTGCGCCGCGACAGCGGCCCGCTCGGGCCGCTGCGCACCAGCCCGCCGCCGGTGGCCGCCGCGCCACGCGAGGCGAAGGCGGTCGACTCGGCCGGAGCCGGGCAGACCATGGAGGTGGTCCGGCACACCGAAGGGCTGCTGGAGCAGCTCGCCGCCGAGCCCGCGCCGGTGCTGCGCTCAGGCGGCATCGGCGTCCGGGACCTGCGCCGGCTGGCCCGTACCGCCGGGTTGGACGAGCCGACCACCGCGCTGCTGCTGGAGGTGGCGTACGCAGCAGGGCTCGCCGGCGAGATGGAGCTACCCGGCGTGACCACCACCCGGTACGGGGCGGATCAGCAGGTACTGCCGACCGGCGGGTACGAGGTGTGGCGGGCCGCCTCGCTGGCCCAGCGCTGGGAGCAACTGGCCCGCGCGTGGCTGACCATGACCCGACAGGTGGGGCTGGTCGGCCGGCGCGACGACCGGGACCGGCCGATCACCGCGCTCTCCGCCGAGGTCGAGCGGGCCGGCGCGCCGCCCACCCGGCGGGGGGTGCTCGGCGTACTCGCCGACCTGGAGCCCGCGACCGCACCCACCCCGGAAGAGGTGCAGGACCTGCTGGACTGGCGGGCGCCACGGCGCAGCCGGGGCCGGGAGGCCGCCCACCGGGAGGTGCTGACCGAGGCGGCGCAGCTCGGCGTCACCGGCCTGGGGGCGCTCACCTCGTACGGCCGACTGCTGCTGGTCGACCTGACCTCCGCCGACGAGCGGGGCGGCGACCCGCTGGGGCTGCACGCCGACGTCGAGAGCGGCGACCCGTCGGGCGCCGCCCGAGCGCTGGACGCGCTGCTGCCCGCCCCGGTCGACCACTTCCTGGTGCAGGCCGACCTGACCGTGGTGGTGCCCGGACCGCCCGAGCCGGCGCTCGCCGCCGAGTTGGAGGCGATGACCGAGCTCGAGTCGGCCGGCGGGGCGAGCGTGCACCGGGTCACCACGGCGAGCGTGCGGCGGGCGCTGGACGCCGGCTACTCGGCCGACGACCTGCACGAGGTGTTCCGGCGGCGGTCCCGTACCCCGGTGCCGCAAGGGCTGAGCTACCTGGTGGACGACGTGGCCCGCAAGCACGGCGGGCTGCGGGTCGGCTCGGCCGGGGCGTACCTGCGCAGCGACGACGAGGCGCTGCTCACCGAGGTACTGGCCGACCGGCGGTTGGAGTCGCTGAATCTGCGCCGGCTCGCCCCGACGGTGCTGAGCACCCCGTACCAGGTCGGTCGGCTGCTGGGCGCGCTGCGCGACGCCGGGTACGCCCCGGTGCCGGAGGACGCCAGCGGCAGCACCGTGCTGTCCCGGCCAAGGATCCGACGGGCCCCCGCCCGAGTGCTGTCGACCAGCTGGACGCTGGATCCGGTGGCCACCCAGAAGCTGCCCATGCCGCGGCTGCTCGGCGTGGTGGAGCAGATCCGGCGGGGTGAGGCGGCGGCGCGGGCGGCCCGACGGGCACCGGCGGTGGTGCGCGGCGGGGCCGCGGGGCTCGGCGGCGGCCCGGTGCCGGTGCACACGCACAGCGAGGCGCTGGCCGTGCTCCAGCAGGCGGTCCGGGACCGGGCGCTGGTCTGGGTGGGGTACGTGGACGCGCACGGGGCGACCGCGTCCCGGCTGGTCAAGCCGGTCTCGATCGGCGCCGGCTATCTGCGCGCCGAGGACGAGCGGACGGAGATGCTGCACACCTTCGCGCTGCACCGGGTCACCGCGGCGGTGCTGGCGGACTGACCAGCTTCACCGCCGCCGGCCGCCGGGGCGCGCCGGTCAGCGTCGGCTGCGGCGTACGGTGCCGACGACCGAGACAACCAGCAGCAGCGCGAAGCCGGCGCCGGCGGACTCCCCGACCGAGTCGACGAAGCCCTGCCGCAGCACCAGCCAGCCGAAGAGGAACCACCCGACGAGGAGCGCCGCCGCGACGGCGTACGCGACCACGGTCGCGCGGGACACCTCGTCGGGTGGTGCCTGCTCGTGCGCTTCGATCACGTCACGGTCGACCGTCATGCCCAGCCTCCCCGCCGGTCCGGCCCTGTACTCCCAGGGTGTCACTCAAGGGACCGGTGGGACAGGGGGTTATCCCCCGCGATTCGCCACGTGGCTCAGGTGCCGGGACGGCGGCCGATCAGCACCACGCGGGTGCCCACCTTCCCCAACTCCCACATCCGGACGGCGTCGACGTGCAACAGGTTGACGCAGCCGTGCGAGCCGATCGACTTCTCGTGCAGGTACGTGGTGGTCTCGTGGAAGCCCATCCCCTGGGTGAAGTGCTGCCAGTACGGCAGCCACACCTCGTACGGGTCGGACCACTCCTTCGGGTTGCGGTAGTTGACGGTGAACGTGCCGGCCGGGGTGCGGTAGCCGGACATTCCGGTCCGGGTCACCGTCGGCGCCATGATCACCTTGCCGCCCCGGAGAGCCCAGACGGTCTGCCGGGTGAGATCCACGCAGAACGTGGTGCCGGTGCCGGCCTTGCAGCGCGCCGTCTCGGTGGTGGCGAGCCGCTGGGCCACGTCGTGTGTGGTCGGCCCGGCGCGACCCTCGACGGGGCGGATGCCGTACCGCCGCTGGAACTTCTTGATCGCGGCGCAGTCGGCGGCGGACTGCCGGCCGTCGACGGTCACCGACCCGAACCCACCCAACCGGGCCAGGTACGTCTCCACCGCGCGCTGGTGCTCGCCCTGCGGACAGCCGGCGGCCGGCGCGGCGGTGCTGGTGGCCGGTGCCGGCGTGCTGCGGGTCGGCTTGGGCGTGGGCTTCGGCGTGGCGCTCCGGGTCGGCGTCGGCGTCGGCGCGGCCGGCGTGGGCCGGCCGCGCTGGTCCGGCCCGGACGTGCCGCTCGCCCCCGTTGCCTGTTCCGCCGCGCCCGCCGGTGCGGCTCCCCCGCCGCCACCCCCGCCCGCCTGCGGATCGAACGCGCACGCACCGGCGCCGACCAACGTGACCACCATCAGGGCGACCAGCCGGGAAATGATCCGGACACGCTTCATGGGACCTCCCCTGGACAGTCGTCCCTTTCCTAGACGTTCGTCACTGCCGTGACGGTTGCGTCTGGTGAGCATCTTTCTTGCGACACCCCGCACCGTGCAACACTGGATGGTCGGTCAGCGGCGGGTATTCAGCCCCGTCCCGGCCGGACGGCCAACCGAGGAGAGGACGCTGGCGTGAGCGGTGGACCACTGATCGTGCAGTCGGACAAGACCCTGCTGCTGGAGATCGACCACCCGGACGCGCAGGCCTGTCGGATGGCGATCGCGCCCTTCGCCGAGCTGGAGCGCTCTCCCGAACACGTGCACACCTACCGGCTGACCCCGCTGGGGCTGTGGAACGCCCGAGCCGCGGGTCACGACGCCGAGGGCGTGGTCGATTCCCTGATCAAGTACTCGCGCTACCCGGTTCCGCACGCGCTGCTGGTGGACGTGGCCGAGACGATGGACCGCTACGGGCGGCTCCAGCTCGCTAACGACCCGGCGTACGGGCTGGTGCTGCGGGCGCTGGACCGGCTGGTGCTGATCGAGGTCGCCAAGAGCAAGAAGCTCGCCGGCATGCTCGGCGACAAGATCGACGATGACACCATCCGAGTGCACCCGTCCGAGCGGGGCCGGCTCAAGCAGGCACTGCTCAAGCTGGGTTGGCCGGCGGAGGACCTGGCCGGTTACGTCGACGGCGAGGCGCACCCGATCGAGCTGGCCGAGGCCGGCAAGGACGGCCGCAAGCCGTGGACGCTGCGGTCGTACCAGCGGGAAGCTGTCGAGGCGTTCTGGGCCGGCGGGTCGGGCGTCGTGGTGCTGCCCTGCGGCGCCGGCAAGACCCTGGTCGGCGCGGCGGCGATGGCCGAGGCGAAGGCGACCACGCTGATCCTGGTCACCAACACCGTCGCCGGCCGGCAGTGGAAGCGGGAGCTGATCGCGCGCACCTCGCTGACCGAGGAGGAGATCGGGGAGTACTCCGGCGAGCGCAAGGAGATCCGCCCGGTCACCATCGCCACGTACCAGGTGCTCACCGCGCGGCGCGGTGGCACGTTCACCCACCTGGACCTGTTCGGGGCCCGCGACTGGGGCCTGGTCGTCTACGACGAGGTGCACCTGCTGCCCGCGCCGATCTTCCGGTTCACCGCGGACCTCCAGGCCCGCCGCCGGCTGGGCCTGACGGCGACTCTGGTACGCGAGGACGGCCGCGAGGGCGACGTGTTCAGCCTGATCGGCCCGAAGCGGTACGACGCGCCGTGGAAGGACATCGAGTCGCAGGGCTGGATCGCCCCGGCGGAGTGCACCGAGGTTCGGGTGACGCTGACCGACGCGGAGCGCATGACGTACGCGACGGCGGAGGCCGAGGAGCGCTACCGGATGGCGGCGACCGCCCGCACCAAGCTGCCCGTGGTGAAGGCGCTGGTCGACCGGCACCCCGACGACCAGGTGCTGGTGATCGGCGCGTACATCGACCAACTACACCAGCTCGGGGAGTACCTGGAAGCGCCCATCATCCAGGGCTCGACCACGAACAAGGAGCGGGAACGGCTGTTCGACGCGTTCCGGTCCGGGGAGATCCGCACCCTGGTGATCTCCAAGGTCGGCAACTTCTCCATCGACCTGCCCGAGGCGGCGGTGGCGATCCAGGTCTCCGGGACGTTCGGGTCGCGGCAGGAGGAAGCACAGCGGTTGGGGCGGGTGCTGCGGCCGAAGGCCGACGGTCGGCAGGCGCACTTCTACACGGTGGTCTCCCGGGACACCATCGACACGGAGTACGCGGCGCACCGGCAGCGGTTCCTGGCCGAGCAGGGGTACGCGTACACCATCGTGGACGCCGACGACGTCCTCGGCCCGTCACTGCCGTCCTTCGACTGACCCCGACGGCCCTTGATCGACTCCGTATCCCCGACATGGGGGTGTCCGAGGCACCCCGACACCCCCATGTCGCCGCTACGGAGTTGGTCATCGTGCGGGCCGTCAGCCCGGCCCTGACGCCGAGCGGCCACAGCGTTCTGCCTAGCGTCGGCGGGACTCCGCGACGAAGACGCCGCGACCCGGGCGGCCGACCAGCACACCCTCGCCTCGCAGCCTCGCCACCGCGCGATGGATGGTCGACACCGACACGTCGTAGTGATCGGACAGCTCCTGGGTGGACGGTATCTGCGACCCAGGCTCGAATTCGCCGACCTTGATCCGCCTCAGCAGATCATCGATCAACTCGTCCATGGTTGGCGGAATCGGCACGTGGTGGCCCCTTGCAGTCGGTTGGCCCGCCCAGTATCGAGCACCAGGTGAGAGAGCGGCAACAACTGGAAGCGAAGCGGCAGCCAGTGCATCAGCGAGATTTGGCAGGTACGGGAGCGTTGACAGAGGTGAGAGGTATCGGTAGCGTCGCGCTCGGTGATGCGGTGCTGCTGCGGTCGGTTGGCGCCTCTCGTACTGGTCTCGCATCGCCGCCGAGACCTCACCCTCCGCGCTCCCCCGGCGCGGCCCTGCTGCCGTACCTCCGGAACGGCTGCGGGGCGGGGCGGTCTTCGCCGACCGCAACCGGCGGAGACCGCCCCTTCACGTCGACTCCATCCGACGAAGGGCAGTCACCGTGCGCAACCTGATCCGTCGGCTGGCGAGCCGACGCGACGAGCCACGTCCGACGAGAGAAATCCAGCGAGGGACGCCGCTGCGGCCGTGGCAGATCCGCGAGCGATGTTTCAACGTCCGTCGACAGGGCCTCGATCCCGTCGAGATCCGGGCCTTCCTGCATCGGGTGGCCGACGAACTCACCGTCGCGCAGACCGCCCTGGTCGCGGTGCAGGAGGAGAACGTACGGATCAAGAACGCCCTGCGTACGTGGCAGAGCGCCCAGTCGGCGAACCACCGCTACCGATGAGCGAGCGTTGGGTGATCCACCTGCCGATCACCGCGCCGGACCTGCTCCGCGCCCGGATCTTCGCGCGTACCGCCGCGCGGGTGCTGGTCCGGCTCAACGCGCGGGTCGAGCCGGGCGGGGTCACCGTCTCGGCCGAGGACCAGCAGGGCGTACGCCATTGGGTCTTCTGCGACCGACCACTTCCCGGCGGGGCGCGCTGTGCGCTGCCCACCGATCACCTGTCGCCCTGCTCAACCCGGGCGCGGTCGAGTGGTCGTTGATCGACTCCACTTCGGCGATGTGGCGGCATCAAGGCACTTTGATGCCCCGATATCGCCGACACCGAGTCGATCAAGGGGAGCGGCGCGCGCTCAGCCCAAGTGAGGGCCGCGAGGTCACGACGTCGGCGGTGGGCACCGGTCGGGGAGCGATACGACCCCCGGACGGTGGTCGAACGTCGTCATGGTGAACCACTCGTCCAGCTCCGGATCGAAGAGGTTCTGCAGGCCGAACTGCAACACCTGCCACCACTGGCTCGGGTCCCGCTGGTCGACGTAGATGTCACCGAGCGCGATCGGGAACCGGAAGAACTCGCCCGGCACGGTGGAACCCCCGACGACGCCGACCCGCCAGTGGTCGACGTGCCGATCCTTCTCCCCCTGCAGGATCTCCGGACCCACGAAGCGCGCCGTCTTCAGCTTGTCGTTGAAGATCTGGCGGTTGAAGAACCCCGGGATCTTGCTGCAAGGGCGTGGCGGAAACAGCGGGATGTTCGGCCACTTGTAGGTGAGCGTGTAGAGCGTGTTTTCGTAGATCAGGTTCGTGAACCAGATCGGATACTCCTGGCCGCCGGCGATCATCTGGCTGTTGCCGTCCCTGCCCTGCCAGGTGAACGGCACGTCGATGCCGAGGTCGCGGACGATGTACCGGCCTGTGCCCTGGAAATCCGCCGGAAGCTGCGGGGGACGCGGCACTTTCGGGCTGGGCGAGTCGACCGCACCGTCGACCTGGACCGCACGGGGAAGCGGCGGGGCGCCAGCCGGCCCTGGTGCCAGCACACCGAGGGCGACCAGGCCGCCGGCCACCACCGAAACCACTGTCCGACGTGCACGGATCGACGCCATATCCCCTCCGCCGCTGTGGGAAGTGGCCGGCGCTCCGACAGCGCACGTGCCTTCGGCGAAGCGTATGAGCAGGAAAAATGTGAGAGATGGCGGAACGCGTCGGCTCCACCGGAAGGGTGAGGCGACGGGGTCGACGAGCCGCCACGCGGCTGCCCGTCGACCCCGACACGCGCCGATCTAGCCGGCGCCGCCGGCCCGGAATGCCACCCAGGCGTCGCTCATCCGGTCCGCCTGTCCGGCGGTGAACATGTCCATGCAGGAGTCCTGCGTGTAGTCCATGAAGTTGTGGATCGGGTCCAGCCCGGGTGCGGTGCAGGTGTCCGCGCCCACCGGGCAGTCGAACTGCGGCGCCGCCTCGCGCGGAGTGTCCGCGACGAAGTCGCCGGAGGCGGAGCAGCCGTGCGCGAAGGTGTGCTCCAGCATCAGCCAGTGCCCGACCTCGTGCGTCAGCGTGTCACCGAGGGAGTACTTGCCGGCCGTGCCGCCCGGCATCGACTCGTCGAGCATCACCACGCCGTCGATGTAGTCGCGGCCGTTGTTGTAACCCTTCGGGAAGTACGCCCAGCCGAGGAGCCCGCCGCCGATGTTGGCCGCGTACACGTTCAGGGTGCGGGAGTCGCCGGTGTACAGCGCCTTCTTCATGTCCCGCTCGTTCTTGCCCGGCTCGACGGTGTACCAGTTGCTGTTCACCGTCCACGTGGTGTCGATGAGCGAGAACCGGAACGGCGTGTTGGAGGCGCTCGCCGCCGTGCTGCCCGCGAACGAGTCGTTGAGCACGGTCATCTGCGCCGCGATCAGGGTGTTCCACCTGTTGGTCTCGGCCGCGCTGAGGGGATGGTCGGAGACCATGTGGAAGACCGTCGGCACGGTGACGCTGCCGTTGGCCAGGCGCGGGGCATCCTTGATCACCCCGTAGGCGTTCGCCTCGTTCTTGGAATACAGCTCCGGCTCGTGCGCCGTGGCGCCCTCGGCGACCCGAGCCACGCTGTGTGCGTCGGCGCCCGGCTCACACGCCGCGACACCCGGAGAGACGGGCGCGGGCGCGGCCACGCCCACCGCGCCGTAGGCGCCCCCGGAAGTCAGGAACGTCGCAGCGGTGGCGGTGAGGAGGGCCAGTCGGAAAGTCGATCTCCTGTGCATCGGTGCACCTTTCAGGGAGGCGGTGCGGGTCGACGCGGTGTTGTCATGACCGGGTCAATGACGTCGTCGTTCGGGTATGAGACCACGCCGACGGCATCGAAAAAAGACCCTCTGAGCAGGGCAGACGTCGATGTAACGGAAGAAGATCGCGGAGCGCTGTTTGGTTTCGCCGGCCGAATGACGGGACTCAGAGGACCCGGGTTATCTGCTCGGCGGCGACCACTGTGTCCCGCCGCGCCGGGTCGAGGTTGGCGCTGATGACCACGGACGCGCCGGCGGAGAGCGGAGCCAGCAGCCACTTCAGCGGCTGCTCGTGCTCGGCGGCGTCGACCAGCAGCCGGTCGCCGGCACGCAGGTCGAGCATCTCGGCGATCCCCTGGGCGATCGCGCCCCACTGGCCGTAGGTGGTGCCGTCCGCGCTGGCCGGGTCCGACGGGCGGATGGCGGTGTGGTCGGGCGTGGCGTCCGGGTACCGGAGCACCTCGGCGGACCAGTCGAACCAGCCCAGCGGCACGTCGGCCAGCGGCCCCGGCCCGGTGCCGACGAGGTAGCGGTGCGGTGCCTCCGGGACGTCCTCCAGCCAGTCGTCCTGCCGTTCGGGGGTCACGAAGACCGCGTCGAACGGCCGGTCGCCGCCCGGTTCGATGACCGGCAGGCCCGCGGTGGCGCGCGGCCGGAACGACACCGCCAGGCCGGAGGCCCAGGCCCCCAACAACACCGCGGCGGTACGCCAGTGCGGCGGCAGCAGCACCGCGACCCGGCTGCCCGGGCCGAGCCCGCAGCCGTCCCGCAGCAGAGCCGCGCTACGCGCCGCCCAGGAACCGACCTGGTGCGCGGTCAGGTCGACCCGTTCGCCGGTCGTCTCGTCGCGGTAGCTGAGCAGCGGGTGCTCGGCGTCGGCGGGCCGCGCCGCCAGGTCGGCCGTGACGGTTGGCTGCATCTCCACGCTCCCCGGTGACGACGTCGGAACCACCCTACTCAACGACTTTGGTCGCGCCAGCCGTCGGCCGATGGCGGTAGCGGCCGGCCGGGTGGCTGGCGCACGGTACGGGTGACCCCGAAGCGTCGCCGAGGAGCGCCCATGCCGGCCGAGCCCCGCCCCGCCACCGCCGACCGTCTCCCACTGCGCCGCCGGCTCATGCCGGTGGTCGCGTTGCTGCTGCTCGCGCCCTGGGCCGCCGAGTGCTCCTGGGGCGGTTTCACCCTCGCCGACTTCCTCCCGGTGCTGATCTTCCTCGGCCCGATGTACGGCGGGGCGGCCATCCTGGTCCGGGAGACCGCCCGGCACCTCGGCGCGGGATGGCCGGCGATCGTGCTGCTCGCCGCCGCGTTCGGCGTGCTTCAGGCCGGCCTGGTCGACCAGTCGCTGTTCAACCCCGGCTACCTGGATGACACGGAGTACGCCGACACCCGGGCCGCCGCCGAGGCGACGCTGGTGCCAGGGCTCGGGTTCAGTGTCCGGCAGGCCTTCGACTACGTGGGCAACCACATCACGTTGACCATCTGCGCGCCGATCGTGATCATCGAGTCGTTCCTCGGGCCGGGCCGCCGGCTGCGGCCGTGGCTCGGCCGGCCCGGGCTCGTCGTGGTCGGCGTGATCTACCTGCTCGGCAGTCTGCTGATCTTCTCGGACAGCGGCCGGAAGGGCTTCCTGGCCAGCCCACTCCAGCTGACCTTCGCCGCCGCGGTGGTCCTGACCCTCATCGCGACGGCCCTGCTGCCCCGCTGGCGACGCCCTCGCCCGCGACCCACCGACACACCGACCACCGAGACGGGCACGGCGACGGCGCGACGCGTCCGTCGAGCGCCGCACCCACTCTGGGTGGGCCTGGTGGTCGTCCTCGTCCACCTCGGCACCGATCTGGCACCCGGCTGGCCGGGGGTGGCCATCGCGCTGGCGATCGCCGCCGGCACCGGGGGCCTGATCGCATACTGGTCGTCCCGCGCCGGCTGGCGGCAGCGACACGTGCTCGCCGCCGGCTCGGCGAGCCTGGTCAGCGCCGCCGCGTTCGCGTACCTGGTGCCGCCGTACTCCCCGGCGAGCCCGGCAGCGGCGCTGGCCGGCGACGTCGCGGTCACCGTGGTCACCGTGGTCCTGATCGGTGCCGCCTGGTGGCGGCTGCGCCGCACTTCGCCGGCTGTTCATGTCCGCGCAAGCTGATGCTCCTTCTCGGGTGTCAGCCTCCGTCCGGGTATCAGCAGACGGAGGAACTCCTTGTCAGTGAGAAGAGCAATCACCGCGCTCACCGCAGCCGGGGTCGCGGTCGCCACCATCACCGGCGCCACCTCGGCGACCGCCGGCGAGCGGCACCACCCGGGCGGGCCGATGGCCTTCGACCGGGTTGCCACGTACCCGGTCTTCCAGAACCGTCCGGCCGGTGAGGACCCGGCGACCCCGACGGTCGCCGAAATCTCGGCGGTCAGTCCGGACGGCCGCACCCTGATCCACACCGACGCACTGGCCCGGCGGATCGGCTTCCTCGACATCTCCCGGGCCGACCGCCCACGCGGCCTCGGCACCCTCTCCCTCGCCCAACTCGGCAACGCCGAGGACGAGCCCACGTCGGTCGCCGTGGTCGGCAAGTACGTGCTGGTGGTGGTGAACACCAGCAGCAGCTACACCGAGCCGTCCGGCCGGCTGGACGTGATCGAGTTGGCCAGCCGCAAGCGGGTCGCCAGCTTCGACCTCGCCGGCCAGCCCGACTCGATCGCGATCAGCAAGGACCAGCGGTACGCCGCGATCGCCATCGAGAACGAGCGCGACGAGGAGGCCACCCCGCCCGGCGGCGAGGAGGGCGACCTGCCCCAGCTCCCGGCCGGCTTCGTGCAGATCGTCGACCTCACCGGCAAGACCCCGGCCGGCTGGCGGCTGCGGCCCGTCCCGCTGACCGGCGCGAACGGGCAGGCACTGCCCGCGCTGGTCCAGGCCGGTCTCGCCGAGCCGACCGACCCGGAGCCGGAGTACGTCTCGATCAACAGCCACAACCAGCTGGCGGTGACCCTCCAGGAGAACAACGGCGTCGCCCTGATCGACCTGCCCACCGGCCGGATCACCCGGGTGTTCAGCGCGGGCACGGCGACCATCAGCGGGATCGACACCGTCAAGGACGGCACGATCAACCTGACCGGCACCATCACCGACGTGCCGCGCGAGCCGGACGCGGTCGCCTGGATCGACGACCACTACCTCGCCACGGCCAACGAGGGCGACTGGCGGGGCGGCACCCGCGGCTGGTCCGTCTTCGACAGCCGCAACGGGCGGGTCGCCTGGGACGCCGGCAACAGCTTCGAGCGGCTCGCCGTCACCTACGGGCTGCACAACGAGGACCGTGCCGGGAAGAAGGGCACCGAGCCGGAGGGCGTCGCCATCGCCGAGTACGACGGCGTGCGGTACGCGTTCGTCGGCTCGGAGCGCAGCAACTTCGTCGCCGTCTACGACCTGGGCAACCCCACCAAGCCGGTCTTCAAGCAGGTGCTGCCGGCCACCAACGGCCCGGAGGGGCTGCTGCCCATCCCGTCGCGAGGGCTGCTCGCTGTCTCCAGCGAGGAGGACGACGCATCGGTCAACGTCCGGGCCTCGGTGTCGCTGTTCCAGCTCGGCAAGGGCACCCCGGCGTTTCCGAGCATCGTCTCCGACACGGACCAGGCCGGCACACCGATCGGCTGGGGTGCCCTCGGCGCCCTGACGGCGGTGCCCAACAAGCGGGACCAGCTCTACAGCGTCACCGACGCGGCATACAGCCAGACCCGGATCCTCACCATCGACGCGAAGCGGACGCCGGCCGTGATCACCGGTGCGGTGCCGGTGAAGGACGCGTTCGGCGCGCCGGTCGGGTACGACGCGGAGGGCATCTTCGCCCGCCCGCAGGGCGGCTTCTGGCTCGCCGTGGAGGGCGCCAAGGGCCCGGAGAACAAGCTGGTCCGGCTGGACGCCTCCGGGGTCACCCGGCAGACCGTCCCGCTGCCCACGGAGGTCGCCGCCGGCCTGGCCAAGCAGGGCCTGGAGGGGGTCACCGCCACCACCGACCGGCAGGGTCGGGAGATCGTCTGGGTGGCCGTGCAGCGGGAGCTGAGCACCGATCCGGCCGGCGTGGTCCGGCTGGGCCGCTACGACGTCGCGGCGGGCACCTGGAGCTGGTTCGGTTACCAGTTGGGCAGCACCAGCGTGCCGGGTGACTGGATGGGCCTCTCCGAGATCACCGTTGTCGGCGACCGGCTCGCGGTCATCGAGCGGGACAAGCTGAACGGCCCGGCCGCCACGGTGAAGCGCGTCTACACGGTGGCGCTGCCGGGTGCGGCGGCACCGGCCGGTCCGCTGACGGTGCTGCCGAAGACGCTCGCCGTCGACGTGCTGCCCGCACTGCGCGCCACCAACGGGTGGACGCAGGAGAAGCTGGAGGGTCTGACCGTGGCCGGCAACGGCGAGGTGTACGCGATCACCGACAACGACGCGGTGCAGGACGCCACCGGTGAGACGGTCCTCCTGCGGCTCGGCTCCAGCCGCAAGGTCTTCGGACACCGCTGATCCGGTACCGCCGGTGGGGCTGTCCGCCCGCTCCGGCACCGCCCGGATGAGCCGCCGAGGCCCGGCGTCCACCAACGTGGGCGCCGGGCCTCGTCGCCTCTGCGGGCGGGCGCGGATGTTTCTCGCACCGTCAGCGGGTGGGCAGTTCCGGGCCTCCGTCGAGCAGTGCCGCGAGCAGGTCCCCGTACTCGTCGACCCGGCCCAGGACCTCGGCGGCGGTGAACTGGCGGACGGCCGGCTTCCGGCCGCGGGCGCCGGCCTCGACCTCGTCCCAGGTCAGTGGCGTGGACACCGACGGCACCGACTGGGCCCGCAGCGAGTACGGCGCCACCGTGGTCTTCGCCGCGTTGTTCTGACTCCAGTCGATGAAGACCTTCCCGGGGCGCAGGTTCTTCGCCATCTTCGACACGACCAGTTTCGGGTGGGCCTGCTCCAACTCCTGCGCAATGCGCTTGGCGTAGTCGGAAACGAGATCGGAGGACTGGGTGCCGGCGATCGGGCAGCAGAGCTGCATGCCCTTCTTGCCCGACGTCTTCGGGTACGAGTCGATGCCATCGTCGGCGAGCCGGTCGCGCATCAGCACCGCCACCGGGCAGCACTCGGCGAGCCCGGCCGGCGGCCCCGGGTCCAGGTCGACCACCATCATGTCCGGGTGCGTGCCGACCCTCCACTGCGGCGTGTGCAGCTCCAGCGCGGCCAGGTTGGCCAGCCAGACGAGGGTGGGCAGGTCGTCGGCGACCACGTAGTCGATGGTCTCCCGGCCCTTGGTCGACCCGGGCGCGGGCAGCGTCTCCACCCGCACCCAGTCCGGAGTCGCCGCCGGCTTGTTCTTCTCGAAGAACGACTTGTCGTCCACCCCGTTGGGGAACCGGATCCGGGTCACCGGCCGGTCCCGCAGGTGCGGCAGCAGCACCGCCGAGATCCGGGTGTAGTAGTCGATCACCTCACCCTTGGTGAAGCCGGCCGCCGGATAGAGCACCTTGTCCAGGTTGGACAGCTCCAGCGGCCGACCCTCGACATCCACGCGCAGCCGGTCAGCCGGCATCATCGACCTCCTCCGGTGGCTTGTCCGGGCGCAACCGCAGCACCCGGGGGAAGCGCAGCCGACCGTCGGGGGTGCGTTGGCCGTACTTCACCTCCACCACCACCCGGGGGGCTACCCAGATGGCACCCCGGGCATCCTCGCGCGGCACGCCCGGCGCGAACGGTGACACGCCGGAGCGCAGCGGCTCCAACTCGGCGAGGAGTTGCCGTTCGATGGCCGCGCCGATCCCGCCGCCGACCCGGCCCCGGTAGATCAGCCGGCCATCCGGACCAGGCACCCCGACCAGCAGTCCGCCGATCCGGCGCGCGCCCGGTCGCCAGCCGCCGATGACGAAGTCGCCGGTGACCTCCAGCTTGACCTTCACCCAGTCGGGCGAGCGCACTCCGGGGCGGTAGACGGAGCCCACCCGCTTGGCCATCACCCCTTCCAGGCCGTGCTCGGCGGCCGCCTCATAGGTGGCCGGGCCGTCGGCGAACACCGGTGGCACCGCCCACCGGGCGCCGCCGAGGGTGAGCTGGTCCAGGGCCTCCCGGCGGCGCTCGTACGGCCAACCGGTCAGGTCGTCGCCGTTGAGGCGGAGCAGGTCGAAGATCATGTAAGTCACCGGTAGGACCGCCGCCAACCGGGCCGCCTTGTTCCGGTCCCGAACGTGCATCCGTTCGGCCAACGCGGTGAACGAGGGCTGCCCACCCTCGCCCAGCAGCACCACCTCGCCGTCGAGCAGCGCGTCGTCGACCTGCTCGGACAGGGTGGCCAGTTCGGGGTACGCGGCGGTGATCTGCATGCCGGAGCGGGCGTACAGGTGCTGGCCGCCGCCGGAGATGTCGGCCAGCGCGCGCACCCCGTCCCACTTGAACTCGTACGCCCAGCCGGCACCCGCCGGGAGCGGCCCGGTCATCGCGAGCATCGGCTTGAGCGGCGCGCCGGGCACGACCCGACTGTAGTAGCAGGCCGAACACCTCGCGCCAGGTTCGATCGGATGCGAGCATGGTCGATACCGGGGAAGGGAGCGCAGGATGCGGGCCATCTGGAAGGGAGCCGTGTCGTTCGGGCTCGTCTCGATCGGAGTGAAGCTCTACTCCGCGACCGAGGAGAAGGACATCCGGTTCCACCAGGTACACCGCGAGGACGGTGGCCGGATCCGCTACAAGCGCACCTGCTCGGTCTGCGGCGAGGAGGTCACCTACGACGACATCGCCAAGGGCTACGACATCGGCGGCGGCGAGATGGTGATCCTCACCGATGAGGACTTCGCCGAGTTGCCGCTGACCAGCTCACGCGCGATCGACGTGCTGGAGTTCGTGCCGGCCGAGCAGGTCGACCCGATCCTCTACAACAAGGCGTACTTCCTGGAGCCGGAGGGCGCGGCGACCAAGCCGTACGTGCTGCTGCGCGACGCGCTGATCGACTCGGAGCGGGTGGCCATCGTCAAGGTGGCGCTGCGCCAGCGGGAGCAGCTTGCCACGCTGCGGGTCCGCGAGGGCGTACTGCTGCTCAACACCATGCTCTGGCCGGACGAGATCCGTAACCCGGACTTCGGCTTCCTCGATGAGGACCTGAAGGTGCGCCCGCCGGAGTTGGCAATGGCCAGCTCTCTGATCGACTCGATGACCGGCGAGTTCGAGCCGGACGTCTTCACCGACGACTACCGGGCGGCGTTGCAGGAGGTCATCGACGCCAAGGTGGAGGGTCGGGAGGTCGTCCAGCCGGAGGAGGTCGAGGAGGCCCCGGCCGCGGCGGTGGACCTGATGGCCGCGCTGAAGGCGTCGGTGGAGCGCGCCAAGTCGGCCCGCGGCGAGGCTGCCCGCGGCGGCGGTGGCGGCGAGCCGACGCCCATCTCGTCGGCGCGTTCGGCGCAGAAGGCGGCCGAGAAGAAGGCCGCCAAGGCACCGGCCAAGAAGACGGCGGCGAAGAAGACCGCCGAGAAGAAGACGGCTGCGGCCAAGGCCGAGCCTGCGAAGAAGACCGCCGCGAAGAAGACCCCTGCCAAGAAGGCGGAGCCGGCGAAGAAGACGGCGGCCAGGAAGGCCGCACCCCGCAAGACCGCCTGACCGCACGGCAGCGCCGACGGCGTCTGCCGCACCGGGTACGCTCCGCCGGCCGTTGGCCACCGGAGGAGACCCCATGCCGTACACCCCTGACCTCGACCGGTTGTTGACGCCCGGTGCCCGCTTCACCGACGAGCACGGGGCGTACCTGATCGAGGTCCACCCGGTAGGCGACATCGTGCTGCCGACCGGCCGGGTGGTCGGGTGTGACCCGCTGGTCTGCCCGGAGGCCGAGCCGTTCACGGTCACCGTGCCGCCGGGCCGGCATCCCGCCCGGGCCTGGGTGGCGGTCGTGCTCCGAGAGGACGCCGAGGTGGACCGACGGGTGGCCGCGCTGGAACTGGTGATCCACGACGAACCGACGGTCCGCTGGGAGCTGGCCGTCGCCGGCGACCAGGACGTCGCGACCCTCGGCGCGGACGACTACTTCGGGTACGGGGTGGACGCCGGCGCCGGCACCTTCGCCGACCCGACGGCGCTCAGCGCCCTGGAAGGCTGGGACGAGGACCAGGTCGAGGAGGTCTTCATCCCCGCCGAACTTCCCGCCTCGCCGGTCCCGGGGCTGATCACCGCGGTCCTGGACGAGCCCACCGGCGCGAACGTCGTCACCGTCGCCACGGGGTGGGGCGACGGCTGCTACGGCACCTGGATCGGGCGTGCCCCCGACGGTCGGGTCACCTCGTTCGTGACCGACTTCATGGTGGTCCCGGAATAACCGCCCGGATGGCCCGGGAACGATGCCGCAGGGCGATTCGGCCGGTCCGGGGCGGGCACGGGAGGCCGGCAGGCGGGTACCGTGTGCGTCGGCCTTCCCCCCGGCACCGGGTGTGCCGGCCACACCTTCGCAGCAGGGAGTCGACGACGTGAGCGAGCGCACGCAGCAGAACCGGTCGGAGGGCCAGGGCCCGGCAACCAAGGCGGGGCGCCGTCTGGCCGCCCAGCTGGCGGCGCAGAAGGCGGCC
Source organism: Micromonospora sp. NPDC005173 (assembly GCF_040608515.1). Taxonomy (NCBI): domain Bacteria; kingdom Bacillati; phylum Actinomycetota; class Actinomycetes; order Micromonosporales; family Micromonosporaceae; genus Micromonospora; species Micromonospora sp. NPDC005173. The sequence goes on from NZ_JBEXIK010000001.1 coordinate 41,186, forward strand.
GAGGCGAAGCGGCGTCGCCAGGCGTGGGCCGGCGGGCTCGCCGGTGTCGCCGTGGTGGCGGTGCTGATCACCGTCTTCGTGCTGGTCGGCGGGGGCGACGACAAGCCCGCGAACCAGGCCGGCGCGACCCCGTCCGCCTCTGCCCCGGCCCCGGATGCCGCCGGCGCGCCCCCCGCGCCGCAGCTGCCGGAGGGCACCGACCCGGCGCTCGGCACCAAGCCGACCGTCGAGGCGGGCAAGGGCGAGCTGAAGAAGCTCACCGTGACGCCGCTGATCAAGGGCACCGGCCCGGCGGTCACGAAGGGCCAGACCATCACCACGAACTACGTGGGCGTCTTCTACAAGGACGGCCAGGAGTTCGACGCGTCCTGGAAGACCGGCCAGCCGGCTACCTTCCCGATCGGCGTGGGTCAGGTCATTCCCGGCTGGGACCAGGGCCTGGTCGGCGTGACCGTGGGCAGCCGGGTGCAGCTCGACATCCCGGGCGAGCTGGCGTACGGCAACGACGAGGCTGCCGCCGGTGGCCGGCCGACCGGCCCGCTGCGCTTCGTGGTGGACGTGCTCGCCGCCCAGTGACCCGTCCGGATCGCCCCGGTTGTCGCCCGAGGGCGATGCAGTTGTTCACATGGGGCTTCCGGCCCGTCACCCACCGGCAGTAGGTTCGGCGTCACCCCGGGCGGCTCGCCGCCCGGGGTGAGCATCCGGGACGGGACGCGGAGGTGCACGTGACGGCGCTGGACGAGCCTGGGCGGACCGCCCGGTTGATGTGGGCGCACTTCGAGCCGGTCCACGCGGTCACCTACTTTCACCCCCGTGCCCGCGCCGCGTACGAGGCGGTGGGGTTGCGCGGCTACTGGCGGGGCTACTTCGCCGGCCGCGCGGCGCCGCTCGGCCCCACCGAGGCGGCCCCGGTGATCGCCGTCTTCTTCAGTTTCGCGCCCCCGATGGTGAGCCGGGCGCTGCCGGCGGTGTGGCGGTTGGCCACCCCCACAGAGGCGCTGCGCGCCCGGCTGACCGGCGCGGTGCAGGCGCTCGCGGAGCTGACCTACGAACTGCCGGAGGCGCACCTGGCCGAGGCCGCCGACCTGCTGGAGCGGGCCGCCTCGGCGGTGCAGACCGCCGGCCGGGTGCTCGGCGCGGTCAACGCGGCGCTGCCGGTCGGCGAGTACCCGCTGGCCCGGCTCTGGCAGGCCGCCACGACGCTGCGCGAGCACCGGGGCGACGGGCACGTGGCGGCGCTGGTGGCCGCCGGCCTGGACCCGGTGGAGACGCTGGCCTGGCGGGTCGCCGTGGACATGTCGCCGCAGAACCTGCTCGGCCGGGGCTGGTCCGAGGAGCAGTGGCGGGCCGCCCGCGAGCGGCTGGCGCAGCGGGGCTGGCTGACCCCGGACGGCGCGGCCACCGACCACGGTCGGGCCGGTTTCCAGGCGATCGAGGACGCCACCGACCGTGCCGCCGCACACCCGTGGGAGGCGCTCGGCCAGGACGGCACGGATCGTCTGCGGGAGTTGCTGGAGCCGATGGCCCGGGCCTGCCACACGGTGATCCCGGTAGGCAGCCCGATCGGGCTGCCCGCACTGCCCGCCTGACCGGGGACCCACCGGTCGGGCAGGATGGGCCCGTGGTGGATGCGGTGGTCTTCGACCTGGACGGCGTGATCGTGGATTCCGAACCCGTGTGGGAGGAGGTCCGGCGGGCGTACGTGGCGGCGCACGGCGGGACCTGGCAGCCGGACACCCAGCGCCGGCTGATGGGCATGAGCACCGGCGAGTGGGCCCACTACCTCAGCGGCGAGTTGGGCGTGACACGCACCGCCCAGCAGGTCGCCGACGAGGTGGTCGAGGAGATGACCCGGCGCTACCGGGAGCACGTACCGCTGATCGATGACGCCGACCAGGTCGTGCGCCGACTCGCCGCGCGGTGGCCGCTCGGGTTGGCCAGTTCGTCGCCGACCCGGCTGATCGCGGCGGCGCTGGCCGCCACCGACCTGACCGACGCGTTCGCCGCCACCCTGTCCACCGAGGAGACCGAGCGAGGCAAGCCGGCACCGGACGTGTACCTGGCTGTCGCGCGCCGCCTGGGCGTCGACCCGGCCCGCTGCGTGGCGGTGGAGGACTCGTCCAACGGGGTGCGGTCGGCCGCCTCGGCGGGGATGGGGGTGGTGGCGGTGCCGCACGGCGCGTACCCGCTGGATCCGGACGCCGCCCGGCTGGCCGCGGTGACGCTGGGCGGGATCGACGAGCTGAGCCCGGAGACGATCGACGCGCTCACCGACTGACCCGGCCGGGTGCGCGGCGTCACGGCCGTCCGGTCCCTGCCGACGTACGCACGGTTATACGGTTTTCGGGGGCCGGCGGGATCGGCATGACGGGGACTGAGCGGGGTACCGCAGCCGGCGGTGCTCGACCCGGGTGCTGCGCGCCGGACGGGTGAGGAGACGACGGATGAAAGCCATCGTGTACGAGCGCACCGGCGACCCTTCGGTGCTGGAGTTGGTCGACCGGCCGGTGCCGGAGCCGGCTGCGGGCGAGGTCCTGGTCCGGGTGGCGGTGTCGGGGGTGAACCCGACGGACTGGAAGGCTCGCCGCTCCTTTCCGTTGCCTGCCGGGTGGCAGATCCCCGGGCAGGACGGCGCGGGAGTGGTGGAGGCGGTCGGCACGGGGGTGGACCAGGAGCTGATCGGCGAGCGGGTCTGGATCTGGGAGGCGGCCTGGCAGCGGCCGTGGGGCACCTCGGCGGAGTACACGCTGGTGCCGGTCCGGCAGGTGGTCCGCCTCGGCGACGCCTCGTTCGACCTGGGGGCCAGCCTGGGCATCCCGTTCCTCACCGCGCACCGCTGCCTGACCGCCGGCGAGTTCATGCCGGACTCGCTGCGCCCCGGCGCGCTGGCCGACCACACCGTGCTGGTCCAGGGCGGGGCGGGTGCGGTCGGTAACGCCGCGATCCAGCTCGCCCGCTGGTCCGACGCCACGGTGATCACCACGGTGAGCAGCGCGGAGAAGGCGCAGCTCGCGGCGGCGGCGGGCGCCTCCTTCGTGATCAACTACCGGGAACAGGACGTGGTCGAGGAGATCCGCAAGATCGCTCCCGACGGGGTGCACACGATCGTCGAGGTGTCCCCGTCCCGTAACGCCGCTACGGACGTGCAGGTGCTGCGAAACGCTGGCGCGGTCTGCGTCTACGCCGACGACGAGCCCGAAGTGAGCATCCCGGTCCGGCCGTCGATGATGCGGAACGTCCGGTGGCAGTTCGTGCTGGTCTACACGGAGCCGACGGTGGCCAAGGCCCATGCCGTACGGGACGTGGCGGCGGCGGCCGACCAGGGCGGCATCCGGGTTGGTGTGGACGCCGGCCTGCCGCTGCACTACCACCCGCTGGCCGAGACGGCGGCGGCGCACCAGGCGGTGGAGAACTCGGCGGTGGGCAAGGTGCTGATCATGACGAGCGACGCCTGATCGAGGCGCTGACTACGCGATTTCCCCATCATCAGGACAGAGGCGAACAACTTTCGCAACAATGACGGTGCGGGTCGCCCCGCAAGTAAAGGGCGGCCCCGGCGCGGTGCGAACGCCGGGGCCGCCCTCCTGGGGGAGGAATGTTCAGGAGAATCCTCTGCCCCAACAGGCGACGGTGCCCGGTAAAACGTTACGGGGCTGTCAGCTCCCGGACAGTCAGCTCGCCCCCCGCGTACCGCGATCGGACGACCTTCTTGTCGAACTTGCCCACGCTGGTCTTCGGCACCGTGTCGATGAACGCCCACCGCTCGGGCAACTGCCAGCGGGCCACCGAGCCGGCCAGGAAGTCGCGCAGCTCCTCGGCGGTCACCGAGGCACCCTCCCGGACCACCACGGTGGCCAACGGCCGCTCGTCCCACCGCTCGTCCGGCACGCCCACCACGCACGCCTCCAGCACCGCCGGGTGGGCCATCAGCGCGTTCTCCAGCTCCACCGACGAGATCCACTCGCCGCCGGACTTGATGACGTCCTTGGCCCGGTCCGTCAGGGTCAGGTAGCCGTCCGGAGAGAGGTTGCCCACGTCGCCGGTGCGCAGCCAGCCGTCCCGGAACTTCTCCTCGTCCGGGGCGTCGTCGCCGACGTACCGGGCGGTCACCCACGGCCCGCGGACCTCCAGCTCACCCACGGCCCTGCCATCGGCGGGCAGCGGCTCACCCAGCGCGCCGACGATCCTCGCCTGCACCCCGGCCGGCACCCGGCCCTGCGTGTAGCGGTAGCGCCACGCCTCATCACCGGTCGCGCCGGCCGGTGGACGGGAGACCGAGCCCAGCGGGGACATCTCGGTCATACCCCAGGCGTGGATGACGTCGATCCCGTGCCGCTCGTCGAACGCGTGCATCAGCGCCGGCGGGCAGGCCGAGCCACCGACGATCACCTCCTTGAGCGAGGAGGTGTCCACGTCGTGGCCGTCCAGATAGGCCAGCAGATCGGTCCAGATGGTCGGCACCGCGCCAGCCAGGGTGGGTCGCTCGGCGGCGATCATCTCGGCGATCGGCGCGGCCTGGAGGAACCGGTCCGGCATGATCAGCGATGCACCGGAGAGGAACGCGGCGTACGGCAGCCCCCACGACATGGCGTGGAACATCGGCACGATGGCCAACTCCCGGTCGGTCGGCGCGAGGCCGAAGCCCTCCGGCATGCAGACCTGCAACGAGTGCAGGTAGATCGACCGGTGCGAGTAGGCGACGCCCTTCGGGTTGCCGGTGGTGCCGGAGGTGTAGCAGAGGGCTGCCGCGTCGCGCTCGTCCACCTCGGGCCAGTCGAACACCTCCGGCCGGTCCGCGAGCAGCGCGTCCCAGTGGTGCACGGTGATCCGGTCACCGGCCGCCGCCACCAGCGGCGCCGGGTCGCCACCGCCGACCACCACGACGTGCCGCACCGTGGCCAACTCGCCGATCACCCGGGCCAGCAGCGGGATGAGCGTGCTGTCGACCAGCACCACCCGGTCCTCGGCGTGGTTGGCGATGTAGGCGACCTGGTCGGGAAAGAGCCGGATGTTGAGGGTGTGCAGGACGGCGCCCATGCTCGGCACCGCGAAGTAGGCCACCAGGTGCTCGTTGTTGTTCCACATGAAGGTGGCGACGCGCTCGTCGCCGGTCACCCCGCACTCGTCACGCAGCGCGTGTGCCAGCCGGGCAGCCGACCGCCCCACCTCGGCGTACGTCATCCGGCGGGGTTCCGCGCCGGTCCAGGTGACCACCTCGGCCGTGCCGTGCACGGTGGCGCCGTGGTCGAGGATCCGGGAGATCTGCAGAGGGGCGTCCATCATCGTGCTACGCATGGGTAACAAGTTAGTGTCGCCGGTCACAGCTTGGGAACCCCCGTAAATTGTCGCAGGTGAGCATCTCCTGGGCCGACTCATACGTAGGGCAGTTGCGTGCGCTCGCCGGGGACCGGACGCTGATGTTCGTGGGCGCCCGCGCCGTGGTCCGCGACAACGCCGGGCGCATCCTGCTGATCCAACGCTCAGACAACGGCCAGTGGGCCATGCCGGCCGGGGCGATGGAGCTGGGCGAGTCGATCGCGGACTGCGCGGTACGGGAGGTCCGCGAGGAGACCGGGCTACGGGCGCTGCGCGTCTGCGCGTTCGCCCTCTACACCGGCCCGGACCGGACCAGCACCAACATGTACGGGCACACGTACCAGGTCTTCACCGCGGCGTTCCGGGTCGAGGAGTGGGACGGCCAGCTGGCCCGGGTCACCGACGAGACCACCGACGCCGGTTTCTTCCCCCGGGACCGGTTTCCCGCCCCGCTCTCCGCCTCGGTCAACGAGACCCTGGCCGACCTGGACGTCTTCGAGCAGACCAACCGGCTGATCCTCAAGTAGGTCGGCCCCGCCGCGCCCGGTCCGGCGGGTGAGCGCCGGACCGGGCGAACGCCTCACTGCGGCAAGCGGGTCCCCGCGAACGCGTCCTGGATCCAGTTCGGGTACGCGACAGGCATCTTGGAGACCTCGTCCAGCTCGCTGAGATCCTGGGCGGTCAGCGTGAGGTCGGTGGCGGCGATGTTGTCCACCAACTGCTCCTGCTTGCGGGCACCGACGATCACGCTGGTCACGGCCGGCCGGGACAGCAGCCAGGCGACTGCCACCCGGGCCGGGCTGACCCCGTGCCGCTCGGCGATGACCTTGAGTACGTCGACGACCGTGAAGGCATGCTCCGGGTCAAACGGCGTGAAGCTGGTGAAGCCGGGCTGGGCGCTGCGCGAGCCACTGTCGGCGACCACGCTGTCCCGGCCGACCTTGCCGGAGAGGAAGCTGCCGGCCAGCGGGCTCCACACGGTCAGCCCGACACCCTCGTCAAGCGCCATCGGCACCACGTCGCGCTCCACGTCCCGGCCCAGCAGGGAGTAGTACGACTGCACCGAGACGAAGCCGGCCAGCTGCTCCCGTGCCGAGATGCCCAGCGCCTTGGAGATCTGCCAGGCGGCGAAGTTCGCGCAGCCGACGTAGCGGACCTTGCCCTGCCGGACCGCGTCGTCCAGCGCGCGCAGTGTCTCCTCCATCGGGGTGACGTGGTCGAAGTTGTGGATCTGGTAAAGATCGATGTGATCGGTGCGCAGTCGCCGCAGGCTGTCCTCCAACGCCTGCATGATGTGCAACCGCGAGGTGCCGACGTCGTTCGGGCCGGGGCCTGTCCGGGCGTGCACCTTGGTAGCGAGCACCACGTCGCGACGCCGCTTGCCGAGCGCCTGGCCGAGCAGTTCCTCGCTCTCGCCATCGCTGTACATGTCGGCGGTGTCGACGAAGTTGACGCCCGCGTCCAGCGCGGTGTCCACCAGCCGCTGGGCGTCGGGCAGCGCCAGCGCCCCCAGACTGCTCCAGATCGGGTGCCCGCTGCCGCCGAAGGTCATCGTGCCGAGCGAGATCTCCGAGACGTACACCCCGGTGCTGCCCAGCAGTCGGTACTTCACGTATTGCTCCTCGCTGGTAGGGGGCCTCCGTCGGCTCCCTGGTCACTATGTCGGACACTGTGTCCGGCAAAAGCGTACGTCGCCGATCCCGCACCCGGCCACCTAGGATTTCGACCATGCCCTCGATCACCCGACGCCGCCCGCGCAACCCCGACGGTCGGGCCGCCGTCGAAGCGCGGGTGCTGGCCGCCACCGAGCGGCTGCTCCAGCAGGGGGTCCGGTTCACCGACCTCGGCGTCCAGCGGATCGCCGCCGAGGCGGGGGTCGCCCGGTCGACCTTCTACACCCACTTCCGGGACAAGAGCGAGCTGCTCATGCGCCTCGCCGGCACCATGCAGGAGACCTCCTTCGACCGGATCCGCGGGTGGGATCCGGCCGGACCCGGCGACCCGCTCGACACACTCACCGAGGTCTTCGCCGACGTGATCCGGATCTACCGGACGTACGCGCCGGTGCTGGCGGCGATCACCGAGGTCGCCGCGTACGACGAGGTGGTCCGGGAGTACTGGGCGGCCGCGTTCGAGCAGTTCGTGGCGCGTACCGAGGAGGTGCTCCGCGCCGAGCAACGAGCCGGGCGCACCCCGGCGGACCTGGACCCGGCAGCCGCGACCCGGCTGGTCGTGCTCGGCGGTGACCGGTTCCTCGCCCACCACGTCGGCCTGATCCCGGCCGACCCCGACGCCGACGCGGCGGCCGCCCGGGAGTTGGCCGCGACCTGGTGGTACGGCGTCTACCGCCGCCCCTCCTGACCCTGACCGGCCGGCCTAACCAACTCGGCGGTAGTGCGGTCGTTCCAAGCGCCACAAACCAACTAGCCCCGGACTGCGGTAGGGCCGAACTGTTCAATGAAGCGGCCGGTGAACAGATCGACGCCCTTGTACGCGGAGACCGTCGCGGCAGGGACGACGGCCGGGCCGTCGGGTGTGGGCATCTGACCGACACCGCCCCGCCTCCCGAGCGGGAGCAGGATCATGGGGTGGGGCATGGGCCGGTAGGTGGCCGTGAGCTGCTCGCCGCGCAGTTGAGCGGTGATGTTCTGCACCACGACCTCGGCGTGCTGCAAGGCGTACGCGGCCAACTTGGCCTCGGCGACATCGGTGAGGTCGCCGATCGCGTAGACGTGGCCGAGGATGTCGTCGGGCCCGCGCACGTTGAGAGTTTCGGTGACGGAGACCTGCCCCTGCGAGGTGAGCGTGGTGAGCCGGCCGTCGGCGAGGTAGTCGCTGTTGATGCCCATGCCGAAGGCCCGGAACCAGATGTCGGCAGTGATCTCGTCGCCGTCGGTGGTGGTGGCGGTGAAGGTCGCGGCCCGATTGGCCTCGGTCGCCGACGGCCCGGTCACACCAGTGCCCAGCCGCAACTGGATGCCCAGCTCGTCGAGCTGCCGGTGCAGGTCATCGCGCATCTCCGACGTGAAGCCGGGCAGCAGTTGCTTGGCCGGATCGACGATGGTCACGTGCTTGTCCGGCCAGACGTCCTTGATCTCACCGGCCAACTCCAACCCGACCGGTCCGGCGCCCAGGATCAGTACCCGCTCGGCGCCGGCCAGTTCCTTGTTGGTCTGGCGCAGGTCGTCGAGCGCCTCCTCCATGGAGTCGGCGTTGAGTCTGGCCGGGTAGGCGTAACTGGAGCCGGTCGCCAGGACCAGATAGTCCGCCGCGACACGCTGACCTGAGGCCAGAGTGACGCCTTCGGGATCCACCGAGACCGCTCGATCGCGGATCACCGTGCCTCGCGTGAGCAGTGTGTCGAAGGGAAAGAACATGTTGCCGGCCCAGTCGGGCAGGGTCAGCGCCCGCAGCGCTCCCGCGATGTTGACGAACGCGTCCCGAGGATCGATGAGGACGACATCGGCCTGCGACTCCAGCGCCTTGGCAACCGCTGTACCCCCATAACCGCCGCCGACGACCGCAACCGTACGACTCATGGTTTCAGCTCCTACAGACCAGAGAGTTGCGCTGGACCGCTGTCAAGCGCCGCCCCCAACGGTCGTCAGCTGGCAGGCGGTCAAGAAGGCCGGACTGAGGCTGGTAGTGGCAGGGACACCATCCCGGTGGCCGCCGTTGTTACGTTCGAATCGTGAGCGACAACGAGCTTGGGTTGTTCCTGCGCGTCCGCCGTGAAGCGGTGACTCCGGCTGAGGTGGGACTGCCCGCCGGGCCGCGCCGCCGCGCCGCCGGGCTACGCCGCTCCGAGGTGGCGGCCCTCGCCGACGTGAGCGTCGAGTACGTGACGAGACTCGAACAGGGCCGCGACCGGCGACCGTCTCCGCAGGTGCTCGCCGCCCTCGCCAACGCACTCCGGTTGACCCGGAACGAACGCATCCATCTGCACCGCCTCACCAAGGCGGCCGATCCCGGCTTCAACTGCCGGGGCCACACCATCCCGACGCGCACGGTACGTCCGACCGTGCAGGCGCTGCTCGACCGTCTCGAACCCACGCCGGCGGTGCTGCTCGACCAGCTCAGTGACATCCTCGCCCACACCGCTGGTTACGAACGGCTGGCCAGACCGATCGGGTTGCTGGACGCGACACAGCCCAACCTCGCCCGGTTCGTCCTCACCGACAGCCGCGCGCGCAGCACCTACCCCGACTGGGACCACATCGCCGACGAGCAGGTCGCCGCCCTCAAGCAAGGCCCGTTTCGGGCATATCCGCCGATGGCCGCCCTGGCGGACGAGCTGACCGTCACCGCCGGCAACGCCTTCACCCGTCGCGTCGAGACGGTTCCCAGCCTGGCGAAGTCCAGCGGCATCGTCCGTCTGGCCCATCCCGAGGCGGGCATGCTCCGGCTCGCGTACGAGACCCTCGAACTCCCCGCGGACGACGACCAGCGTTTGATCGTCCACCTGCCTGCCGACGCGGCAACATCCGCCGCGCTCGAACGCCTCAACAGCCGCCACTCGCAGCCGCTACGCCTCGTGGTCGGATGACGCCGACCGCCCCGGAGGCGTCCGGGGCGGTCGGTCGACGCGCGGTCAGATCATCGTCTGGGACTTGGCCTCCATGTCGGCGGCCGCCTCCTCCTTGGATTCGCGGGTCAGCGGCTTGCCGCCCGGTGCCGGGGCCTCACCACCGAGCGGGTCGGCACCGCCCTTGGCGCCCTGCGGACCGGCGCCCCGGAGCTGCTCGTTCGGCAGCGCCACGGTGACCAGCACCGCCACGATCGCGATCAGACCGGCGGTCAGGAAGACCATGTCCAGCGCGTCGACGAACGCGCCCTGGATCGCCGCCCGCACCGGCCCGGGCAGGGCCAAGATGGTCGCCGGATCGTTGATCGAGATGTTCGCTCCGCCGCTTGCCGCCACCTCGGCCTGCTGCTGCGGCGGAAGCTGGGCGATCGCGCCGGGCAGCCGGTCGGCCAGTCCTCCGGTGAGCCGGGAGGAGAGCACCGCGCCGAGGATCGCCACCCCGAACGAACCGCCCAACGACCGGAAGAAGGTCGCCGAGGATGTGCCGGCGCCCAGGTCGCGCACGGAGACCGCGTTCTGCACCGCGAGGACCAGCGACTGCATGCACAGGCCCAGGCCGACGCCGATCACCACCATGAAGCCGAAGGCGATCCAGAGCGAGGTGGCCACCTCCAGTTGGGTGAACAGCAACATGCCGACCAGCAGGGTCACCGACCCGGCCACCGGGAACCACTTGTACCGGCCGATCCGGCTCATCGCCCGGCCGGTGAGGATCGAGGTGACGATGATGCCGGCCATCATCGGCAGCATCAGCAGACCACTTCGGGTCGGCGAGGCGCCCTTGACGATCTGCAGGTACAGCGGAATGAAGATGATCGACCCGAACATCACCAGGCCGAGCACGAAACCAGCCGAGTTGGCGAGCGCGAAGGTCGCGCTGCGGAACAGCCGCAGCGGCAGGATGGGTTCGGCGACCCGGGCCTCCTGGAGCACGAAGAGCACGGCGAGCACGGCGCCCGCGGCGAGGAGGCCGATGATCACGCCGGAGCCCCAGGGGTACTCACTGCCACCCCAGCTCAGCGCGAGCAGCAGGCAGCTCACCCCGGCGACCAGCAGGCCGGCGCCGAGCCAGTCGATCGCGTGGTCCCGGCGCTCGAACGGGATCAGCCGCATCACGTGGTAGCAGACGATGATGGCGAGGATCGCCAGCGGCACGTTGATGTAGAAGATCCACCGCCAGTCGGTCTCCGCGAAGTAACCACCCACCAGCGGGCCGGCCACCGACGAGATCCCGAAGACGGCGCCGAAGAGACCCTGGTAGCGGCCTCGCTCCCGGGGTGAGACCACGTCCGAGATGATGGTGAACGCCAGAGTCAACAGACCACCCGCGCCGATGCCCTGGATGCCCCGGGTGATGATCAGCTGGGTCATGTTCTGCGACAGGCCGGCCAGCAACGACCCGACCAGGAACGTGCCGATCGAGAAGAGGAAGACCGGGCGGCGCCCGTACAGGTCGGCCATCTTGCCGTACAGCGGCGTCGACGCGGTCGAGGCGAGCAGGTACGCGGTGACCACCCACGAGTAGTGGTTGATCCCGCCCAACTCGCCGACGATGGTCGGCAGGGCCGTACCCACGATGGTCTGGTCAAGGGCGGCCAGCAGCATGCCGGTCATCAGACCGATCATGAGCAGCCGGATCTGCTGACGGTTCAGCACCGGCGCGGCGGAGGCTTCGGTGGTCATCTCGCCTTCTTTCCCGACCGACAAGGAACATGCGCCGGACCGGGAAAGGACTTCCACCTCACCCCCGTTGATCATGAAGTTAGCAACGCCGCCAACGGCGTGTCGCGCCGCTAACTTCATGATCGGTGGGGGGTATGGGTGGTTCGGGCATTGATGTGCGGGGGCGGGGCTGGAAGGCTCGTGGGTCGGGCTGGGTCGATCACCGCGAGGTTTGACCTCCAGGGCGGTGGGGACCCGGGGAGGCATGGCAGGAGCAGCAGCGGAACAGCGCCGGCTCGCGACCGTCGTGGAGAGCTGGCTCGGGCGCCCGGTCCTGATCGTCGGCGACGCCATGTTGGACGAATGGCGGTTCGCCGACTCCGACCGGCTCTGCCGGGAGGCGCCCGCCCCGGTCCTCACCCTGCGCCGGCGGATCTCCGCCGCCGGTGGGGCCGCCAACACCGCGGTCAACGTCGCCACCCTCGGCGGCCGGGCGGTGCTGGTGGCACCCGTCGGCGCCGACGTCGCCGGCGACGAACTACACGACTGTCTGGACCGCGCCGGAGTCTGGGACCGCACGGTCAACCAGCCCGGACGGCCCACCCCGGTGAAGCGGCGGATGCTTGCCGGCAACCAGATCCTGCTCCGGGAGGACACCGGCGACCCGGACGACGCGCTCGACCCGGACGGGGTAACCCGGCTGCTCACCGCCCTGAACTGCGCCACAGAGGAGCTGCGCGCCGCCGCTGGTGGAGAGGCGCCGACCCTGGTGGTCTGCGACTACGGCCTGGGCGCCCTGCCCGCGCCCGTCCGCGCCTGGCTGGTGGAGCAGCGGGAACGGTACGCCACCGTCGCGCTGGACGCCCACGACCTGGCCGACTGGCGGGGCCTCGCGCCGACCGTGGTCACCCCCAGCTTCGCCGAGGCGACCCGACTGCTGGCCCGGGCCGGCGGTGCGACCCGTCCGCCCTCCGGCGCCGGACTGCACCTGGAGCACCCCGACAGCGACCCGGCCGACGGACCGTCCGAACTGACCGTCGGCGCCGCCCCGGGCGGGGCCCACGCGGACGACGTCAGCGCCGAGACCACCCCGGACCCGGTGCGAGCCGACCGCCCGGGGCCGGTCGGCGAGCCCACGCCGAGCGAGGGCCGGGTGGCCCTCACCGGCGACGGACTCAGCGTCACCGGCACCGGCGTGACCGTGAACTCCGAGGCCGGCGAGGGCGTCGACCGGGCCGTACTGGCCGAGTCGCGCCTGGCCGAGCTGCGCGCGCACACCGGCGCCGACGTGGTCGCGGTGACCCTGGACACCGAGGGCGCGGTGGTCGGCGGCGCCGACGGGGAGCCTCGACGCAGCCACAGCACACCGGTCCCGGCGAGCCACGCCGTAGGTGCCGGCGACGCGTACCTGGCGGCGATGACGCTGGCCCTGGCCGCCGACGCGCCGCTGCCCACCGCCGCCCAGCTCGCCCAACTGGCGGCCACCATCACCGTGTCCGACACCGGCACCTGCGTGTGCCGGCGCGAGGACCTGCTCACCGCACTCGACCAGCCGTCGGTGACCAGCGGGCATCCGTCGCTGGTCGGCACCGACGAGTTGGACGCGATCGTCGCCGAGCATCGCGAAGCGGGTCGGTCGGTGGTGTTCACCAACGGCTGCTTCGACGTCCTGCACCGCGGGCACGTGCGCTACCTGGAGCAGGCCCGCGCCCTGGGCGACCTGCTCATCGTGGCGGTCAACTCGGACGGCAGCGTACGCCGGCTGAAGGGGCCGGACCGGCCGGTCAACCCGGTCGAGGACCGGGGTGCCCTGCTCGCCGCGCTGTCCTGCGTGGACCACGTCGTCGTCTTCGAGGAGGATTCGCCCGCCGCGCTGATCGAGGCGGTCCGGCCGGACGTCTACGTCAAGGGCGGCGACTACCCGCCGGAGCTGGTGCCGGAGGCACCGCTGGTACGCCGACTGGGCGGCCAGGTGCGCACCCTGGGGTACGTGCCGGACCGATCCACCTCGGCGATCATCGAGCGGATCCGGTCGCACAACCAGGACCGGGAACCCGACCCGTCGTCGCACAGCCACCACCGGCAGCCCGACCCGTCGTCGCACAGCCACCACCGGCAGCCCGACCCGTCGTCGCACAGCCACCACCGGCAGGCCGACCCGTCGCTGAGCACCCGCACCCGCGCGTCGTGAATCGGCCCCTCGATCTCGACACCCCGGCGGCCTTCCGCGCCGACCGGCAGGTCGACGTGCTGATCCCGACCCGTAACCGGCCCGCCGAGCTGGCGGTCACCCTGGCCGGGCTCGCCGCCCAGGAGGGGGTGCCCGGCTTCGGGGTGGTGGTCAGCGACCAGTCCGACGGGGAACCGGCGTACGCCCACCCCGCCGCGGCCACCATGGTCCGGGCGCTGCGCCACCGGGGTCACCCGGTGCTGCTGACCCGCCGGCTACCCCGGCGTGGGCTGGCCGAACACCGGGCGTACCTGCTCGCCGCCTCGGACGCCCGGTACGTGCTCAGCCTCGACGACGACGTCTGGCTGGAGCCGGGGGCACTGCACCGGCTGGTCACCGCGCTCGGCGAGCTGGGCTGCGGGTTCGTCGGCAACGGCGTGCACGGGCTCTCGTACGTCGACGACGTACGACCGGAGACGCACGGGCACTACGAGGAATGGATCGGGCCACCCACACCGGAGCGGATCCGGCCGGGCACCCCGGAGTGGAACCGGGCCAGGATCCACTCGGCGGCGAACCTGCTGCACGTCACCGCGCAGTTGGCGCTGCCGCCGGGCGCGTGGCGGGCGTACAAGGTCTCCTGGATCGGCGGGTGCGTGCTCTTCGACCGGGCCAAGCTCGTCGACTCCGGTGGCTTCGACTTCTGGCGCCGGTTGCCGGACAAGCACCAGGGCGAGGACGTGGCCGCCCAACTCGCGGTGCTGGCCCGGTACGGCGGGGCCGGCATCCTGCCCAGCGGCGCCCACCACCTGGAGTCCCCCACCACGGTCACGGAGCGGGACGTCGAGGCGTGGGAGGTCGTGCTCGCCGACGAGGACACTCCGCAGCCGGCCTGATCCGCTGGCGGCCGGGGGCGGTCAGGGTGCGCCAGGCTCGGGGTTGAGCAGCTCCCGGGCCGCCTCCAGCACCTCAACCATCGGCACGTCCGTCACGAAGGAATCCCGGTGCGGGCACTCGCCGTCGCCGGGCCGGTGCGGGTAGATGCCCGGCGTGCAGTCCACCCCGCAGACCGGGCAGTGCACCGTCCACGAGCTGATCGGCCGGTGCCGGCCGCGCAGCGGACTCGCCGTGTTGATCAGGTTGCCGACCCAGTAGATGCCGACCGTGGAGGTACCCACCGCGGCGGCCAGGTGCAGCGGGCCGGTGTCGTTGGAGACGACCAGCGCGCAGTCCGTGTAGCAACCGGCCAACCCGCCGAGGCTGAGCGTGCCCACCAGCGGCCGGACCGGCACCCCCGCCGCCGCGACCACCCGGTCCACCACCTCCCGCTCCGCGGGCGTACCGGTGACCAGCAGCTCGTAGCCGTCGCGGTGCAGCTCGCGGGCCACCTCGGCGAAGCGCTCAGCGGGCCAACGGCGGCGGGTGTCGGTGGCGCCCGGATGCAGCGCCACCCGGGGTCGGCCCGCCGGGCCGAGCACCTGGGCCGCCTCGGCCCGGTCGGCGTCGGTGACCGCCAGCGCGGGCACGATGGTGGTCGCGGGTGCGCCCACCAGACCCACCACCTCCAGATAGCGGATCACCTCGTGCTGGTAGTAGACGTAGCGGATCCACCGGTCCAGCGGCGGCGCGTCGTCGGCCCGCAGCCCCACGGTGACCCGGGCGCCGAGGCGACTGACCAGCGGATTGGAGTTGGCGCCCCCGCCGTGGATCTGCACCGCCAGGTCGAAGCCCTCGCCGACGGCCGCCGCCAGGAAGTCGTCCATCGCCGACTCCGGCTCACCCGGTGTCGGCTCGCGAATGCCGGGCGCCGGCGGCACCACCAGCACCCGGTCCACCGGGCCGGGCCGGTCGCGCCAGAGCTTCGCGTGCCACGGCGCGCCGAGCAGCACGATCTCCGCCCCGGGGTACGCGACTCGCAGCGCCTCCAGCGCCGGCAGGGCGAAGATGAAATCTCCCAGCGCGTTGGCGCGCAGCACCGCGATCCGCCGCACGTCGGGCACGAGCCCGGCCGACGGGCCGAGCAGGGACGCGGTGACCACGCAGTCCCGCTACAGCCGGTCGATCTCGCCGAGGGTGTCCGGGCGGTGCAGCTCCCGGTCCGCGGCGGGATCGGCTGGCATCGGCGTACCACGGGAGAGGCCGCCGGAGCGCGGCCCGGTGCGGCCGACGGTGATGGTGCGCGGCGTGGGCCGGGCGGCGCGGGGCAACCGGACCCGGAGCAGGCCGTGGTCCATCACCGCGTCGATGCCCTCGGGGTCGACGCGGGACGGCAGGTCGACGCGGTACTCGAACCCGCGGGTCTCGAAGCCGCCCGGGATGCCCTGGTCGGCGTTGACCTCCGCCTCGGAGCGGGCCCGCACGCACAGCTCCCGGTCGTCCAGCTCGACCGCCACCTCTTCCGGCGCCACCCCGGGCAGCCGGACGACGACCTCCCAGCCGTCCGAGGTCTCGGTCAGCTCGACGTCGGACGCTCCGGCCCGGCCACCGACCAGCCGGCTCAGCTCGGTGCGCAGCGACTGCAGCTCGCCCATCGGGTCCCAGCCCTGCTGCCGGCCCCGCCATCCCCGGCCGAAGCCGCCGGTCTGCTGTTGCTCACTCATCACACCTCTCCGATCCGGTGGGGGGCCGCGGTCGGCCGCAGTGAGCTCGGGGCGTCCAGGCCGGCGTCGCGGTCGACGCCCACGCCGAGCCGGTCCACCAACTCGCCGCCGAGCCAGGCGCTGATGCCGAGCATGGCCACCGCGACCACCTCGACGACGAGCAACGCTCCGCCGGCGGCGCGGGAATCGGCGTTGAGCCGGACCACCCAGATCGCGGCGAAGAGCAGGATCACCGCGACGTTGGCCCCGGCGTGCAGCAACGCCACCCGCTTGGCGCGGGTGCCGGTCGGGATGGCCAGCAGGTCGAACGTGCCGGCCGCCGCGGCCAGCAGGCCGCCGATCAGGCCGACGGTGATGTTCCAGTACGCGACCTCGCCGAGGAGGTCGGGCCCGCCGAGGGTGTCCACCAGGTCGAACAGCACCGCGGTGACCAGCAGCGCGACCGGGAACATGACCAGCATCGGATGGACCGGGTGGCCCAGCACCTTGAGTCGGCTCTCCATCTCCCGGCCTCCACTGGTCGGCTTTGCCTGGCGTGACGGTTCGTGCGGCGGAGCGTCCGCGTGAGGCCGTACCCCCGACAACCGGGCGCAAACCTCCCGCTGGCCGCGCGGGCCTAGGCTGGCGACTGACGCCGTTGGGACGGTGGCACCCGCCACCCGGGTCAACGGCTGGGGGAGGATCACGTGACGGTGGAGATCACCTCGCACGAGGAGCTGCGCGATCTGCTCGGCCTGCCGAACGCGCGGGCCGTGAACAAGGAGCGCACCCGCCTGCACGAGCGGGACCGCGACTGGCTCGCCGCCGCGCCGTTCTGCCTGGTGGCGACGGCCGGCGCGGACGGCAGCTGCGACGTCTCGCCCAAGGGCGACCCGGCCGGGTTCGCCCTGGTGCTGGACGACACGACCATCGCGCTGCCGGAGCGGCCGGGCAACAAGCGCGCCGACGGCTACCGCAACATCCTGGACAACCCGCACGTCGGGTTGCTCTTCATGATCCCGGGGCGGACCGACACGCTGCGGATCAACGGGCGGGCCCGGCTGGTACGGGACGCGCCGTGGTTCGACGACATGGTGGTCAAGGGACACCGGCCGGTGCTCGCGGTGGTGGTGGAGATCGAGCAGATCTTCTACCACTGCGCCAAGGCGTTCCTACGGTCCGCGCTGTGGCAGCCGGAGACCTGGCAGCCAGACCTGTTGCCGACCCGAGCCCGCCTGATCAAGGAGGTCGAGGCGCCGACGGAGAGCCTGGAAGACCTGGAACGGCACTACGGCCCGGAGTACGCCAAGAAGATCTACGTCTGACCCCGCCTGCCGTTGTCGGTCAACTCGACCAGCCGGCGGGATTGCCGAACGACTCCCGGGAGATGCCGGAGCCCGTCTCCGGCCAGGAGCCGAACCGGTCGTTGTGCAGGTGGGCGAAGAAGTAGCACAGGCCCTCGCAGTCGGCGTCGAGCAGGGCCATTGCGGGGTCGGCGCGGACCGCCTCGTAGTACGCCCGGCCGAGGGCGACGATAAAGCCCCGGCAGTAGAGGAAACCGTCGTCCGAACCGTCGGTCACCTCGTGGATGTCCTCCCGATCGATGTCGTGCAGCTTGCGCTCCACCACCCGGTCGAGGTCGGTCAACTCCTGCCCGGACAACTCGGCGCTGAGGTGCCCGAGGCGGTCCAGGAACGGGTCGAGCCAGGCGTCGATCGCGTAGAGACCGGCGTCATCGTCATCGTCGTCGCCGTTGTCGTCCCGGGGGTCACGCTCGACGAGGGCCCGGCGTAGCGCCAGGGCCTCGGTGCCCAACTCGGCCCACGCCGACTCGATGAGCGCCCACAGCCGGGCCTCGTCGGCGGGGGTGGGCAACGTCCCAGTGGCATCGGTGGTCACGGTCACGGCCGGACCGTACCCGGTACCACCGACGCTTTTCAGGACTCCGAATCGGCGGAGACCATCCACAAGTGACCGTCCGGGTCGGCGAACACGCCCGTGTATCCCCAGGGTTGTGACACCGGCTCGCTGACCACCTCGGCCCCCGCGGCACGGGCCCGCTCGACGATCGCGTCCGCGTCGGCGGGCGAGGCGACGCTGAGGCTGAGCACGCACTCACTCTGCCCCCGCGCGGCGACCTCGTGCCGGCCGATCACCCAGCCGAAGCCCCCGGTCGGGATCAGCATCAGCCGCAGCCCGTCGTTGACCACGAACTGCAGAGGCTCCGGGATGCCGTCGTCGGCCAACTCCCCCACGGTGTCCAGACCGAGGCCGTCGCGGTAGAAGCGGTGCGAGGTCGGCCGGTCGGCGATGGGCAGACTGATGATCACGGGTGCGAAGGTCATGGAAGGACGCCTCCAGGATGTCGGACGGGACATTTGCCGGATGTACTGCTTTGGACCGCGAAACTCGTCGGACCCACCGTGTCATCACCCCCTGACAAACCTCGGCCGCTGCGCTCGCGCGGCTTGTCTCCTGACCGAGGTACGCCTTTGCCTCTCAACCCACGTACGCCTCGCGGCGGTCCTCGTAGCCATGCTTGATGCGGAGCATCGTCGACGGGTGGACCGATAGTCGCCTCAACTCCTCGCGCGTCACCCACCGCACCGCGGTTGGCTCACCGCTCGGCGTCGATACGCCGGTTAGTGGCCGTGCTCGGAAGCAGAGCGATAGTTGCTGCCGCATTTCGCCGTCGGTGCACTCGATGACATGCGAAGGGTCGGAGTACACGCCAACCACGCCTGCCACCTCGACGAGCACGCCGGTTGCCGCAAGGGTCGCGCGTACGGCCGTCTCGGCGACGTACTCGCCGATCTCCTGCTCCCCACCGGGCAGGGACCACACGCCGTTGTCGTCGCGCTTGATGAGGAGCAGCAGACCCTGTTGGTCGGTGACGAAGACGGAGACCGCCACAACGATGCTGTTGGCCGTGGGGGCGTCCGGGTCGTGGTAGTGCTCAGTCCGCGCCATAGCTCCAGGCTGCCACCTCGGCAGCCCGAGCCGGTGTTACGGCGGACATGCCGCCACACCTTTAGAGCCTGACCAGCCCCGCAGAGTCCTAACGCGAGCGAGTCGCGGGATCGCAGTAGCGGCACACCCGGCCCTTGGGACGGCCTGCGGCATACTTGGCCTCGTGCCACCTCGGCCGTTCATTCGCAGGGTTCGTTTCGAGATCCGTCCATGGGGCGGTGGGCCGAACCCAGCGCGCGAGCTGTTGCCGTACGTCGACGACGTGAGCCTGGTGGACCTGGTTTCCGGCTTCGAACATGCCGCCGGCCACGATGTGCCTGGCGCGTATGCCGGGATCGTGCTCGACCACTTCAACTTCGGCGACCTGGCCGCCTACCTCGCTGGACGACCGGACTCCGCGTACTGGGCCAGGATGGGTGTGATCAACCTGCTCGGTTGCGACTGCGGCGAGGTTGGCTGCTGGCCACTGGATGCCCAGGTGGTCACTGCTGACGACTCGGTGACGTGGCGCGGCTTCGCACAGCCCCATCGCCCCAAGCGCGACTACGGGAGCTTCGGTCCTTTCGTGTTCCGTCGGAACCAGTACGAGCGCGCAGTCCGCGAGGCCGTTGCCGCCACGTCCAGTTCTTGATCACTTCCGCCGTCGCCACGAACACCCTCGCCAGGAGTCAGATTCATGACTGCCAACGACGCGGAGCTGGCCGTCGAAGGCCGGTCCTGCTCGGGATTGTCCTGAATCACTATGAAGTCCGGGCTTTCTGAGCGGACGACGAGCCTCCGCTTTTGCCGCTACGATGCGGCCCCCGAGGCACGTCGCACCACCGGAGGGCGCGGATGCTTGGACCGAAGAGAATGGTGAGAACAAAGACCGCCATCTGGCGCTACAGACTGTGGCGATACAGGCTGACCACCGTTGGTTTGGTTCTAGCCTCGTTCGGGTTGGCGACGTCTCTGGTCGACCCGCCTCGGCCGGTCAGTGTAGCCGCAGGCCTCGCTGGCGCTACCCTCTCCCTCATGGAGACCGGAGCCAACCGACGCCGTTCAAAAGAGGTCCGGTTCCAGCAACGGACGGGCGACAACTACCGGGACGTGATTAGCCTTTCGGCGGACCTCGGGCCAAGCGTGGAAAGCGCCCGCGACGTAGGAATTCTGCTGTCCCGTGAGAACGCGGAGCTGCGCAAGCGCCCCATCCGAGCTATTGTCCAGACCCCCGATTACAAACTTCCACGTGACCTGAGAACCTGGTCGCTTGACTATCTCACCTACCGTGCGAGAACGGGAAAGATCTACAACGACAGCACGCTCTGTCTGGCGTCGGATCTTTTGAGCGACGATGTCGTCAAGCTGAGAGCCGGCCGCTATTTCGACTTTATGTGCAGCAACCTGCTCGCCCCGTTGGACATCTGGGAGGTGGGGCGGAAGAGCCCAGCTGTTCGCGGACGGGACCTCATCCTCGACCTGGACGGCCGGCTGATCCCTTTCAAGCGCAGTCGTCTCGCCAACCTGATCGGCGTATCGACGCTAGCCTTCACCACCGACGGGCAGTTGCTTCTTGTCGCGCAGACCGACGGCAACATCGGCAGTCCTGGCTTGCTCGCCCCGTCCGGCTCGGGGGCGCTCGAACCCAAGGACGTGCCCCATGACATGGCTGACTGGACTATCCAGAAAATCGCGATAAGCGGAGCCGAGCGTGAGTTGCGGGAAGAGTGCCACCTGACGGCACGCGATATAGAAGAGAGCTCTCTCGTTGGTCACGGTCGGTGGGTCAGCCGGGGCGCGATGCCAGAGTTCTGCGCCGTGACCCTCCTCAACCTTACGGGCGATCAGGTGGTCGACCGGTCACCGCGCCGGGCGGAACGGTCTTATGTTCACGAATTCATGGCTGTCAGCCTCGCGCCTCTGCGACTGTGGGATCCCAGCCGACCGCTCGATATGTTGCCGCAGCACAGACAGGCGGTTTCCTGGCCCTTGGCACTCGGGCTCGCCTGCCTAGCAGAGTGCATCAACGACGAGTCGTGGTCCCTGCAAAAGGATTTGCTGGCGCGACTCGAAGGGTAGTTCGCCGAACTAAATTACCTGGGCTAACCCCTGCTGTCCTGACCCAACGGCACGCTGGTCCCCCTGCGCGTGGATGTGACCGGCCTGAGCACCCCACGCCTCCCGCGTAGCCACCTTTTTGTGGGTACTTGTCGGCGCGGGGCGGCCGGGTGAATCTGGTTGTGGGCGGTCGCGAGACGGCCAGATCGGGTGGACGGGGAGGTAGGCGATGTTTCAGGAGGCCCGATCGGCCTCGGTGAGCTTCTCCAGACGGCGGTGGCCCCAGTCGGAAAGGGGGGACAACGCCTCGGCGAGTTCGCGGCCGAACGCGGTCAGCAGGTATTCGGTCTTCAGCGGCAGCACGTCGTGCACTTCCCGGTGCACCAGTCCGTCGGCCTCCATCTCCCGGAGCGCCTGAGTCAGCACCTTCTCGGTGAGGCCCGGCAGCTGCCGGCGCAGCTCTCCGGGACGGCGCGGACCGGATTCCAGCAGCCAGAGCAGAGTCGTCTTCCACTTGCCGTCGATCACGGCGATCGCGGCGGTCACTCCGCAGACATTCGGGTCCTGGGCACGACTGCGCGTCATCTTCGTCCTATTCACTTGCTGCATTTATGGCGGGAGTCAAGCATGTCCTCGTACACCGAAAAGTCTGTCACCGTGCTCGGTCTGGGACCGATGGGGCGGTCCCTCGCCGGCGCCTTCCTGGACGCCGGTCTGCAGACCACGGTCTGGAACCGGACCCCGGGCCGGGATTGGGAGCTGGTTCAGCGGGGCGCGGTCAGCGCCCGGTCGGTCGAGGAGGCGGTCGCCGCGAGCGGGTTGACCGTGGTCTGTGTGGTGAACTACGACGCGTCGGACGCCATCCTGCGACGCGACGCGGTCACCGATGCGCTCAAGGGGCGCACCGTGGTGAACCTGACCGCCGACACTCCGGACCGAGCCCGGGACACCGCGGACTGGGCGGCCAAGCACGGCGTCCGATACCTCGACGGTGCCATCATGACGCCGATCACCACCATCGGAACGCCGCAAGCGGTGCTGATCCACAGCGGCCCGACGGAACTCTATGCGGAGCACCAGCCGGTGCTGGACGCGTTGGGCGGCACCCACACCCACCTCGGCGAGGAGATCGGCCGTGCGGCGGCGTACGACATCGCGCTGCTCGACATCTTCTGGACCGCGATCGCGGGCTACGCGCACGCACTGGCGGTGGCAAAGGTCGAGGGTGTCACCGCGAGGGAGCTGGCACCGTTCGCCAAGGGCATCGCCACGATCCTGCCTCCGATTTTCGAGGAGGCCGCGGAGGAGATGGACCATGGCAGCTTCTCCGGTGAGGGCAACCCGATCACCTCGACGGTGTCGTCCATGGCTCATATCGTGCACACCTCCGAGGCTCACGGCATCGACGCGGGCGTGATGCGCGCGGCCGAGGGCCTGGCCCGCCGCGCCATCGGACTGGGCCACGGTACTGACGGGTTCATGCGGGTCGCCGAGGTCCTGGGGCGACGCTGAGGGTCCGCCACCGGTTAGTGGGGAAACGGCGAAGCCCAGGTCTTTGACCTGGGCTTCGGTGCCGAGCCGCCTGACGGAATCGAACCGTCGACCTACGCATTACGAGTGCGTCGCTCTAGCCGACTGAGCTAAGGCGGCAACGATCAGCAAGTGTACGGCACCGCACGGCCACCAACCGAACGGGATACCCCCACCGAATGCGGTGCCTCCAACCGGACATCGGCCGCCATCTGGATGCTTACCGGACAGCGGATCATCGAGGTCGGGACTACGCTGCGGCGGGTGAGCGACGATCACGCCCCCCTCGACGACCCCGACCAGCAGGACCCGGCGGACGGACGTCCCGACGGTGCGCCGGCCGGGGAGCGGGCAGCCCACCGCCCGCGCACCACGGACCCGCTGGAGCTGGGTTTCACCCCGCGCAAGCCGGTGCCGTGGCTGGCCCCGTTCCTGCTGATCAGCACCGGCATCCGGACGCTGTTGGCGGTGCTGTTCGGGGCGTACCTGGACAAGCGCGAGCTGCAGAACGCTTTCGGCGACGGCATCTTCCGCCAGGTCGGGCCGGATGGCGGGCTCTGGCTCGACTACGTGGCCGACCTGGGTGACGGCTTCAATGCCACCTACTCGGTCGCGTACCTGCTGGCACAGCAGGAGCTGACCGTGGACGGGCACCGCCTCCCCCGGGCGCAGACCCTGGTGATGGGCGGCGACCAGGTGTACCCGTCGGCGGCCTACGAGGAGTACGAGAACCGGTGCAAGGGCCCCTACCAGGCCGCGTTGCCGGGGACCCCGCCGGAGCGGCCCACTCTCTACGCGGTGCCGGGCAACCACGACTGGTACGACGGTCTGACCGCCTTCCTGCGGCTGTTCGTCCGTTCCCGGGACCGGCACTTCGGCGGCTGGGGCACCGGGCAGTCGCGGTCGTACTTCGCCGTGGAGCTGCCGGCAGGATGGTGGCTGCTCGGCGTGGACGACCAGTCCGGCTCGTACCTGGACGACCCGCAGCTGGCCTACTTCGACGAGGTGGCCCGGCGGCTCGGCCCGGAGTCGAAGGTGATCATCGCGGCGCCGGCGCCGACCTGGGTCAAGGCCGTCGACCAGCCGACGGCGTACGACTCGATCGACTACTTCATCCGGACGATCATCGACCCGACCGGGGCACGGGTCCGGCTGCTGCTCTCGGGCGACCTGCACCACTACGCCCGCTACTCCGGGCCGGACCGGCAACTGATCACGTGCGGCGGCGGCGGCGCGTACCTCTACCCCACCCACAAGCTGGCGGAGCGTATCGAGGTGCCGCCTCGGGACACCCTGGCCCGCCGGGCCAGCCGCACCCAGCCGTACGACCTGGTGGCCCGCTATCCGGACGCGGCCCGCTCCCGCCGCTACGGCTGGGGCATCTTCGCCCGGCTGCCGTTCCGCAATCCCGGCTTCACCACCCTGCTCGGCACCCTGCACACACTTCTGATGCTGGCCATGGCGGGCGCGGCGGCGAACTGGTCGGACACCACCGAGCAACGGCTGTTCAGTGTCCCGCTGGTGGTGATGCTGCTCGTGACGGTGCTGGCGGCCGCCCTGTTCGCCAAGCCGCCCAGCGCCAGCGGCAAGCGGCACGCGCGGCACTGGATTCTCGGCGTCACCCACGGCTTGGCGCACGTCGGGCTGGCTGCCGCCGGCACCTGGGTCTGGTTGGCGCTGCCGTTCTACGAGTGGCCGTGGCCGCTGCCTTTGGTCGCCGCGGCGGTGCTCTACGGTCCGGTGATCGGCCTGGTGGCCAGCCAACTGCTGGCGGCGTACCTGCTGGTGGCGGCGTCGTTCGGAGTGAACGTCAACGAACTCTTCGCCGGCCAGGGTATTGAGGACTCCAAGTCGTTCCTCCGGCTGCGCATCGACCCGGACGGCACGCTGACCATCTACCCGATCGCGGTCGACCGCGCGGCCCGCGACTGGCAACCCAACCCCGACCAAACCCCCACCGCTAGCTGGCTGACCCCGAAGACCCCCCTGAAGGCCCGCCTAGCCGAACCCCCCGTCACCCTCCCCTGACCCCGCCCCCGCCGTCCCCGTCGTTGACCATGGAGTTATTGCTGCAACACGCCGCTCCGCCGGGCAACAACTTCATGATCACCGCGGCGAGGCGAGGGGCGGCAGGGCGGGGGCGGCAGGGGCGGGCCGGGGTGGGTTAGGGGGTGTAGTGCTGGTCGTGGGCTTGGCGGGGGGCGCAGACGGAGGCGCGGGAGCAGGAGCAGCGGGAGCCGTCGGCGCGAGGCGGACCGTCACCGCGTCGCGGGGGACGCTGTGGCCGACCACCCGGCCGTCGCCTTCCGAAGTGGAGACCCTGCTGCCGACGGCCAGGGCCGTCTCCTGGAACCGCTGGTAGAGCGGGTGCTCTTACTTGCTCGGAGACAGCATCACTTGACGGAGGATGTCGTCGACGACGCTCGCGAGAGGTGCGGTGGCGTCGATTACGGTGCCGACTCTCGGAGTGTCTTCCTTCGTACGATGCAATCGGGCAACGAGTTCGCGTTCCGCCGGTCTTCCACCCCACTCGTCTTCCGGTCGACCGTCAAGTCGCCGATTCAAGGTGTCCACGTCGACGTCGAGGACGAAGACGCCATCGAGCAGATCGATGAACTTCGTAAAGTTCCGTGAGCCCCCGCAAAAGAAGGTCACCGGCTCGTCGTGATTGGCGACCAGGGCTCTTACGTCGTCCACGCGCCAGATGTGGTGCTCGTGCCCAAGACCGTCCAACGGCTCACCAGTCTCCGGGTCGCCTTGATAAGCCAGTTCCCGGTCGCCGTTGATGGCATGCAAGCCGCGCCGCCGCAATTCTCTGCAGACCGATGTCTTGCCTGTGCCGGAAACGCCTTCGATCAGGTAGTTCCTCTCGCCCATGACCGGATCAGCCCCTGCAGCTTCCGCTTCTCACCCGTCGCGGCTCTCGTACGCCTGCCTCGGTCCGCAGACGGAGGCCCGCGAGCAGGAACACCGGGAACCGTCGGCATCCAAGCGCACGGTCACCGAGTCCTTCGGCACGCTGTGTCCTACCACTCGGCCATCACCCTCGGGCGTCGTCACTCGGCTGCCGATTGCCGGAGCAGATTCGGCAAAACGGGCGTACAGCGGGTGCTCGTACTTCAGGCAGCACATCAGCCGGCCACAGGCACCGGAGATGCGCAGCGGGTTCAGCGGCAGGTCCTGGTCCTTGGCCATCCGGATGGTCACCGGCTCGAAGTCGGTGAGGAACGTGGCGCAGCACAGGTCCCTGCCGCACGAGCCGATGCCGCCCTGCACCCGCGCCGAATCCCGCGCGGAGAGCTGCCGTAGCTCGACCCGACAGTGCAGGGTGGCGCCCAGGTCGCGGACCAGGGATCGGAAGTCCACCCGGTGCGGGGCGGTGAAGTAGACGGTGCTGCGCTCGCCGCCGCCGTCGGTGGAGCCGAGCACGTGGTCGACGGCCACCACCTTCATCGGTAGGCCGTGCGCGCGGATCAGCCGCTTCGCGGCCACCTTGGCCTCGGCCTTGCGCCGGCGCAGCGCCTCGTCCCGGTGCAGGTCGTCGTCGCCGGCCAGCCCCACCAACTGGGGGAAGCCGTCGGTCTCCTCCGTCACCCACTGCGCGGCCCAGACGCACTCGGCCACCTCAGGCCCGTCGTCGGTGGGCACCAGCACCTTGTCGCCGACCTGCGGGCGCAACTCACCGGGGTCGAGGTAGTAGAGGCGCCCGTACCGGTTGAAGCTGACCGCACAGAGCATGCCCATCTCCCCACCCTACGACGGATCACCGGTGAAGCGCGCGCCGGCCGTCGCCAACCGACTACGCCCCGCTGCCATCCATGACCGTCGACTTGACCGATTGCCGGGCCACCCCGTCGTGCCGTTGCACCTCGCCCGGACGGTTGAATCCGGGCCAGGGCAGGGGACAAACGCGTCCGGGCGGCGTTGAGTGGAGGCAGACCTGCGGGGGGTGCAGGGGGAAGACCACGGCGTCGCCGCCGGTGCCGGCTCAGGCCGGATGCCCGCGAGCGACGTCGTGGCCTGTCCGGGGCCCGGTGGCCCGGCTACCGGCCGACCCGGGTGGGCTGACCATAGTGGGGCCGACCGTCGGTCGACGGCCGCCAGGCGGACTCGGCCAGGCTCGGCGCCCACTGGCGCAGCAGTGTCTCCGCACCGTCGTACGCGACGCAGAGCACCGCCAGCACCCGCGCGGCGATCTCGGCCGCGTCGGCCACCCCGGGCCCGACCGGCCCGTGCCGGGGAAGCGCGCCGGTCGCGGTGGCGGCGACCACGCTGACCGCCTCGGCCGAGCGGAGCACGTCGGCCAGCGTCCGGGCCAGGGCGAGGCGGCTGCCCTCGACCCAGTCGGCGAGCGCGTCGGCGTACCCGGCGGTGGACTCCAGACGCCCGACCAGGCTCTCCGGCCCCTCGTCGAGGTGGCGCAGCAGCGCGGCCGGTTCCTGCCCGTACGCCGAGGCGGCCGGGCCGGACCAGAGCACCGGGTCGGTGAGCGCGGCGCAGACGTCGTCGTACCCCCGGACCAGCCGGCGCACCGCGCGCCCGGCGCCAGCGAGCGGCGCCGGGTGGAGGTCGAGGAAGCCGCGGACCGCGTCGCCGGGGAGCACCTGCATCCGGCGTAGCAGCGGCCAGACCCGGTGCCCCTCGGGGACACCGGCGGCGAGCAGAGTGTCCACCCGGCGCAGCAGGTCCAGGCCAGGCTCGGCGAGCCGGTCCAACGGGTCCATCACGGCTCTCCGGTGATCCGGCGGCGGGCGGCCCGGTCGACCTCGCCGTAGCGGTCGGCGGCCTCGCGCACCGCTGCTGCGGCGGCGGCCAACCGACCGGCGGCGGCCCGCGCCTCGCGGGACCGGTCGTCGGTGGCGACGGTCCACTGCCGGTGCAGCGCGCGGCCGATCTCACCGGGCCGGCCGGGGGCGTCCGCGCCGAACGCGGTCGGGGCCGGATCGCTGGCGGTGACCGTGCGGGACAGGGCGGTGAGCGTGGCGCTCGCCTCGTCCAGCCGGGCGGAGAGCCCGCGCAGTGTCTCCATCTCAGGCTCCCGCGAGCGGTCGGTAGGCGGCGAACGTCTCGTTGTGCAGCTTTTCCCGAGCCCACTCGGCGGCGTCGGCCGCCGCGGTGACCGCGGCCTGCACGGAGCCGGCCACGTCCCGTGGGCTGCGGCTGTGCAGCGGCCCGAGGAACCGGACGTCGGTGATCCGCCCAGCGGCGGTGACCACCACCTCGACCAGCCCGTCCGGCGACCGGATGGTGACCTCGACGGTCGACACCGCCTGGTCGAACTCGGCCTGGAGCGACTCGATCCGGCGGTAGCGCCGCACCGCCTCCTCGATCCAGGCTTCGTCGATCTCCCCCCGCGGCATCGGCCGACTCCTCCCGGATGGTCCCTCACTCTGCGTGCTGCCACCGTCACCACGGCACATCGGACCGTACCGCACAGCAATCGCGCGTGTCGATGCCTGTGGATGACCGGTCCGCCCGGTGGGACCAGGGGTCGGGAGCTGCGGGTCAGCCCTTCCAGAGGGCGAGCATCATCGCCTCGACCGCGATCCGCGGCTTGACGTTCGCCTCGATCGCCGCCCGGCAGGCCAGCACGGCCTCCAGCCGGCGCAGCGATCCCTCGGCGTCCCACTTCTGCGCCCCGGCGCCGGCCAGCGCGGCGGTGTCGGTGTGCACCGGGGCGACGGGGGCGCGCAGCGCCATGGTGAGCGCGTCCCGGTAGAAGCCGGCCAGGTCGACCAGGGCCCGGTCCAGCGCGTCCCGCTGGGCTCGGGTGGCCCGCGACTTCTGTCGCTTCTCCAGCTCCTTGAGCTGCCCGGCGGCGCCCCGAACAGCGCCGGCCGCGCCCCGGCCGGTGCCGCCCGCGCCGAGCGCCATCTCCAGCGCCGCCCGCTCGGTCGTGTCGGCCTCGGCGACCGACGCCTCGGCCTCCGCCTCGGCCGCCTCGATCAGCGCGGAGGCCGCGTCGAACGCCGCGCCGACGCCGGTCAGCCGGCGCGGAACGGCGAGCACCGCCTCACGCCGCTTACGGGCCTCCGGGTCGCGGGCCAGCCGACGAGCCCGACCCACGTGCCCCTGCGCGGCCGCCGCAGCCCACTGGGCCACGTCGGGCGCGATGCCGTCCCGACGGACCAGCACCTCGGCCACCGCCGTGGCCGGCGGCTGCCGCAGGGGTACGACCCGACAGCGCGACCGGATGGTCACCGAGATGTCATCCGGGTGGGTGGACGGGGCGCAGAGCAGGAACACGGTACGCGGCGGAGGCTCCTCGATCGCCTTGAGCAGCGCGTTGCCGGCCGCCTCGGTGAGCCGGTCGGCGTCCTCGATGACCACCACCTGCCAGCGCCCGCCGGACGGGGTGCTGGCCGCCCGGAGCACCAGCGCGCGCATCTCACCGACACCGATGGAGAGCCCCTCCGGCACGACCAGCCGGACGTCGGCGTGCGTACCGCCCATCGTGGTGTGGCAGCCGGGGCACTCGCCGCAGCCGGTGCCGTGTACGCACTGCAGGGCGGCGGCGAAGGCCCGCGCGGCGACCGAGCGGCCGGAGCCGGGTGGCCCGGTGAAGATCCAGGCGTGGGTCATCCCGGTGGATGGGTCCACCCCGTCGGGCGTGGCACCACCGGCCGGGCCGGCGGCGATCAGCGCGGGCTCCCGAGCGGCTGCGCCAGCGCGCAGCACGGCCGCCGCGGCGGCGGCTGCCCGGCGCAGCTCGTCCACCGCCTCGTCCTGACCGACCAGGTCGGCGAAGACGTCCGGCATCAGGTCCGATGCTCCATCGTCACCAGCTCCGCGTCGGATAACTCAGGCTGCACCGAGGTGTCCGGGCCGTGAGCCGGACGGGGGTGCACGATGCCACCCGGCTTGCCGAGCATCTCCTCGATCCGACGGACCACCTGCCCGGTGATTTCCTCGGCCGGCCGGGACGCGTCGAGCACCAGGTAGCGCTTCGGGTCGGCGGCGGCGAGGTCGAGGAAGGCGTACCGGACGCGCTCGTGGAAGGCCACCGACTCGGCCTCCAGCCGGTCGGCGCCCGCGCTGCGGGAGGCCACCCGGGACAGGCCGGTCTGCGGCTCGACGTCCAGCAGCACCACCAGGTCGGGCTTGAGCCCGCCGGTGGCCCAGGAGGAGAGCCAGGAGACCTCGTCGACCGGGAGTGTCCGTCCGGCGCCCTGGTAGGCCAGGGACGAGTCGACGTACCGGTCGCTGATCACCACACCACCCCGGACCAGCGCGGGCCGGACCACGGCGGCCACGTGGTGCGCCCGGTCGGCGGCGTAGAGCAGCGCCTCGGCCCGTGGCGAGGGCGCCTCGTCGCCGGAGGTGTCCAGCACCAGCGACCGGATCCGCTGACCGACCGCGGTCGCGCCCGGCTCGCGGGTGACCACGACGTCGCGCCCCTTGCCGCGCAGCCGCTCGGCGAGCGCGGCGAGCTGGGTGGACTTGCCGGCACCCTCGCCGCCCTCGAACACCACGAACAGCCCGGCGGAGACGAACGGCTCGGAGGGCATCAGCGGGCGACCCCGGATCGAGCCCCAGAGGTCGGCCAGGACGGGGACGCCCTTCTTGTCGTCCATCTGGCCGAACGCGCTGATGCCGGCGAAGATGCCGGCGGCACCAGCGGCGAGCAGCAGCAGCCGGGTCGACGAGATGGACAGGCCCAGGTCGGCGATCTCCAGCTTGCGGGAGCCGCCGACACCGGCGAGCAGGCTGCTCAGCGCGATGGCCAGGATCAGCACCAGTCGGGTGCCGATCTGCACCACGGCGAAGACCCGGCCGCGCACCTCGTCCTTGATCTCGCCGCCGAGGAGGGTGGTGCCGGCCAGGAAGGCCATTCC
This sequence comes from Micromonospora sp. NPDC005173, assembly GCF_040608515.1. Lineage (NCBI taxonomy): Bacteria > Bacillati > Actinomycetota > Actinomycetes > Micromonosporales > Micromonosporaceae > Micromonospora > Micromonospora sp. NPDC005173. Next base: position 71,870 of record NZ_JBEXIK010000001.1, read on the forward strand.
GGCGCCGGCGCCGACCAGCACCGCGCCGACGATCGCCATGGACAGGTGGATGGCGAAGGCGAGGGTCATCACGGCGGCGCTGGCGAGCACGATGCTCATGCCGAACCAGCGACGCCGGGACATTTCCTTGACGATCATCGGGCCGAGGCCGATGCCGATCGCCAGGCCGACGAAGATCGCGCCGAAGAGCAGCGAGAACGCGGCGTCACCAGCACCTAGCGAGCTGGCGAAGAACTTCGCGGTGCCGATGACGATGCCGCCGCCGGCGAACGCGCCCAGGATGCCGAGGACCAGCCCGCGCACCAGCGGGGTCTGGCCGATGAACTGCCAGCCCTCCTTGAACTGGCGCAGCATGCTCTGCTCGTGACGGTCGCCCTCGGCGGTCTGCCCCTGGCTGATCTCCTTGATGCCGAACGCGACGACCAGTGCGGTGGCCAGCCGGGAGAAGGAGTTGAACCAGAGCGCCAGTTGGGCCGGTTCGGCCCAGTTCGGGAAGTTGCCGCCGGTCACGCCCCGGACGCTGCGGTCCAGAACGGCGCTGACCAGCGCGGCGAGCACCGGGGTCAGGCCGTAGGTGGTGATCAGCGTGAGCTGGTTGGCCGCCTCCAGCCGGGCGCGCGGGATCAGGTTGGGGACCGCCGCTTCCTTGGCTGGGATCCAGATCAGCGTGATCGACTCGATCAGGAACGTGGCGATGGTCGCCCACAGAACCACCATCGCGCCGCTGGCGCCGGCCAGCGCCACCAGCGGAATCGAGGCGAAGAGCACGAACCGGAGCAGGTCGCAGATGACCATCGTCCAGCGCCGGTCGAACCGGTCGGCGAGCACGCCGGCGACCGGGCCGAGCACCAGCGCGGGCAGCAGCCGGATGGCGATGACACCACCGAAGGCCGCGCCCTTCGCGGTGCTGCCCTGCACCTGAGAGGCGGCGAAGACCGAGGTGGCCAGCAGGCCGAGCCAGTCACCGAAGGAGGCCGCGCCGAGGACGATCCAGAGCCGTCGGAACGGCCGGATCCGCAGCACCGAGCGGATCGCGGCGTAGCCGGACGGGTCCACCTGGGCACCGTTGGACTGGTTGGCGGCGTTGCCCGACTGATCGCCCGAGCGCGACACGCCGTGCGACTCGCCGCTGTTCTGGCTTTCGATGGCCGTACCTCCACGTGCCGGCCCATCGCTGGGCGCCTCCGGTGGAACACTCTAGACCCGGTGGGGGGCCGTCCCACCGGCGACATTCTCCTGCTCGCTGAGCCTAGGCCGCCAGAGGCGCCAGCCGCAGCCCGGACGTACGCGAGGGTATTTCGCATTCACCGTCGGACAGTTAGCGTGCACACGTGGCCAGAGAAAGCGACAAACTTCGCGAGCGCCTGGATCGGGCGACCGCCCACCTCGACCCGCCGTACGCGGTGGTTGATCTCACCGCCTTCGACGCCAACTCGGCCGCCCTGGCCGACCGCGCGGCCGGCAAACCGGTCCGGGTGGCCAGCAAGTCGGTCCGCAGCCGGGAGCTGATCAGCCGGGCGCTCGCCCGACCCGGCTGGCGGGGCGTGATGGCGTTCACCCTGCCCGAGGCGATCTGGCTGGTACGCGCCGGAGTGAGCGACGACGTGCTGGTCGCGTACCCGAGCGTGGACCGGGCGGCACTCGCCGAGCTGGCCGCCGACCCGGCGCTGGCCGCCGCGATCACCCTGATGATCGACGGCACCGGGCAGCTCGACCTGATCGACGCAGTGCAGCCCCCTGGGCAGCGCGCCGAGCTGCGGGTCTGCCTCGAACTGGACGCCTCGTGGCGACCGCTGCGCGGGCGGGTGCACGTCGGCGTCCGCCGCTCACCGGTGCACAGCGCGCGGGCGGCCGGTGTGCTCGCCGCCGCCGCCGCCGGTCGGGCCGGCTTCCGGCTGGTCGGCCTCATGGCGTACGAGGCGCAGATCGCCGGCCTGGGCGACGCGCCGCCGGGGCAGACGCTGCTGGCCGGCGCGATCCGGCTGGCCCAGCGCGGGTCGTACCGCGAGCTGCTGGCCCGCCGGAGCGCGGCGGTGGCCGCGGTGGGCGAGCACGCCGAGCTGGAGTTCGTCAACGGCGGCGGGACCGGCAGCGTGGCCGCGACCAGCGCCGATCCCGCGGTCACCGAGGTCACCGCGGGATCGGGCCTGTACGGGCCGACGCTGTTCGACGCCTACCGCGCCTGGCGCCCCACCCCGGCGGCGTTCTTTGCCTGCGCGGTGGTCCGTCGGCCGACGCCCGAGCTGGCGACCGTGCTCGGCGGGGGCTGGATCGCCTCCGGCCCGGCCGCCGACAGCCGACTGCCCCGACCGTGGCTGCCGGCCGGCCTGAAGCTCGTCGGCAGCGAGGGGGCCGGCGAGGTGCAGACCCCGCTCTCCGGCGCGGCGGCGGCCACCCTGCGCATCGGCGACCGGGTGTGGTTCCGGCACGCCAAGGCCGGCGAGTTGTGCGAGCGGGTCAACGAACTGCACCTGGTCGAGGGGGACGCGATCGTGGCGACCGTGCCCACCTACCGGGGCGAGGGGCTGGCCTTCCTCTGACGCCACCCCGCCGCGCCTTGCCGACCCGTCGGCCGAGCCAAGGCGCGGGCGGGTCAGGCCGGCTGGGTCGCCGGCTGCTCGGCGGTGTACCGCTCGCTCTCCGGACCGTCGACCTGACGGTGCAGGTACTCCCGGATCAGCGCCTTCGCCTCGAGCAGCACCCGCTCGTCGCCGTTGGGCTGCCGCCGGAACGCGAGCTTGATCAGCGCGTCGGCCGCCTCCACCGCGATCTCCAGGACGAAGCGCAGCTTCGGCACGTCGGTCAGCCCGAAGCGCTCGGTGAGCACCCGAGCCAACTGGTCGGCGATCACGCCGTTGTTGTCCCGCTGCTCATCGAGCAGGTGCAGGTCGACCACGTCGCCGAAGTGCAGGGTACGGAAACCGGGGACGGTGCGGTGCATCGTGATGTACTCATCGATCCCCGCGTCGACGCCGTCCCACCAGTGGGTCATCTCGTCCGAGGCGAACCGCTCGTCGAGCCGCTGGAGGTAGGACTCCATCGTGCGCAGGGTCAACGCCTGCACGATCGCCCGCTTGTCCGGGAAGAACTGGTAGACCGACCCGATCGCCACCTCGGCACGCTCGGCGAGCAGGGTCGTTGTCAGACCCTCGTACCCCACCTCGTCGACGAGTTCGGCGCAGGCGTCCAACATGCGCTGTACCCGCGCGACACTTCGACCCTGCACCGGTACGCGGCGCAGCGGCCCGGTCGTGGCGGCTGGTGTGGACACTCGGCGCCACCCCCCTTCGACGAATGAACATATCTGCACGTCACGACTCCGTGACTACCGGTACAACGAGCGGACCCTGATTGCGGTATTTACCAGGTACAACGTTCCTGATATGAAGTCAGTTCATATTCATCTCTGAGGAGCGCGCATGGTTGGCACCGCACCGCTCACCACCCGCTGGTCCAACTGGGCCGGCAACCAGCGTGGCAGCGCCACCGCCATCCTGCGCCCCGGCACGCCGATCGACATCGTCGAGGCCGTCCGCGCCGCCGCCGCCGACGGCGGCCGAATCCGGGTGACCGGCAGCGGCCACTCCTTCACCGCCGTCGCGCTCGCCGACGACCGGCGGATGGAACTGTCACAGCTGGACACCACCGTCAGCGTCGACGTCGAACAGCGGCTCGTCACCGTACCGGCGGGGATGACCCTGCGGGCGCTCAACGGCCTGCTCGCCCGACACTGCCTCGCCCTGCCCAACCTTGGTGACATCGACGCTCAGACGGTGGCCGGGGCGATCTCCACGGGCACCCACGGCACCGGCGCCCGCTACGGCTGCCTGTCCACCTTCGTCGAGGCGATCACCCTGGTCACCGGCAACGGAGAGGTGCTGCGCTGCTCCGCCGACGAGCACCCGGACGTCTTCGCCGCCGCCCGGGTGTCGCTCGGCGCGCTCGGGGTGCTGGTCGAGGTGACCCTGCGCTGCGTCGATGCCTTCGTGCTGCACGCCCACGAGCGCCCAGCCGCGCTGGCCGACGTGCTCGGCGACCTGCCCGACCTGATCGGCCGCCACGACCACGTCGAGTTCTACTGGTTCCCCTACACCACGCGAGTCCAGGTCAAGACCAACGACCGGGTACCCGCCAACGACCGGCCGCTGCCCCGGTGGCGCGGCTGGCTCGACGACGATTTCCTGTCCAACACCGTCTTCGCTGGCGCCTGCCGGCTCGGCCGGGCCGTGCCGGCGCTGGCCCCGGGAATCAGCGCGGTCTCCGCCCGCGCGCTCACCGAACGCCGCTACACCGGCCGCTCCGACCGGGTTTTCTGCACCCCGCGCCGGGTCCGCTTCGTGGAGATGGAGTACGGCCTCCCCCGCGAGGCGCTACCCGAGGCGCTGGCCGCGCTCCAGCGGATCGTCGACGGGCTGCCGTTCAAGGTGCTCTTCCCGGTGGAGGTGCGGTTCACCGCCGCCGACGACATCTGGCTGTCGCACGGCTACGGCCGCGACTCCGCGTACATCGCCGTGCACCAGTACGTCGGGATGCCGTACGAGCCGTACTTCCGTGCCTTCGAAGAGGTGGCCGCCGGGCTGGGTGGCCGGCCGCACTGGGGCAAGCTGCACTACCGCGACGCCGCCTCGTTGGCCACCGCCTACCCGCGCTTCGCCGACTTCCAGACCCTCCGCGACCGCCTGGACCCCGACCGCGTCTTCGCCAGCCCGCACCTGACCCACATCCTCGGCGGCTGACCGCCGGGCGGCACGGCTTCCGTGGTCGCCCGCCCGCGGGCTCGACGTCCACCCTCGGATTTTAACGAGATTCATACGGTTCAGAGAATTCACGATTTTGTGAAACCGGCGTAGCGTTCCGGGCATGACTAGTGCTATCTCAGTCTCCGGCCTGGTGAAGACCTTCGGTCGGGAACGCGCCCTCGACGGACTGGACCTGCACGTCGACACCGGCGAGGTGCACGGCTTCCTGGGCCCGAACGGCTCCGGGAAGTCCACCACCATCCGGGTCCTGCTCGGGTTGCTGCGGGCGGACGCCGGGACGGTCAACCTGCTCGGTGGCGACCCGTGGCGGAGCGCGGTGGATCTGCACCGACGGCTGGCGTACGTGCCGGGCGACGTGAACCTGTGGCCGAACCTGACCGGCGGGGAGGCGATCGACCTGTTCGGCTCGCTGCGGGGCGGCCTGGACAAGCAGCGCAGGGACGAGCTGCTCCAGCGGTTCCAGCTCGATCCCTCGAAGCGGGCCCGCACGTACTCGAAGGGAAACCGGCAGAAGGTCGCCATCGTCGCCGCCTTCGCCTCCGACGTCGAGCTCTACATCCTCGACGAGCCCACCTCGGGGCTGGACCCGCTGATGGAGGCGGCCTTCCAGGAGTGCGTACGCGAGGTGAAGCGGCAGGGCCGGACCGTCCTGCTCTCCAGCCACATCTTCTCGGAGGTGGAGGCGCTCTGTGACCGGGTGAGCATCATCCGGCAGGGCCGGACGGTGGAGAGTGGGACCCTCACCCAGCTGCGGCACCTGACCCGCACCACGGTCACGGTGGAGACCGCGCTGCCCATCGACGGGCTGGCGAAGCTGCCCGGCGTACACGACGCCGACGTGACGGCCACCCACGCGACGTTCGCCCTCGACGCCGCCGAGCTGAACCGCGTGCTGGAGTATCTGACCCAGTTCGAGGTTCGTGCCCTTTCGAGTGCCCCGCCGTCGCTGGAGGAGCTTTTCCTGCGGCACTACGGCGACGAGCTGGCGGGTGCGCGATGAGCGGTGCCTACACCGGAACGACCCGGCTGGCCCGCCTCGCGCTGCGGCGCGACCGCGTGCAGTTGCCGGTCTGGATCCTGAGCACCGTCGCGCTCGGCGCCTTCGCCAGCTCGGCAATCGACACGCAGTACCCGACCGAGGCCGACCGGGTCGCCGTCCTGCGGGTGGCCGTCGACACGCCCGGGCTGCTGATGTTCCGCGCCGCACCCACCGGCACCAGCGACGGCCAGATGACCGTCTTCGGAATCCTGGCGTTCCTGGCGTTGATGGCGGGCTTCATGAGCACCCTCGCCGTCATTCGGCACAGCCGCCAGAATGAGGAGACCGGACGCGCCGAGATGATCGGCGCGACGGCCGTCGGCCGACACGCCAGCCTGACCGCCGCCCTCGTGGTCGTGGTCGGGGCGAACATCGCGCTCGCGGCGCTGATCGGGCTCACCCTCGCCGGCGGCGGCGAACCTGTCGCCGGATCCTTCGCCGCCGGCGCCGGGGTCGGTGCCGCCGGCATCTCCTTCGCCGCGATCGCGGCCGTCGTCGCGCAGCTGACCCAGGGTGCGCGCGCCGCCAACGGAATCGCCGCCGCGGCGGTCGGCACCGGCTATCTGATCCGTGGCCTCGCGGACGCGTTCGGCGAGGTGCAGCCGGACGGGTACACCATGAGCAGCGCCTGGCCCTCCTGGCTTTCCCCGATCGGTTGGACCATGCAGATGCGGCCCTTCGCCGGCGACCGGTGGTGGGTCCTCGCGCTCCCGCTCGTGTTCCTCGGGATCATGACAGCGGTGGCCTTCGCCCTGACGGCACGGCGCGACGTGGGCATGGGCCTGTTCCCGGACCGCCCCGGCCCGGCGCGGGCGTCCTCCGCGCTGCTCAGCCCGCTCGGCCTGGCCTGGCGGCTGCAACGTGGCACGGTGCTCGGCTGGGCGGTGACGATCGCGGCGTTCGGGCTGCTCGTCGGCTCGATAGCCAACGCGGTCAAGGATCAACTGGCCACCAACGAGAACGTGACGGGGAGGCTCGACGACCTCGCCGGTGGGGGCGGGCACGAGGTGATGGACACCTTCTTCGCCGCGATGATGGCGACCATCGGCATGCTGGTCGCCGGCTTCCTGGTCCAGGCGCTGCTGCGGGTGAGAGCCGAGGAGGCCAGCGGGCGGGCCGAGGCGGTGCTCGCCACCGCGACCGGCCGGCTGACCTGGCTGGGCAGCCACGTCGTGGTCGCCACGGCCGGCGCCGTGGGCATGCTCGGGCTCGCTGCGGTCTCGATCGGCCTGGTGTATGGCGCGAGCGTCGACGATCTCGCCGGCCAGACGGGTCATCTGGCGGGCACCGCGTCCCTGCAACTGCCGGCGGTGCTGACCCTGGCCGGGCTGGCCGTGGCACTCTTCGGCCTCGTGCCGCGGATCGCGGTCGGGCTGACCTGGTTCGGCTTCGCCCTCAGCTTCGTCCTGGGTCCGTACGGGTCACTCTTCGGCGTGCCCGAGGCGGTGCGGGAGCTCTCGCCGTTCAGCCACATCCCGGCGGTGCCGGCCGACGCCACGGCGGCGCCGATCGTGGTCATGTCCGCCGTCGCGCTGGCACTGGGCGGGGCGGGGCTGATCCTCTTCCGCCGACGTAACCTCGTCTCGTAACCCGATGGACGATCGATGTTCATGGCGCGGCCGGCTTCGAGCTGGCCGCGCCGTCGGCCAACTGGACCGGTTCCGGGCGGCCGCGCCGTCGGCGTCCGGCCGTCGGCCGTCCCGGACGCTCGTTGGAAGAAATTCAGAAAGTAGTGAGAGATAAGTTGATGCAACCCGCAGGCCACCGCGACGAGGAAGCGGTACGACGCTTCGTCGAGCACTTCGCTCTGACCTTCAGCGACATGGGCGTACCCAGGATGCCCTCGCGGGTGCTGGCTGCGCTCCTGGTCGCCGAGGAGCCCGGGTTGACCGCGGCGCAGATCAGCGAGCGGCTCGGGGTCAGCCCCGCCGCCGTCTCCGGGGCGGTGCGCTACCTGATCCATGTCGGCATGGCGGTGCGCGAGCCGGCCCCCGGGTCCCGCCGGGATCTCTACAAGGCGGCCGAGTCCCGCACGTACACCTCGATGATCCGTGGCGGGATCTACACGAGGTTCGCCGACGTCGTCCACGAGGGTGTGGTGGCGGTCGGTGCGGACGAATCGTCGGCCAGTGCGCGACTGGGCGAGCTACGCGACTTCTTCCTCTTCGTCCAAGACGTGATGAGCGACGCTGCGGAACGGTGGGAGAAGATTCACGACGAACGGCGGAAGCCACCGCCGGCCGGCTGACCTGCCCGGCGGGCGCACGGCCGAGCAACGCTGGCCATGCGCCCCGCCTCGACGGGAGTTACTCCGCCGGCGCCTTGCGGGGGGTCGCCTTCTTGGCGGCGGTCGCCTTGGCGGTGGTGGTCTTCTTGGCCGCGGTGGACTTCGTGGCCGCCGCGGTCTTCTTGGCCGCCGTCGCCTTCTTGGCCGGGGCCTTCTTCGCCGCCGCCTTCTTGCGCGGCGCCGGACCCTTGGCCCGCTTCTCGGCCAGCATCTCCGAGGCTTCCTCGAGGCTCAGCGCCTCCGGGGTCTGTCCGCGGCGCAGCGACGCGTTGAACTCCCCGTCGGTGACGTACGGGCCGAATCGGCCGTCCTTGATGACCAGCGGCTTCTCGGTCGCCGGGTCGACGCCCATCTCCCGCAGCGGCGGTGCCGCAGCCCGCCGCCCACGGGCCTTCGGTGCGGCCAGCAGGGCCAGAGCCTCGTCCAGGCCGACCGTGAACATCTGGTCCTCGGACTCCAGCGACCGGAACTCCTCACCCCGCTTGACGTACGGGCCGTACCGACCGTTGTTGGCGAACACCTCGACGCCGTCCGGCGCGACACCGACCAGCCGGGGCAGGCTGAGCAGCCTGAGCGCCTCCTCCAGGGTCAGTGAGTCCGGCGTCTGCGAGCGCAGCAGCGAAGACTTCCGCTCGCCGCTGGACACATACGGGCCGAACCGGCCGGACTTGAGCACGATCGGCTCGCCGGTGGCCGGGTCGTCGCCGAGCTTGCGCTCGCCGCTGCCGCCGAGGAACAGCTCGTGCACCTTCTCCGGGGTCAGCTCGTCCGGGGCCAGGCCCTCGGGGATCGGCGCGCGGTCGCCCTGGGCGCCGCCCTCCTCGCCCTCGCCCGCGGTGGCCGGCGTCGGCTGCTCGCCGCCGGGCAGCTCCCGCTGGAGGTACGGCCCGTACCGGCCGACCCGGACGACGACCTCGCGGCCGTCGTCGTCGGTGAAGAGCGGGATGGAGTTGACGCTGCGCGCGTCGATGTCGCTGAGGTTCTCGGTGACCAGCTTCTTGAGCCCGCCGGAGCGGGCGATGTCCTGGTCGCCGGCGCCGTTGGCGCTGCCGAAGTAGAACGCGGTGAGGAAGTCGACGGCGGCGTGGTCGCCGCCGGCGATCTCATCCAGCTCGTTCTCCATGCTGGCGGTGAAGTCGTAGTCGATCAACCGGGGGTAGTGCCGCTCCATCAGCCCGATCACCGCGAAGGCCAGGAACGTGGGGATCATCGCCTGGCCGCGCTTGGTGACGTACCCCCGGTCCTGGATCGTCTGCATGATCGACGCGTAGGTGGACGGGCGGCCGATGCCCAGCTCTTCCAGGGCCTTGACCAGCGACGCTTCGGTGTAGCGCGACGGCGGCTGGGTGTGGTGACCCTGGGCGGCCAGCTCGTCGGCGGTCAGCGGCTGGTCCTTGACCAGGGTGGGCAGCCGGCGCTCGGCGTCCTCGGCCTCGGCGTTCTCGTCGTCGCTGGACTCGACGTACGCCCGCAGGAAGCCCGGGTCGGTGATGGTCTTGCCGGTGGCGCCGAAGTCGGCTTCCTCCTGGGCGGCGGAGACCGCGCGGATGCGCACCGAGACGCTGGAGCCGACCGCGTCGGTCATCTGCGAGGCGATGGTCCGGCGCCAGATCAGCTCGTAGAGCTTGAACTCCTCGGCGGACAACTCCTTGGCGACCTCGCCGGGGGTACGGAAGTTGTCCCCCGCCGGGCGGATCGCCTCGTGCGCCTCCTGCGCGTTCTTCACCTTGCCGGTGTAGCGGCGCGGCTCCGGCGGCACGCTGCGCTCGCCGTACAGCTCGACGATCTGGCGGCGGGCCGCCGAGATGGCGGTCTCCGACAGGTTCACCGAGTCGGTACGCATATAGGTGATGTAGCCGTTCTCGTACAGCCGCTGCGCGGTGCGCATCGTCTGCTGAGACGACAAGCGCAGCTTGCGGGCCGCCTCCTGCTGGAGGGTCGAGGTGATGAACGGCGCGTACGGACGGCGACGGTAGGGCTTCTCCTCGACCCGGGTGACGGTGAACGGCCGTCCCTCGAGCCGGGCCGCCAGCCCACGGGCGCCACTCTCGTCCAGGTGCACGACGCCGGCTCCGGGCTTCACCTTGCCGGTGGTCGGCTCGAAGTCCTTGCCGGTGGCGATCCGGTCGCCGTTCAGCGCGATCAGGGTGGCGTTGAAGGCGCGCGGCCCCTCGCCGGCGTTCGCCACGGCGAGGCTGGCCAGGATGTCCCAGTATTCAGCGGTGCGGAAGGCCATCCGCTGGCGCTCCCGCTCGACCACGATCCGGGTCGCCACGGACTGGACGCGGCCGGCCGAGAGCTTCGGCATGACCTTCTTCCACAGCACCGGGGAGACCTCGTAGCCGTAGAGCCGGTCGAGGATCCGCCGGGCCTCCTGGGCATCGACCAGATCGCGGTCGATCTCCCGCGGGTTGGCCACCGCCGCCTGGATCGCCGGCTTGGTGATCTCGTGGAACACCATCCGCTTGACCGGCACCTTGGGCTTGAGCGTCTCCACCAGGTGCCAGGCGATCGCCTCGCCCTCGCGGTCCTCATCCGTCGCCAGGAAGATCTCGTCGACTTCCTTGGCCAGCTTCACCAGCTTGCTGATCTGCTGCTTACGGTCGGCGGAGACGACGTAGAGGGCCTGGAAGCCGTTGTCGACGTCCACCCCGAGCCGGGCCCAGGCCTCGCCCTTGTACTTGGCCGGCACATCGGCGGCGTTGCGCGGGAGGTCCCGGACGTGGCCGAAGCTGGCCTCCACGACGTACCCCGGGCCAAGGTAGCCCGAGATCGTCTTGGCCTTCGCCGGTGACTCGACGATGACCAGACGGGTGGTTCCAGCGTTGCTCGGCACGTCTCTCCCCGACCTCACTCCTGCTCGTGGCCTGCCGGCGCTCGGACAGCGACCGCTCTCGACCCCGCCGTCGCACCGGCGCTCCGGATGTCCAACGTAACGCGCCGCCCGTGTTTCGGGTTTCGGGGGCGGCAAACCGCTCTGTGCGGCGGTCAACTCCCGCCCCGCCGCGCTCGGCACTGTCGGACGGCGCCACCGTACACCGTGGGTAGGGCTCCAAGCGGGTCACTGTGACGATGGCAGACCCTCGGCCGAGGTCCGACCCGCCCGTTTTCCGCCAGGATCGGCCCGCCGGCTGTCCGGGACCGGACAGCCGGCCGCGGCGCCGACCTCCGCCGCACACTGGGCGGAATGACCGGTTCGCCCCTCGTTCAGGGTCGAGTCGGCCAGGCGTCGGCCGGTGCCGCGCGCGGCGGCCCTCCGACCAGCTCAGCGAGCCGACCCAACCGGCGCCGGCCGGTGATCCGGTACCCCGGGCCGCCCTCGCCTCGGCCAAGCAGTGTGCCGGCCAGGCCGGCGGCGGCGAGCGCCGCACCGATGGGTTGCCAGCACTCCTGGTCGCCCTCGCCGAGCCGGAGCAGGAAGCCGCCGGAGGGCTCCGGCGTCCCGGCCGCGGCGAGCCAGAGCCGCAGCCGCCGGCCGGTGAGGTGAAAGGCGGCCGGCGGGCGTTTCGCCGGGCCGTGCAGCCAGGCGACCGCGAGCGGCTTCAAGACCCGGGTGTACGAGGTACGGACGGCGTGTCGCTCGTCCCCGGTCGGCTCCCAGCTCGCCGCCAGCCCGCGCAGCGCCAACTCGGCGACGAGCACGTGCACCCGCCAGGCGGCGTCCACCTGTACCGAGAGGCGGGCGGTGCCGCCCATCCGTACCACCTCGCCCGGCCCGGCGAGCAGCCCGGCCAGGTCGGCGACCGTCGGTTCGGCTGCCTCCGCACCGAAGAAGACCAGTTGCCGCCCCGCGTCGTCGCTCTGCCGCGGCGAGGACGACGGCACGCTCGCCCCGGAGCGGAGCGGCCGGGTGCGCCGTCGTGCCGACCCGGGTGCCGGCACGTCGGGCTCGGGTGCCTGCGCGTGAGGCTCGGGTGCCGGGAACAGCGCCGGCAGCGGCTGGGCCGCTCCGGTGTCGCCGACCCCGCTCAGCGACACTCCGGCACCTCGTCGAAGGCTTGTTTCAGCTCCTCGGAGTTGAGCTGGCTGGTGTCCAGGGCGCTGGCGTCGTACTCCTTGTTGAGCGTCTCCACCGCGGCCCGCACACCGTCGTAGAAGACGGTCGGCTCGCCGGTGCCCAACCCGTCAATGGTGTCGCGGGCCCGGCCGTAGGCGTCCCGCATCTTCTCCAGTGAGCTGCGGAAACCGGCGGAGATGGCCGCGCCGTTGTCCGTCTCCGGGACGCCGGCCTGCTCCACCTTGCGGCGCGCGGTCTCGCTGGCCCGTTCCGCCCCACCGAAGAGCCGCACCAGGTTCTCCTTGGCCTGCGCCGGCGTGGTCTGCGCGGTCATCTGCTCATCCGTGCTGCTGGTCAACTTGCTGATCTCGGAGCGCCACGGGGTGAGCGCGCCGCAAACCGTGGCCGCCCAGGCCCGTGGGCTGGGGCCGCCGCCACAGCCGGCGAGCAGGACGACGAACGTGGCCAGAACCACCGTGATCTTTCCGGCGGCTGACGCCCGGCACGTACGCATGCGTTGCAGCGTACGGCCTTTGGCCAGGTGTGGCACCGGTCAGGACGGCCCGGAGGAGGACCCGGCGGTCCCCGGCCGGCGCGGCACGCCGACCGGGGACCCGATGCCGCGGATGGTCAGGCGTTGACCGTCTCCGGCCGGTGGTCCGTGCTGCCCGCACCGGTGTCGGAGTCGTCCATCGCGATGCCCTTGCGCTTGCTGAACACCACCGACGCCACGATGATCAGCGTGGCCACCACGGCGATGCTCACCCGCACAGGGGTGTTCCGGTCGTCGCCGATGCTGAACGCCACCACGGCGGGCGCGATCAGCAGCGAGACCAGGTTCATCACCTTGAGCAGCGGGTTGATGGCCGGGCCGGCGGTGTCCTTGAACGGGTCACCGACCGTGTCGCCGATGACCGTCGCGGAGTGCGCCTCGGAGCCCTTGCCCCCGTACGCGCCGTCCTCCACCAGCTTCTTGGCGTTGTCCCAGGCACCACCGGAGTTGGCCAGGAAGACCGCCATCAGCGTGCCGGCACCGATCGCCCCGGCCAGGTACGCCGCGAGCGCGCCGGGCCCGAGGCCGAAGCCGACCGCGATCGGCGCCAGGATGGCGAGCAGGCCGGGGGTCATCAGCTCGCGCTGCGCGTCCCGGGTGCAGATGTCCACGACCTTGCCGTACTCCGGGCGCTGGGTGCGGTCCATGATGCCGGGCAGCTCACGGAACTGCCGGCGGACCTCCATCACGACGGCACCGGCCGAGCGGGACACCGCGTTGATGGCCAGCCCGGAGAAGAGGAAGACCACCGCCGCACCGATGATCAGGCCGACCAGGTTGCGCGGGTTGGCCACGTTCAGCGAGTTGAGGATCTCCGTCCCGACGTCGCCCACGCCGGCATCCGCGTACGCGGTGCGGAGCGAGTCGGTGTACGAGCCGAACAGCGCGGTCGCGGCGAGCACCGCGGTGGCGATCGCGATGCCCTTGGTGATCGCCTTGGTGGTGTTGCCGACCGCGTCCAGCTCAGTGAGCGTCCGGGCGCCGTGCTCGTCGATGTCACCGGACATCTCGGCGATGCCCTGGGCGTTGTCGGAGATCGGCCCGAAGGTGTCCATGGCGACGATCACGCCGACCGTGGTGAGCAGGCCGGTACCGGCCAGCGCCACCGCGAACAGCGACAGCGTGATGGAGCTGCCGCCGAGCAGGAACGCGCCGAAGACACCGGCGCCGATCAGCAGCGCCGAGTAGACGGCCGACTCCAGGCCGATGCTGATGCCGGCCAGGATGACGGTGGCCGCACCGGTCTGCGAGCTCTTGCCGATGTCCTGCACCGGGCGCCGGTTGGTCTCGGTGAAGTAGCCGGTCAGTGCCTGGATCGCGGCGGCCAGCACGATGCCGATCACCACCGCGCCGATGGCCACGAGCCGCGGGTTGCGGTCGACGTCGGTGAGCCCACCCTCCAACTCGGCGAAGGTCGCCGGCAGGTAGGCGTAGGCGGCGATGGCCACCAGCACCGCGGAGAGCACCGCCGAGATGTAGAAGGCCCGGTTGATCGCGGTCAGGGCGTTGCGGTCGGACGCGCGCAGCCGGGTGATGAAGACTCCGAAGATCGCGACCAGCACGCCGATGGTGGAGATGATCAGCGGGAAGACCAGGCCGTCCTCGCCGAACGCGGCGCGACCGAGGATCAGGGCGGCGACCAGCGTGACCGCGTACGACTCGAACAGGTCGGCGGCCATGCCGGCGCAGTCACCGACGTTGTCGCCCACGTTGTCGGCGATGGTGGCGGCGTTGCGCGGGTCATCCTCGGGGATGCCCTTCTCGACCTTGCCGACCAGGTCGGCGCCGACGTCGGCGGCCTTGGTGAAGATGCCGCCGCCGACCCGCATGAACATGGCCAGCAGGGCGGCGCCGAAGCCGAAGCCCTCCAGCACGGTCGGCGCGTCACCCCGGTAGACCAGGACGACCAGCGCGGCGCCGAAGAGGCCGAGGCCGACGGTGAGGAAGCCGACCACACCGCCGGTGCGGAAGGCGATCTTCATGGCCGCCTCACGGCCGCCTTCGCGCTCCCGGGCGGCGGCGGCCACACGCAGGTTCGCGCGGGTGGCCAGCCACATGCCCGCGCCGCCGATGGACGCGCTGAACAGGGCACCCACCACGAAGAAGAGCGAGCGGCCGAACTTCACTGCGGTCTCGCTGCCGTCGGTGTCGTGCACCGGTAGCAGGAAGAGCAGCACCACGGCGATGACAACGAAGATCGCCAGGGTGCGGAATTGGCGGAGCAGGTAGGCCGAGGCGCCCTCCTGGACCGCCCCCGAGATCTCCTGCATGTTGGTGGTGCCCTTGCCGGCTGCCAGTACCGCCTTTGTCAGGGCGGCGGCGAAGGCGAGCGCTACCAGCGCAAGTACCGCGGCGATGACGACGTACGTGACATTGCTACCGGTAAGGGAAAGCCCGCCGCCGTCGGCGGCCAAGGTCTCGGACATCTGTGTCCTCCTGTTACCGAACACTCGCGCCGGTGAGTGGAGACGCACCGACCAGCGCCTGAATGCGGACTCGCAAGCGCGCGCCAACCCACCCCAGCGGACCAGCGATGAACACCCATACCCGCTGGCTGCGGGATGGATCACTTGCTGACAACCCGGGTACTGTAGCCCTCTGCAGTGTCGGAGGTCACACCCAGGTGGCACCGTGTCTCGATGATCTTCGTCGCTGTGTTATGAAACGAAATCTGATATAGGGCCCGGTCCATGACAACAAGGCCGCCTCCCCCGTGGGGAAGCGGCCTGTGGAGCGGGACGGATCAGCGGCCGAGCGGCCACACCATCCGCACCTCGGTGCCGATGCCCTCGTCGACCGGACGCACCTGAAGGTCCTCGACGAAGCCGGCGAGCAGCGCGAAGCCGACGCCGGTGGTCAGCGCCTCGTCGGTGAGCGACTCGTTGGCCAGCGCGTCCGGCGGCAACGCGGCCAGCCCGATGCCGGCCTCGATCGGCGCGCGGTCGACCACCCGCACGGAGTACGACCCGGCGTCGGACATCTCCACCAGCACCGGGTCGGCCAGGCCGTACTGGCGGTGCAGGGCCACCGCCCGGGTGCACGCCTCACCGATGGCCAGGCGCACCTCGTCCAGCAGGTCCTCCCGGACCCCGGCACGCCGGGCGACGGCGACACCGACCAGCCTGGCGGTGCGCACGTGAACCGGCGCCGGGGAGAAGGAGAGGCGGACCGTCGCCATCACGCGCTGGCGCCGGTCGGCTCCGCGCCAACGGCAGCGTCGACCGTGGGGTGCAGCGGGAACACCTGGTCCAACGCGGTGATCCGGAAGATCTTGAGCAGGGGCTCCTTGTCGCAGACCAGGGCGAACGAGCCGCCGGCCGTACGGAGCCGCTTGAGCGCGCCCACCAGCACGCCCAGCCCGGTGGAGTCGAGGAAGTCCACCCGACCGAGGTCGACCACCACGTGCCGGGCGCCACCGTCGATCAGTTCGAGAAGCCGTTCGCGGAGCCGGGGCGCGGTGTAGACGTCCACCTCACCGCCGACCTCGAGCACCGTGTGTTCGCCCACGGTGCGGGTCGCCAGCGACAGCTCCATCGGTCCTCCTTGCCAGAGCCGTAAACTCTCCTGGGCATCTAACCACTACCGCCGGGACACCCTGCGGTCACCGGCGGCGGCTTCCCTATACCCCCCGGTCCGACTTTTCATCTCCGAACACCAGTGCGAGAGTGCAGGACGTGACTCACGACAGCTTCAGCTCGGCGCACCTGTCGCCGCGCCACGACCTGAAGCCGTCGTCTCTCGCCACCGTATCCGCAGGTCCCGGCCCCGGACCATCGCCGACCGACCTGCTGCGCCGGCTGCGCGCCCGGGGCGCCGGCGACCCGGTCACCCACGTCGAGCGGGTGCCAGCCCGCGCCGGGGTGCCCGCGCCGTGGCCGACGTGGGCACCGACGGAGCTTCGCACGGCGTTCGCCGGCCGTGGCGTGGTCGCGCCCTGGCGGCATCAGGCCGAGGCGGCCAACCTGGCGTACGACGGTGGGCACGTGGTGGTCGCCACCGGCACCGCGTCCGGCAAGTCACTGGCGTACCAGCTCCCGGCGCTGGCGACGCTGCTCGCCGACCCCCGGGCCACCGTGCTCTACCTGGCGCCGACCAAGGCGCTCGCCGCCGACCAGCTGCGGGCCGTCACCGCGCTGGAGCTGGAGGGGGTACGCCCGGCCTGCTACGACGGGGACACTCCGCGTGCCGTGCGGGAGTGGATCCGCCGGCACTCCCGGTTCGTGCTGACCAACCCGGACATGCTGCACCACGGCATCCTGCCCGGGCACGCCCAGTGGTCCGGCTTCCTGCGCCGCCTGTCGTACGTGGTGATCGATGAGTGCCACACCTACCGGGGCGTCTTCGGCTCACACGTGGCGCACGTGCTGCGCCGGCTGCGCCGCCAGTGCGCCCGGTTCGGGGCGACCCCGGTGTTCGTGCTCGCCTCGGCGACCTCCGGCGACCCGGCGACCGCGGCCGGGCGGCTGACCGGCCTGCCGGTGACCGCCGTCACCGAGGACGCCTCACCGCGCGGCGGGGTGACCTTCGCGCTCTGGGAACCGCCGCTGCTCCCACCCGACTCCTCGGCGGCCTCTTCCCTGGCGCCGGCCCAGGCGGCGGGCGGGCACGACGACATGCCGGACCTCGTCCAAGTCCGCCGGTCGGCGCTGCGGGAGACCGCGGACCTGCTCGCCGACACGGTCGCCGAGGGGGTACGCACGCTCGCGTTCGTCCGGTCCCGCAAGGGCGCCGAGGTGGTGGCCGCCAGCGCGCGTCGGGCGTTGGACGATGCGGTCCCCGGGCTCGGCGACCGGGTAGCCGCCTACCGGGGCGGCTACCTGCGCGAGGAGCGGCGCGAGCTGGAGCGGGCGCTCCTGGAGGGTGACCTGCTCGGCCTGGCCTCCACCAACGCGCTGGAGCTGGGCGTCGACCTGATCGGGCTGGACGCGGTGCTGATCTGCGGATACCCGGGCACCCGGGCGTCGCTCTGGCAGCAGGCGGGCCGCGCCGGGCGCTCCGGGCAGGAGGCTCTGGCGGTGCTGGTGGCCCGGGACGACCCGCTGGACACCTATCTGGTGCACCACCCGGAGGCCATCTTCGGGGCGCCGGTCGAGGCGACGGTGCTCGACCCGGCCAACCCGTACGTGCTGGCCCCGCAGTTGGCCTGCGCCGCCGTCGAGGCACCGCTCACCCCGGCTGACCTGGCGCTCTTCGGCGACGGGGCGAAGGAGGCGATCGACGAGCTGGTGGCGGCCGGGGCGCTGCGGCAGCGACCAACCGGCTGGTACTGGCGGCACCGTGAGCGCCCCGAGGTGGACCTGCGCGGCGAGGGCGGCGCCCCGGTAGCCGTGGTGGAGTCGGCCACCGGCCGGCTGCTCGGCACGGTGGACGGCGGCTCCTCGCACTTCCTGCTCCACCCCGGCGCGGTCTACCTGCACCAGGGCGTCTCGTACGTGGTCGACGACCTCGACCTCGCCGACGGCTGCGCGCTGGTGCACGCCGAGGAGCCGGACTGGTCCACCCACGCCCGGGACGTCACCGATCTGTCCGTGGTCTCGGTGCGCTCCTACGTGGACGCCGGGCCGGTCGGCATGTTCCTCGGCGAGGTCGACGTGACCAGTCAGGTGGTGTCGTACCAGCGGCGCCGGATCGCCACCGGCGAGGTGATCGACACCCGGCCGCTCGACCTGCCCACCCGGGAGCTGCGCACGGTCGCGGTCTGGTTCACCCTGTCGCCGCAGTCGCTGACTCTTGCCGGGGTCCAGCCGGCCGAGGTACCGGGTGCGCTGCACGCCGCCGAACACGCCGCGATCGGCCTGCTGCCGCTGATGGCCACCTGCGACCGGTGGGACATCGGCGGGCTCTCCACCGCTGTGCACCCGGACACCGAGGCGCCGACCGTCTTCGTCTACGACGGACATCCGGGCGGCGCCGGCTTCGCCGAGCGGGCGTACGGGACGGCTTCGGCGTGGCTGCGGGCCACCCGGGACGCGATCGCGGAGTGCGGCTGCGAGACCGGCTGCCCCTCCTGCGTGCAGTCGCCGAAGTGCGGCAACGGCAACAACCCGCTCTCCAAGCCGGACGCGATCCGGGTGCTCGACGTGGTGCTGGCGAACCTGCCCGCCTGAGCGTCGCTGCATGATCAGGAGAAACTCACCACCGACCAGCAGATCGCGCTCGGGTCCGCGCTGGCCGCCCTGGCCCAGGCGGAACGGCTGGAGCAGATCAACGAACGGCTGCGCGGTATCCACCAGATCCTCAACGGCTGGATGATACGCGCCACCGTCGACGGCCGCTGACCGTCACCGGAACCGATGGACGAGGTGGATCCACCGCTGGTGGGAGCGCCGGGGGATGCGGGCCGGCGGCAGTTGCCGGGCTGTGCGAGACTCCGGCCCACCAACCCCCCTGAGGAGACCACATGCAGCTCGACAATTTGCAGACCCTGCGGCAGTTCCACATCCGCCAGCGACTGCGGATGATGGTCAACCAGTACGAGGTCCGGGCGGTCTCGCCGGACGGCACCGAAGGTGAGCTGCTGGCGTTCGCGCAGCAGAAGCGGCTCGCCTTCAAGGAGCAGGTGACGATCTACACCGATGACTCCAAGCAGCAGCCCCTGCTCGGCTTCAAGGCCCGCCAGCGCATCGACCTCGGCGCCACGTACGACGTCACCGACGCGGCCGGCAACCCGATCGGCCTGTTCCGCAAGGACTTCGCCCAGTCGCTGCTCCGCTCCACCTGGCACGTCGAGCAGGCCGGCCTGCCGCAGGTGACCGGTCAGGAGCGCAGCATGCCGGTGGCATTGCTGCGCCGCTTCGTCGACTCGCTGTCCTGGCTGCCGTACCACTTCGACTTCACCGCTGGCGGCCAGCCGGTCTTCTCCGTGATCAAGAAGTGGGGCCTGCGCGACAAGTACGTCGTCGAGGTGCACAACCCGCAGATCGACCGCCGTCTGGTCATCGCGATGGCCGTCGCCCTCGACGCGCTCCAGTCCCGCTGACGCACCCGGCCCACTCGGCCACCCACCCCTTCGGCCGCTGGCCGGGACACGGGCCCCCAGCCCACGTCCCGGCCAGCAGGCTGCCGGCCGCCGGCTATCGGCTGCGTCTGCGTCTGCGTCTGCGTCTGCGTCTGCATCGTGTTCGACGGGTAGGGGTCGAGCCGTTCAGCCGCGAACCGGGCCGGCGCGGGCCGTAGACGCCGCGACCCGGGTCAGACCAGGCAGGGGCGTGATCACGACCTCGACGGTCACCAGCACGTCCAGCCCGTCGAGACGACAGGCGACCATCCGCCCACCGTTGCGACCGGTGACGTCGGCGGCGAACGCGCATGCCGCCGCGTCGCCGTCGAACGCCCTGGCCGCTCCGGCCAGCGCACCCAGATCGGCCGCCACCGCCGCCCGTTGAGCCGCCATTCCGGTCGCGGCGACGGCGGCGCCGAACGTCCCTACCAGCACGAAGACCAGCCCCACCGCCAGCAGGAGAACGGTAGCCCCACCGCGATCACGATCCTGCCGCTCGGCACCGAACCGCTCGCTGCTCGGTCGTTCCCCACGCGACCAATCGGCCTCCGGGCGCTCGGTGCTCGGTGCTCGATCGTTCCCCACGCGACCAATCGACCTCCGGGCGGTCGATGTTCGGCCGCTCCCCGCGCGACCAGTCGACCTCCGGGCGGTCGGCGTTCGGCCGCTCCCTGCGCGACCAATCGACCTTCAGGCGGTCGGTCTTCGGCCGCCTGTGGCGCAGGTACGGCGGGCTCGTCATGGTTGCCTGCTCCGACATGCCCTGCCGGCTGTTCACCGGCTCTCCTCCATGGCCCCGGGTTCCACGGCCGCGACGGCGGTGGCGACCACGGTGATCCGCGGGAGCCGACCGCCAAACGCGCGTACAGGTGCCCGCACCGTCGCCTGCGCCAGATCCCCGTCGATTGACACCGACACCTCCGCTCCCGGAGGCGCCACGTCCCGGCCATCGCCGCTGCCGTCCGCGCCCCGGGCGGCGGCCAGCGCGGCCTCCCGGGCCGCGTGCAGGCAACTCGCCCGGATGCTGACGGCGTTGACAGCGGTCAGGCCCGCGAGCAGAAGCAGGAGCAGCGCCGGCAGGCCGGCCGCCAGTTCGGCGGTGAAGGACCCCCGGTCGCCATCGCCCGCCCGGAGGCCGATGCGGAATCTCCGCCCGCCGCCGGCCGTCCACTCGGTGGCACCGGTCCCCCGATCGCGGCCGGCCTGCCGGCGCCCGATCACTTGAGCGCCCGGTCGATGACGGCGGTCAGCGCCGACTGGACGTTGCCTGAGGTCAGGACCTTCAACAGGATCCCGGCGAACGCGACGGCAGCGAGAGTGCCGACGGCGTACTCGGCGGTGTTCATCCCGGCGTCGCCACGCAGGCGGCCGATGAGTTTGCGCATGGCTGTTTCCCTTCTCGATGGGTCAGAGCACGTCGCCGAGGACGGCGACGATCACCGGCACCAGGCCGGCGAGAATGAACGCCGGGAGGAAGCAGAGCCCCAACGGCAGGACGATGAGCACACCCGCTCGGCGGGCCGACGCTTCGGCGGCGGTGGCCCGGTCGGCGCGCAGGTCGTCGGCGAGCCGGGTCAGCGCACCGGCCAGGGCGGCCCCGCTGTTGGCCGAGCGGAACGCGGCCGCGGTCAATCGCTCCGCCCCCGGCACCCCATCCAGCGCGGACCACGCCTCCGCCGGACCACCGCCGAGCAGCAGGGTGCGGCCGACCCGGGCCAGCCGGTCGGCGAGCGGGCCGTCCAGCGCCTCGGCCACGGCCAGCACCGAGCGGTCCACCGGGGCGCCCGCCCGCATCGCAGCGGCCAGCAGGTCGGCGGCGAGCGGCAGGTCGGCGGCCTCCCGGAGTCGCCGGTTGCGGGCGGTCGGCGACTCGATCCGCCGCAGCAGCAGGTCCAGCAGGACCGCAGTCGGAACCGCGCCGAGCAGCCCGAACCAGCCTCCGATCACCACGGCCACGGCGATCCCGCCCAGAGCTGCGGCGAGCCGGATCACGTCCGGGCGCCGGCCGGCCGCTGCGCTCGCTCCCGCGCTGGGAACCGTCCGGGACATCAACCGGCCCGCCCCGGCGTCGTGCCGAGCCGCTCGGCCCAGAACAGGCCGACGACCTGCAGGGCGACCGCGAGGACCGCACAGACCCCGCCGACCGTGCTGTGCAGGAGCACCGCCACGGGATCCACGCCGATCCCGTAACCGAGCCCGATCCCGCCGATCGGCAGGGCCGCCAGCAACCAGGCCGTGGCCCGAGCGCCGGCCGCCTGCGCCGCCGCGGCGGCCAGCCCCCGGTCGGTCGCCCGGGCGTCCGCCTCGATCCGCTCGACGAGTTCCGCGAGCGGCGCGCCCGTCCGGTCCGCCAGCCGCACCGCGGCCGAGGTCAACTGGCGAAGCCGGTCCGCACCACCCGACCCGCTTGCGTTGGCGACCTCGACGACCGACGGGACGGGCAGGCCCGCCCGGAGATCCGCCGCGAGACCGCACAGCTGGTCCAACCCGCGCCGTCGGTTCCGCTCGACATGCCGGTTCGTCCGCCAGCGCAGCAGAGCGCGCACGGCCAGCATGCCGTAGCCGGCAGCCGCGACGGCGGCCACCGGGCCGGCGAGCACGGCGCCAGTGCCGGCGCCCGCCAGGCCGACCAGCAGCAGTACGCGCGCCGGTGATGGCGGGACGCGCGCCGACGTAGCCGCCCCGCGCGGTCCGCCGACCGGCATCCCCGCCGGACCGACGAGCTGGCGCCCACGGCGATCGACGTCTCTGGACCCGTCGGCCGTGCCGGCGGGATCGCCCCGACGCTCCACCTCCGGGCCTCCGCCGTCGATCGTCGGCACGGAGATGGACGTGGCGGCACCCCGCCCGGCCTCCAGGGGCCCGGCCGCTGGCCGGGCGGTACCTGCCGGCCGACGGGGATCCCGACGGGTCGGCGGGCGTGCCGGACCTGCCGGACGCGTGGACCCCGCCGAGGCGCTCGCCAACGATGGCCAGGTCTGGCCGCCAGCGACGTCCCGAGTGGGCCAGCCGACCGGCATCCGCGCACCACTGAACCCGTCGGCCGGTCCGTCAAGGGGACGGCCGAGTTCGGTGACCCAGTCCACCAGCGGGTCGTCCGGTTCGGCCCGCGCGTTTCCACGGCCCGCCGACGTCAGCACCCGACGGCGGCGCCCCCGGATACTGTGCACGGGCCAGGCCACCAGTGCGGCGGCGGCCAACAGCAGCGTCACCACCAGCACCGCTCCGCCGGTCATGCCGGACCCGCCGATCCGGGCCACGGCTCGCCGAGTATCGGCGGTACCGCCACACCACGGTCCCGCAGCAGCGCCCCGAACGCGCGGGCGGCCAGCCCTAGCCCCCGACCGCGTACCCAGGCGGGCACCACGGTGACCAACCGGTCGGGTCCCTCCGGGAGTAGTAGACAGATCGACTCCAGGACCCGCCCTCGGTCGCCGCGGCGCACCTGGAACCGAGCCCACCGGGATCGCCACCTGGTGCAGCCCTGCCCCCCGGTCGACCCAGACCCGGGTGCCGTTGACCAGCACGTCGGTCACCTCCGGGTCGGCCAGCAGCGGGGCCAGCGGCCCGGCGCCGACGAGGTCGTCGTGGACCCGGTCGGCGATCCGAAGCACGGCGGTGTCACCGAGCACCGCGGCCGTGGGCTCGGCCCGTACCGCCGAGACGATCGCCGCCGGGGTGACCGGGGTGGTGGCCGCGGCGATGCGCTGCCGTACCCGGGCGGCGAGGGTGCCGTCCTCCGGGCTGCCCGTCATGCCGCACCCGCGGCCGGAACGCCGGTGAGCTCGGTGACGATCCGCTGGCAGAGGGCGGCCAGCGGACCCCTGCCGGCGGCGGCTGGGGCCTCGCCCCGTTCCAGCCCGCGGCAGAGCCCCGGCTCGGGTCGCAGCGTGCCGGCGAGCGGAAGCCCGAGTGCCCGCGCCACCTCGGTCGCGCGCAACCGGCCCGGGGCGGGCCCGCGCACCACCACCGAGAGCGCGGCGCAGTGCGGGACGGCGGCGGCCACCACCCGCGCGGCTGCCGCGGTGGCTCGCAGCTCGGCCGGGACGACGACGAACGCCTGATCGGCCGCCTGCAACGCCATCACGGCGGCGTCGTCCAACTGCCGAGGCAGGTCGATCACCACGAAGTCCCGGCCACGCCGGGCCGCTTCGAGGGTCGCCGCCATCGCCGCCGCGGGCAGCGCCAGCAGATCGCCGCGGTCCCAGGAGAGCACCACCAGGTCACCGCGGCTGGGTAGGGCCCGGACCAACGCTGGGGCGTCGACCCTCCCGTCCGCACCGGTGAGCGAGGGCCAGCGCAGCCCTTCCAGTTGCTCCCCGCCCAGCACGAGGTCGAGGCCACCGCCGAGCGGGTCGGCGTCGACCAGCAGGGTGCGCAGCCGGGCCCGGGCGGCGGTCACGGCAAGCCCGCCGGCGAGCACGCTCGCTCCGGCGCCGCCCCGCCCACCGAGCAGCGCGACGATCCGGGCGCCGGAGCCGTCCGGACGGTCCGGGCCGTGCTCGGCGAACCGATCCACCAGCCACGGTTCCGCGGCGGGCAACGCGGCGACGTGCTCGGCGCCGATCAGCTCGGCGATCTGCCAGCCGGGGTCGATCTGGCCGGCCCGGCCGACCAGCACCAGCCGGGGCCGGTGCGGCAGCCGGGCACGCAGGCACGGCTGCGCCTGGTCGGCGCCGAGCAGCACCAGTGGTGCGGGAAGCCAGCGGGTACGGGCGGCCGCCGGGTCGGCGGCGAGCTCCACCTCGGTCCCGCCTGCGGCGGCGAGCCGGAGCAGGTCGTCGAGCAGATCGCCGTCCCCTGTGACGACCAGGGGAAGTCGTCGGATCGGCGGAACGGAGGTACGGGTTGCCATCGCGGCCTCCAGCGGGTCGGGCTCGGGTGTGCCGCCGACCCTGCTCGGGATCCGCCCCGCAAACCGTCCCGACCGCGCCGCCTGTGGACAACGGGGCGGGCTGTGGACAACGCCCGGCGAGACAGTTGATCTGCTACGCGCGGGACATGTCCGACCGATACTCCGGCTGGAATGGAAACGCGGCGGGGCCGCTCCCGAGGGAGCGGCCCCGCTGCCGGGGGTCAGCCGAGCCGGTCGGTCCAGGCGGTATCGAGGATGACCTTGTACGAGCTGATCCGCACGGGTGCGAGCGTCAGCCGCTCGTGGGCGAGCAGCTCGCCCGTCTTCGGGTCGAAGATCAGCAGGGACTGCGCGTCGTGCTCGCGGTCGTCGAAGGTGACCGCGACACCCTTCCGTCCAGCGCGGTCGGTCACCTGCCCGCGCCAGCGGAAGCCGGGAACGTCGGCGAGGACCCGCAGGATCTCCGCGCGGGTCTGCCGCGGCACCACGTACCGCCCGTACACCGTGCTGACCTCCTTGCTCACCGCACCCGCGCCGTGGGCGGCCTTCAGCAGCTCGCGCAGCTGCGACCGATCAGCCTGCGGTGGCGTGAGTTCTCTGGGCGGCAGCGGAACGGTGTCGGGCGCGGGGGTGCCGGCGACCGCAGGGCCCTTCCCGAGATTGCGTTGCCAGTAGTCCCGGGACTCCTGGTCGGGATACTGCGGTTCCAGTTGGACGGTGGTCTGGTTCCCGGTCCCGTCGACGGCCTGCCAGACCTTGGTCTCGTCGGCGAATGCGACGTGGTAGCGGCCGTCAGCGGAGGTCATCACCGGGTCGCCCCACAGCTTCGTGTGGTGATACATGTAGCGCCCGCTGCTGTTGTCGTACTCCGCGTCGACGAGCCTGCTGGCCAGGGCCCGCAGCTGCGGGCCGGCCGCCGGCGCGTCCGAGTCGAACTGGTACGCGACCGGCACGAGCACCGATCCGGGTGCGGCAACCGGCACATCCCCGGTGTCCGGGGCGACCTTGTCGAACGGCTGGAGGACCGCCACGGCGCCAGCCGCGACGGCCAACGTGCCGGCCGTCAGAACCAGCCGACGGGTCGGGCGTGCGCGGCGATGACCGACGACTGGCTCGGCGGCGCCGGCACGGTCGATCAGGTCGCGCGCCGAGACCGAGGATGGCGCCACGGCGGTGTCCCGGGCCGGGTCGACCGGGCCGAGGAGGGTACGGGTTCGCTCTGCTCCGAACATCACAGGTCCTCTCGAATGGTCGCCAACACCGGACGCCGGGGCCGGACGGGCTGCTCTGACATCGCTTCGGTGAGACGGCGGCGAGCACGGTGCAGACGCACCGCCACGGTGGCGCGAGCGCAGCCGAGTACCTGGGCCGCCTCGGAGACCGTCAGCTCCTCCCAGCCGATCAGCCGGAGGATCTCCTGGTCGAGGTCGCTGAGGGTGGCCAGGGCCGCCCGGACGTCGGCGAGACTCCCACGGTGGCGTCGGCGCCGGACGGATGCGCCACCCGCGCGAGGTCGGCGTCGGTGATCGGCAGGACGTCCGGGGCGGCGCGCCGGGACCGCCACTGGTTCGCCAGCAGGCGCCGGGCCACCCCGTACAGCCAGGGCAGGCTGCGGTCCGGCACCTCACCGCGGCGCCGCCACGCGACGACGAAGACCTCCTGGGCGAGCTCTGCCGACGCGTCCGCGTCGGCGAGTCGACGCAGTCCGTACCTGACGATGTGCGCGTACTCGGCGGCGTAGAGCCTGGTGAACCAGACCTCGTCGCGTTTCTCCGGTGGACCCACCCGAACCCCCATTGCCTCGGCGACTCTCACCCTGGCTTGTGTCGCGACCGGCCCGACGATTACCGCACGGCAGCCGGTTAGCTTTCGCTCTCGCAACCCCCCAGTGCCCTGATCACAAGGCTCGGAGTATCGGGGTGACACGCCCGCCCGGCTGCACGCCCAGCTGGGTCCCGTGTCTCAGGCTTGGGCGGTGGCAGAACCTGTTCGCGGACCAGGAAGGTCAATGGCGTTCGGCGTGGAACGCAAACCGGCGCGGCTCGTCGCCTTCAGCGATGCGGTCTTCGCGATCTCCATCACCCTGCTCGTCCTGGAGATCCACCCGCCGCAGGACACCCGACACCTGGCCCACGGCCTTGCTGAGCTGTGGCCCTCCTACCTGGCTTACGCCCTCACCTTCCTTCTCATTGGGCAGGTGTGGGCCAACCACCACGTCATGTTCGACCACCTCCGTGGCGTCGACCGGGTGGTGCTGTTGCTCAACACCCTGCTGCTGATGACCATCGCGTTCCTGCCATTCGCCGCTTCCGTGCTGGCCGCCGCGTTCCGCGACGGACACGGGCAGCGGACTGCGGTCGTCTTCTACGGCATCGCGCTCGGAGTGGCAGCCTCTCTTTTCAACGCGATCTGGGAGTACGCGCGCCGTGATCATCGGCTGCTGGCCAGCACCGTCGATCCCGCAGGTGAGAGGGCGATCAGCAGGCGTTTCCGGGTCGCACCCTTCTGGATCGCCGCCGGAGTCGTGCTGGGTGCCCTACTCCCCGCCCTCGGCGTGGCCGTGATCACCGCGTTGATCCCCTTCTACTGGTTACCAATCGCGGGCGAAATGTCCAGGTCGAAGCGTGGGCGCGCCGGTCGGAGTGACGGTCGGGAGGCGCGGCCCGAAGGAGGACGGGGCGACCTGTGACCTGCCCGGCACACTCCCTAGAAAGGGACGACCCCCGTCGGGGGGAGCCTGGTCGTAGTTGTCGACCACTGCCGGCCGATGTCATCTCGTGCGCTCACGTACGGCAGCTGCGTCGCTCGTTCCGCCCGTTGTCGTCGCGCAACGGACTGTTTGCTGACTCGCTGCTGACTCCGCCCGGCTCCGACGTCTCGCTTACAAGGCGCTTCCGGCAAGAGTCGGATCGTCCACCGAGATCCGTCGGCGCTGGGCTGAAGCGGCCACCTGTACGGGGACGTTCGGTACCGGACGCCACTGTTGATGTCAGCGGCTGATGTCACGCCACCCAGGCCTGCCGGCCTGACCCACGCCGCGCGGCGCTTACGTGTGAGGGAGCTTTGCCTCGACAAGACGCTGCGAGCCGGCATCCACTCGGAACGACATACAGATCTCGTCAAGGCGAGAGCGGCCTGTAAATCCGTCGCGAAAGCTACAGAGGTTCGAATCCTCTACCCGCCACCAGGTGCGAAGACGGCCCCTGACCAGCAGAGATGCGGTCAGGGGATGATCTTGTTTAGTCCCGCCGAGTCCGTTGCCCACCGTCGCTGAGCGTCTGGGGGCGTATCCGGGGGCCTGGTTCACGGTCGTCCTGTCAGTTTGGATCGGCGTGGGCGGTTTCGCCCTCCGAAAATGATCGCTGCAGCGGGTGCCGAGGGCAGACGGCTGACCCATACCTATGGATTGCCGGCGGTCACCGGTGCATGGCTTTCCTCTGGGTGTACGACGTCCAACCCCCGGTGATCCAAGGTTGAGCGGGCGAGTATGAGCGGTATGGGGCATCGGGAGGGCGGTGGACCGGGTCAGGACGTGTTGCAACGTCGCGAAGAGGTGCGGCAGGCCAACTTCCTGGAACTGTTCGTCGACCTGGTGTTGGTGTTCGCCCTAGCCGGGGTGGTCAGCCGGGTCGCGCGGGACATCGTCAGCGAAGACGTTGTCGTCCGGTGGCGGGCGATGGCCTTCCTGCTCGTGCTGTCGCTGCCGCTGATCTGGTTGTGGATCACGACCGCGCACATCACCAGTTGGTTCGACCCCCGCCGCCGCAAGATCCAGTGGATCGTGCTGGCCAGTGCCTTCGGGCTGCTGGTCATGTCGTCCTCGCTGCCGTACGCGTTCGTCGGCCGCGGGTGGGCTTTCGTGCTGCCGTACGTGATCCTGCAGTGCGGCCGGCCGCTCATCCTGATACCGACGCTGCGCGGCCACCCCCTGCGGCAGCTTTACCTCCGGTCGCTGCCGTGGTACGCGGCCTCGGCGGTGATCTGGATTGCCGGCGCGGCCGTCAGCGGCGGCGCCCGGGCCGCCCTGTGGGGGGCCGCCGTGACCGTGGACATCGTCGCCGCGCAGCTGCGCTGGCCGGTACCGGGGATGGCCCGGCCATCGGTAGGTCCGTGGGCCACGGACAGCCGCCACCACCTGCCCGAGCGCTACCAGCAGCTCCTGCTGATCGCCCTGGGGGAAACCGTGCTCGCCGTCGGCACCACGCTGACCAACCAGCCGGTCACCCCGGCGACCGCCGCGGGGCTGGTGGTGGCGTTCCTGTCGACGGTGCTGCTCTGGCGCATCTACTTTTACCGCTCCGGCCAGGTCCTCGCCGAAGCCGTCGCCGCAGCGGGGGACAGGGACGCCGCCGGCCGCGCCACCGGCACTGCCCACGTCGTCATGGTGCTGGGCATCGTCGCCTCCGCCGTCGGCTTCGAGATCGTACTGAAACACCCGGACGGCCCGCCGGAGCCGGCGTGGCTCATCGCGATCCTCGGCGGTCCGGCACTGTTCCTCTACGGCCGCATCCGCCTGGAACGCGTCGTGTTCGACCGGCTCTCCATCCGCCGCGTCGTCGCCATCGCCGCCCTGGCGGTCGCCGCCGTCCCTCTGTATTTCGTCCCGACGCTGCTCGCTGCGGTCGTGGCCGGGCTCGTACTGCTCGCCGTCGCCCTCGCCGACGCCCGCCACGCCGCCGGCCATCCCCCCGAGGCCCCCACCCCGGCGCATTAGGTCGTGTTTCGCCGACGCCTCGCTTACAAGCTCTGTGCGTCGCGTCCGCGCGTGTCCGGCAACGGCTGCACGCTCGGAGCTTCGTCCGGGCCGTTGTTGGTCAGCGTGCTCCCGTCCGGCGGCGTTGCTGTCAGCGTTGCTGTCGACAGCCGTTGCGGCCGGCGACCCGCCTATGGTCACCCCTCCGGCCCGGGCGGTAACCCCGCGACCTCGACAGGCCGTCACCAACGCCAAGATCGCCTCAGCGGGGGACAATGGAACCCGACGAGGGAGGTCGGCGATGAGTGAGGATCGAGGGCACACCGAACGGTCAACGGACGAGGAGTTCGCCCGCCTCCGGCACGTCCGGTTCGGCGAGCTGCCCACCCGAGTCACGCCGGCCAAGGACCTGGTCGAGACCGTGGACACCGACCCTCCGCACGAGGAGCCGCCGCAGCCTCCAGTGCGCCGGGAGTGGGGGGCGTAGGAGCTGCAGCGAGCACAAACCGTGGAAAGGGACGACCCCCGTCGGGGGGAGACGGGGGTCGTCGGAGGTTCGGCTCCGGGGGGGTCGAGCCGAACCACTCAGCGGTTACGGGGGGTGCAACCGCCGAGGGTCTGTCTGTTTTCGGAGATATGAAAACTCGTCGTGCGGACAAGTCTGCCTGAGCGGGCTCGTCACGTCGAGTGGTGTCGACCCCACTCAGTGCGAAAATCTCCTCGCAAAGTGTGAGCACGGTCACGCCGAGTGGAGGTGGTGGTGCCGGCCCGCAGGTCCGAGGGGTGGCGTGACCCCGGGCACCCGCCGACGATAGACCATCCGGCTAGACTTTCGCGCCGTGGGCCGAAGTGCCGCTTTCTTCGATCTGGACAAGACCGTCATCGCCAAGTCGAGCGCCCTGGCGTTCGGTCGGCCGTTCTACCGGGACGGGCTGATCACCCGGCGTGACGTGGTCAAGTCGGCGTACGCGCAGCTGATGTTCCGGCTGGGCGGCACCGACGAGCAGACCATGGCCCGAACACGGGACTACCTGGCTGCGCTCTGCAAGGGCTGGCAGGTGGAACAGGTCCGCCAGATCGTCGCGGAGACACTGCATGAGCTCATCAACCCCTACGTGTACGCCGAGGCCGCCGCGCTGATCGAGGAGCACCAGGCGGCCGGCCGGGACGTGGTGCTGGTCTCCGCCTCCGGCGAGGAGATGGTCCGGCCGATCGGCGAGCTGCTCGGGGTGACCGACGTGATCGCCACGCGGATGACGGTGCGGGACGGCCGGTACAGCGGTGAGGTCGAGTTCTACGCGGCCGGCCCGAGCAAGGTCGAGGCGGTCGGCGAGCTGGCCGCCGCTCGGGGCTACGACCTGGCCGACTCGTACGCCTACTCCGACTCGTACAGCGACCGCCCCCTGCTGGAGTGCGTCGGGCACCCGAGCGTGGTGAACCCGGACCGGCAGCTGCGCAAGCTGGCCTCGGAGAACGCCTGGCCGGTCCTGGAGTTCCGGCACCCGATCCCGCTGGGCCGTCGGCTGCGGGAGCGGCCCGCCGTCCCGGTCGCCGCGGCGGCTCTGGGGGTCGGCGTGGGCGTCGCCATCGGCATCGCCTGGTACGGCCGGCACCGTCGCACCCGCGCCGCCGCCTCCGCCTGACCTCCGCGCCACAAGGCCGATCATCAAATCGGTGATCGCCTCAGGCAGTGTTGCGCCCGTTGTGAGGCAGCACAGCGAAATGATCGACGGCCGCAAGTGCGGGGCTCAGGCAGCGGCGAGGATCTCGTCGCCGATGGCGGTGAGCTGGTCGGCGCCGACCTCCACGGCCGCCATGTAGTGGCGCAGCCAGGATCGCAGGCCATCCGGGGTGCCGGTGGCGAAGGCGCCGGCCGAGCCGACGTACTCGGGCTCCCGCTCACGGTGACCGACGTCGACGGCAAGCAGGCCGCGCGGGTCGAGGCCGCTGGCGAGCAGCACCAGCCGCGCGGCACCGCGGGCCACCACGCCGGACGGGCCGGCGAACGGGCGCAGGTTCAGCAGTTCCCCGTGGACCACGGCGGCGAGCACCAGCGGCGAGACCTTGGTGCCGCCGGCGACCAGCCCGGCCAGCCCGTCCAGCCGGGCGGCGACCACCGGGTCGGCGACCGGTCGGCCCAGTTCGTCCTCCGGCACCATGTCCCGGGCAGCGAGTACGTGCAGCTTCGCGAGGGCCTGTCGGGGGGCCTTCGGCCAGAGCTCGCTCAGCCCGGGCAGCGCCCCGGCGACCCGTAGCGCCCCCTGGAGCACCGGGTCGGTGACCGTGCCGCTCCGGACGGCTTCGCGCTCGTGGGCGTACCCCTCGAGAGCGGCGCTGGCCACCGCGGACCGGAGGCTGACCTCGGCCGCGACCTGGCCGCCGTGCCGGCGCAGCGCGCGGTGCCCGAGTGCCTGGTCGAACCGCTCGCGGGCCCGCTCGACGGCGGTGGAGATGTCGGCGAGCGCGAGCAGCGGGGCGAGCGGGTCCGTGGTCACCCCGCCACGCTAGCGACCCGTCCCGACCTCCCGAGCCGCACCCGGCCGCAACGCGACCCCGGCCACCGCCCGGCGCGGCCGCGCCCCTCGGGCAGGGCAAGGTCAACACCATGTCGCCGATAACGGGGGGTTCCAACCGCCGGATACCGCGACATCCCCGACCTCGTGTCGATCAAGGCCCACGACGCAGGCCGGCCACGCGGGCACGACCGCCCGACGCACGCCGGCCACGCGGGCACGACCGCCCGACGCACGCCGGCCACGCGGACCGCGCGCACGGCCGCCCGACGCAGGCTGACCACGCGGACCGGCCCGGCGGGCACGGTCGCGCGGCGCGGGCGCGGTCGCGAGGGCCGTCGGGCGCGCGGCGGGGGCCGCTCGGCGCGACGGAGCGGGCAGCCGTCGCGAGCCGGGACCACCGCGACTACCCTCGTGCCCAGCGAGACGCAGGTCACCCGAGGACGAGGAGTCACGGCATGAGCGAGGCATTGGCCAATCTGCTGAACGAGACGCGCCAGTTCCCCCCGCCGGCCGAGCTCGCCGCGCACGCCAACGTCACCGCCGACGCCTACGCCGAGGCGGACGCCGACCGGCTCGCGTTCTGGGCGAAGCAGGCCGACCGGCTGGCCTGGTCGAAGAAGTGGGACGAGGTGCTCGACTGGTCGAACCCGCCGTTCGCGAAGTGGTTCGTCGGTGGGCAGCTCAACGTGGCGTACAACTGCCTGGACCGGCACGTCGAGGCGGGTCGGGGCGACAAGGTCGCCATCCACTGGGAGGGCGAGCCCGGCGATACCCGCACTCTCACCTATGCCGACCTGCACGAGCTGACCTGCCGGGCGGCGAACGCGCTCACCGACCTGGGTGTCACCGCTGGCGACCGGGTGGCGATCTACATGCCGATGATCCCGGAGGCGGCGGTCGCGATGCTGGCCTGCGCCCGGATCGGCGCGGCGCACAGCGTGGTCTTCGGCGGCTTCTCGGCCGACTCGCTGAGCAACCGGATCCAGGACGCCAGCGCCAAGGTGGTGATCACCGCGGACGGCGGTTACCGGCGGGGCAAGCCGTCGGCGCTGAAGCCGACCGTGGACGAGGCGGTGGCGAACTGCCCGTCGATCGAGCACGTGCTGGTGGTCCGCCGCACCGGCGAGGAAGTGGCCTGGTCGTCGAAGGACCACTGGTGGCACGAGACGGTGGAGACCGCTTCGGCCGAGCACACCGCGCAGCCGTTCGACGCCGAGCACCCGCTGTTCATCCTCTACACCAGCGGCACCACGGCCCGGCCGAAGGGCATCCTGCACACCACCGGTGGTTACCTCACCCAGACGTCGTACACGGCGAACGCGGTCTTCGACCTGAAGCCGGAGACGGACGTCTACTGGTGCACCGCCGACATCGGCTGGGTCACCGGCCACTCCTACATCGTGTACGGCCCGCTCTCCAACGGCGTCACCCAGGTGATGTACGAGGGCACCCCGGACACCCCGAACAAGGGCCGGTTCTGGGAGATCGTCGACAAGTACGGCGTCACCATCCTCTACACCGCTCCCACCCTGATCCGGACGATGATGAAGTGGGGCGACGACATCCCGGCCGGCTTCGACCTGTCCTCGCTGCGCCTGCTGGGCAGCGTCGGCGAGCCGATCAACCCGGAGGCGTGGATCTGGTACCGGCAGCACATCGGCCGGGGTGAGCTGCCTGTCGTGGACACCTGGTGGCAAACCGAGACGGGCGCCATCATGATCTCCCCGCTGCCCGGGGTGACCGCCGCCAAGCCGGGCTCGGCGATGACCCCGCTGCCGGGCATCGTGGCCGACGTGGTGGACGACCAGGGCCAGTCGGTGCCCAACGGCGGCGGCGGCTACCTGGTGCTGCGCGAGCCATGGCCGTCGATGCTGCGCACCATCTGGGGTGACGACAACCGGTTCATCGAGACGTACTGGAGCCGGTTCGAGGGCATGTACTTCGCCGGTGACGGGGCGAAGAAGGACGACGACGGGCACATCTGGCTGCTCGGCCGGGTCGACGACGTGATGCTGGTGTCCGGGCACAACATCTCCACCACCGAGGTGGAGTCGGCGCTGGTGTCGCACCCGTCGGTGGCCGAGGCGGCGGTCGTGGGCGCGACCGACCCGACCACCGGTCAGGCGATCGTCGCGTTCGCCATTCCACGCGGCAGCACCGACATCGCCGGCGAGGCGGGCGAGAAGCTGATCGCCGAGCTGCGCAACCACGTGTCGAAGACGCTCGGCCCGATCGCCAAGCCCCGGCAGATCATGCTGGTGCCGGAGCTGCCGAAGACCCGCTCGGGCAAGATCATGCGCCGGTTGCTGCGGGACGTCGCGGAGCACCGGTCACTGGGCGACGTGACCACGTTGCAGGACTCGTCCGTGATGGAGCTGATCTCCTCCGGGATGAGCGGCACGAAGTCCGACGAGGACTGACAGCAGGCGTACACACCGGAGGGTGGCGGTCCGTGCGGACCGCCACCCTCCGTCATTTCTTACGGGTACGACCCACACAGCCCCACCAGTGTCACATCGGTCAGTCGGATGAGCCCGGAGAAGCTGAACGGACACAGGCGGTGGGTCGCCTCTGTCCTTTCGGCCAGTTGTGATTTAGGTTCACGCAGGTTGGGACAGTTCGACGTTCATCACATCGATGGTCGGCGCCCCCAACGTCCTCCTCCCCATGCCCGAGAAACGGAGCGGCATGAACCACAAACCGCAGTCCGGGGCGCGACGACGACTACTCGTCGCGCTGCCCGCCATCGCCCTCGCGGCCACGTCACTGACCGTGACCGGCAGCGCGGCGGCCCAATCGTCGCCCGCCACCCCCCGGGCGGTGATCGGCGCCGATGAGCACTACATCAACTACGCCGAGCCCGAAGTTCAGCCGGACACCGCCGGCCGCGAGGTCAAGGGCAAGGGTGGCGTCTACACCCCCGCCGTCGACGCCGCGCGGGCGTTCGATCAGAAGCACGCTCGGGGCAACCCGGTGACGGCCCAGCAGCTGGCGAAGATCGAGGCCAAGTCGATCAAGACCGGCAAGAACCCCCGGAAGATCAAGCAGGCGCCGACCACCCAGACGGCGAAGCTGCTGACGCTGCTTGTGGAGTTCAACGACCAGGCGAACGACGACTTCACCGGTGTGATGGTCCCGAAGACGGTGTTCGAGGACCGGACCTGTGTCCCCGGTACCGTCCAGAACGGCCCGAAGCACAACAACATCGTGAACCCGGCGACCCTGCCGCACGAGGACAACAACTCGATGTGGGTGCCGGACTTCTCGCCGGCCCACTACGACAAGATGCTCTACAGCAAGAAGGGCATCACCGAGCGGGTCCGCAAGGACCTGACGGGCCCGGACGGCAAGCGGGGCATCGACATCTCCGGCCGCACCATGCACAACATGTACCTGGAGATGTCCAAGAACGCGTACACGGTCGCGGGGCAGGCCAGCCCGTGGATCACCGTGCCGCACTCGGAGGGCTGGTACGCCGCCAACCGCTGCTTCCAGGACGCGAACGGCAACTGGGTCCCCGGCCGCGAGCAGTCGATGAACGGCCACCCGGACAACCCGGCCGGCGCGGGCCGGCTGGCCACCGACGCGATCGACTCGCTCGCCGCGAAGGACCCCAACTTCCCCTGGGCCGACTACGACATCGAGGACCAGGCCGACCGGGACGGTGACGGCAACGTCTTCGAGCCGGACGGCGTGATCGACCACCTGGTGCTCGTGCACGCCGGTCAGGGCAAGTCCCGCGGCGGCGGCGCCGAGGGCGTGTACGCCGTCTGGGCGCACTCCTCGTCGGTCGCCGGTGGCTACAGCATCCCGGGCACCAACCTCCAGGTGTCGAACTACATCGTGCAGCCGGAGGACGCCGGCGTCGGCGTCTTCGCGCACGAGTTCGGTCACGACCTCGGCCTGCCGGACCTCTACGACACCTCCGGCAACGCCGACTCCGACGTGGACTTCTGGGACCTGATGGCCTCCGGATCGCACTCGGGTGAGATCTTCCAGGCACTGCCGACGCACATGGGTATCTGGGATAAGTGGGTGCTCGGTTGGGCCGACCCGCTCACCATGACCCCCGGCTCCCCTGGGCGCAACGTGGAACTCGGGCAGACCTCGCGTACCCCGGTTCGCACCGAGGACGGCATCAAGATCGACCTGCCGGACAAGGTGACCACGCTGGCCACGCCGCACAGTGGCACCAAGATGTGGCACAGCAACAACGACCAGGAGTGGGCCGACGTCAAGCTGGGCCGCTCGGTCGACGTGCCGGCGGCGGCGGACGCGAAGTTCTGGATGTGGAACAACTACATCATCGAGCAGGACTGGGACTACGGCTTCGTCGAGATCTCGACGAACGGCGGCACGTCCTGGACCGAGGCGAAGGTGTACGACGAGGCCGGCACGGCGGTCACCACGCCCGACGGTTACCCGGACCCGAACGGCCGGATGAACGACTTCGGCGGCAAGAAGTACGGGCTGACCGGCAGCACCGACGGCTGGCGCCACGACTACGTCGACCTGTCGGCGTACGCCGGCACGACGATCCAGCTGCGGCTGCGTCTGGCCACCGACGAGGCGTTCGAGGAGCGCAACTGGTTCGTCGACGACTTCTCGGTCACCGGCGGCGGCGCCACCACGTGGAGCGACGACGTCGAGGGCGGCGACAACGGCTGGACGGCCACCGGCGGCACCTGGGTCGACACCACGGGCGCGGGCTGGAAGGTCAGCAGCGGCACTGAGAATCACGCTCACTACTACCTGGCCGAGTGGCGCAACTTCGACGGCTTCGACAAGGGCCTGAAGTACGCCTACGACACGATCTACTCGCACGACGCGTGGAAGGTCGACCGGATCTCGTACAACGCGCCGGGCATGCTGGTCTGGTACCGGGACACCGCGCTCGGCGACGTCAACCACGTCACCGGGCAGATGACCGCGCTGCCCAGCTACGGCGCGAAGGGCGGGTTGCTCATCGTCGACTCGCACTTCGACCCGTACCGGCGCACTGGTGAGGCGGCCGTGAAGGACCCGTCGGTGACGGACAACCTGCCCAGCCGTCCGCAGTCGGCGAACGCGGCGTTCTCGCTGAAGCCGACGTACTCCTTCACGGAGTGCCTGGAGGCAGCGGGCGAGCCGTACAGCGCGTACTGCACCAAGTTCAAGTCCCAGCCGGGCGTGAAGACCTTCACCGATGCCAAGACCTGGTACCCGGGCATCGAGATGCGGGACGGCGCCGCGTACGCGCGGGACAACGACGCCTCGGTGGTGCTCCCGTCGCGGAACAACGCGCCGTACACCACCCGGGTCACCCACCCGGACGGCAGCCCGGCGCCGGAGTTCTACGGCGTGACCCTGGGCGGCGGGGCGATCGTGCTGGGCACCGGCAACCCCGGTGACCAGGGCGTCAACTTCGGCGTCTCGCTCACCATCAAGCGGACCGCACGGGACAACTCGTCCGCCACGGTGTACGTCACCTCGGCGAGGAACTGACCCCGACAGGTCCGTCGTCCGACGGAACAACGGGCGGCCCGTCCGGAGCACCACGCTCCGGGCGGGCCGTTTCGCGTGTGGGTGCCGGAGTGCCGGACGGCCGTTGTCGTATGTCCGATCACATAGATCGAAATGCGTCGCTATAAAACGCGCGTGGCCGGTCCACGCTGGTCAGCGTCCCTGATGAAGCGTGGGGGTGTGACGGTGAAAAGCATTCCCAACAAAATCTTGCAACAAATCGACGCGGGCATCTTCCCACCCGTCCCAGCAGTGTCTATGTTCACCATTGGTCCCACTAGTGGGATCGATCTGTCACCGGCCTGTACCCCCGTTGGGCCGGCTCCCTCACACCGGAGGTACCACGTGCGCAAAGTCGCAGTGGGTCTGCTCGGGCTCTCACTGACGGCGACAGGCCTGGCGTTCGGCCCGTCCGCCTCGGCGGCGCCTCAGCCCAAACTGCCGGCAGCAGCTCCGTCCGCCGCCGAACCGCAGTCACTGAAGGACGAACTCCCCGACAAGCTTGAGGACAAGCGCCGCGAGCTGCGTCAGCAGGGTCTCAGCGACGTGCTGAGCGGGCGCAGCAAGCCAATCGAGCGCAACGGCAGCACGGTCGTCAAGGTCGGCAAGACGAACGGGACGGGCATCAGCGCCCGCACCTTCGCTGGCGCTCAGAAGAGCAAGGACCAGTACGTCGAGCTCCAGCGTGAGCGGACCGACAAGATCTTCGTGATCCTGGCCGAGTTCGGAGACCAGCGGCACCCGTCCTACCCGGACAAGGACATGAACCCGGACATCGCCGGGCCGACGACCTTCAACGGGCCGCTGCACAACCAGATTCCGCAGCCCAACCGGGCCGTGGACAACTCCACCGTCTGGCAGCCGGACTTCAGCCCGGACCACTTCCGCCAGCTGTACTTCGGCACCAACCCGGGCGACGAGTCGCTGAAGCAGTACTACGAGGCGCAGTCCTCTGGCCGTTACACCGTCAACGGCCTGGTCACCGACTGGGTCAAGGTGCAGTACAACGAGGCCCGCTACGGTCGCTCCGACGACCCGAAGGCCGACAACGACCCGACCGGCGACCCCGCCGTCTGCGGCGACAACGTCTGCTCGAACACCTGGGCACTGATCCGCGACGCCGCCAATCAGTGGGTCGCCGACCAGAAGGCCAAGGGCCGGACGGACGCCCAGATCGCCGAGGAGATGCGGTCCTACGACCAGTGGGACCGGTTCGACTTCGACGGTGACGGCGACTTCAACGAGTCAGACGGCTACATCGACCACTTCCAGATCGTCCACTCCGGCGGCGACCAGGCCGACGGTGACCCGCACCAGGGTGAGGACGCCATCTGGAGCCACCGCTGGTCGGCCTTCAACAGCTCGCCCGTCGGCCCGCCGAACTTCCCGATCGGTGGCACCCAGATCGGCAACACCGGCGTCTGGATCCGCGACTACACGATCCAGCCGGAAAACGGCGGCCGGAGCGTCTTCTACCACGAGTACGGCCACGACCTGGGCCTGCCGGACGACTACGGACCGGCGGACAACAACAACGAGCACTGGACCCTGATGGCCCAGAGCCGGCTCGGTGCCAAGAACGACGCCGGCATCGGCGACCGTGGTGGCGACCTGGGCGCGTGGAACAAGCTCCAGCTTGGCTGGCTCGACTACGAGGTGATCGTGGCGGGGCAGAAGCGCACGCTGGACCTCGGGCCACAGGAGTACAACTCGGCCAAGGCACAGGCCGCCGTGGTGGTGCTGCCCCAGCGGGAGTACACCTTCAACTACGGCGCACCGTTCGAAGGCGCGAAGCAGTACTTCTCCGGTAACGATGACGACCTCAACCAGGCCATGACGAGGACGTTCGACCTCACCGGCAAGTCCGCTGCGGCGCTGTCGCTGAAGGGCAAGTACGCCATCGAGGAGAACTTCGACTACCTCTACTTTGAGGCGTCCACCGATGGCGGGCAGACCTGGGCCGACCTGGACGGCACCGTCAACGGCCAGCCGATCGGCGTCGACGGCGCCAACCGCCCGGCCCTCGACGGCAGCAGCAACGGCGCATGGGCGGACATCAACATCCCGCTCACCTCGCTCGCCGGCAAGGTCGCTCAGGTCCGCCTGCACTACGTCACCGACGGTGGCGTTGCCGAGGGCGGCTTCTTCGGCGACGCGATCACCGTGACGGCCGACGGCCAGACGGTGCTCAGTGACGGCGCCGAGACCGACGCCGGCTGGGCGCTCGACGGCTGGGAGGTCGTCGGCGCGACGTACACCCGCCTGTTCGACAACTACTACATCGCCGGCAACCGGTCGTACGTCTCGTACGACAAGTACCTGAAGACCGGCCCGTACTTCTTCGGCTACGCGAACACCCGCCCGGACTGGGTGGACCACTACGCGTACCAGGAGGGCCTGCTCATCTCGTACTGGAACACCCGCTGGACCGACAACAACACGGTCGCCCACCCGGGTGAGGGTCGGAACCTGTACATCGACGCGCACCCGCGCCCGATCTACAACCTCACCGGCGCGGCGTGGCGTGCCCGCGTCCAGGTCTACGACGCACCGTTCAGCCTCAAGAAGGCCGACTCGTTCACCCTGCACCTCAACAGCCAGCCGCAGTACATCCGCGGCCAGGCTGCGGAGCCGCTGTTCGACGACACCAAGAAGTACTTCTTCGAGGAGCTGCCGAACCACGGCGTCAAGCTCCCCGCAGCCGGTGTCAAGATCAAGGTTCAGGAGCAGGACGGCACCTCGATGAAGATCCGTATCTCCTAGTTCCTTCAGCAGTAAACGGCAGCGGCGCCCGGGACTCCCCGGGCGCCGTTGCCGTTTCCGCTGCCGTCGTCGCGGCCGAAGCTCGCCGCGGTGCCGGCCACCCCGAGCTCGGCGGTCCACCGGAACCGGGGCGCCACGACCAGCGTCCAAGAAGCGTGCCCACAGCCCCCCGAGCCCTGCTCCTGCTCATCCCGCTGCTGACGATGGTCGCGTGCGCCAGCACCGGGGACGGCGGTACGCCGACCGAGGACCGACCCGCCCCGACCACCACCCCGCCGAACGCGCCCTCGACGCCATCGCTCGACCCGAGCAGCCCGCCAGCACCGGCCGCCACCGCATCGCGAGCCCGGCCTCCGCTGTCCGCCACCGAGCCGCCGACGATGCGCCCGCCCGTCGCCAAACCGAGCCCGCCCAGCGACCTGCGGCAGAACGACCTGGTCAGCGGCACCGTCACCCGGGGCGGCACCGGCCCCTGCTACGGGCTCGTCGCCGAGGACGGAACCGAGTACGCGCTGCACGGTCCGGACGCCGGCGAGCTGCGGACGGGGAGCTTCGTCACGTTGCGGATCGCCGCCGCGCGAGCCCGCATCAACTGCGGGCCGGGCCTCCCGATGAGCATCGTGTCGCGGTGAGCCGTCGTACTGTGCCCGGCTGAGCAGCGGGCACGCCGGACGGCAAGGACCGCGCCCTGTGCCAGGGTCCTAGGCTGGACGCATGACCGACCAGCGCGGCGGAGCCGTCGACGAGTCCTGCGTCCTCACCGAGGGGCCGTGGACCCACCGCTTCGTCGGCGCCAACGGCACCCAGTTCCACGTGGTCGAGGCCGGCACCGGGCCCATGGTGCTCTTCCTGCACGGCTTCCCCGAGCACTGGTGGGCGTGGCACGACATGCTGCCGGCCATCGCCGACGCCGGCTTTCGCGCCGTCGCCGTCGACCTGCGCGGCTACGGCGCCAGCGACAAACCACCCCGGGGGTACGACGGCTACACGCTCGCCGCCGACATCGCCGGGTTGATCCGCGCACTCGGCGAGCGGTCGGCGACGCTGGTCGGCAGCGGTGTCGGCGGCATGGTCGCGTGGACGGTGGCCTCGTTCCACCCGTCCCTGGTCCGCCGGCTGGTGGTGCTGGGTGCCCCGCACCCGCTGCGGCTGCGCGCCGCCATCTTCGCCGACCCGCGCGGGCAGTTCGCCGCCTCGACCCCGGCGCTGAAGTTCCAGCTTCCCCGCTACGAGCACGTGCTGACCCGGGACGGCGCCGCGCCCGTGGCGGAGATCCTGCGCCGCTGGGGCGGGCCACGCTGGGTGGCCGGGCCGGACTTCGAGGCGTACGCCGAGCGGAGCCGGGAGGCGATGCGCATCCCGCAGGCCGCGTTCTGTGCGCTGGAGGGGTACCGCTGGGCGTTCCGTTCGGTGCTGCGGCTGCACGGCTACCGGTTCGTCCGGCTGATGCAGAAGCCGCTGGTCACCCCGACCCTCCAGCTGCACGGCGCGCTGGACGTCGCCTCCCTGCCGCGTACCGCACTGGGCTCCGGGCGGTACGTCGTCGCCCCGTACGAGTGGCGGCTGCTCGACGGGGTGGGGCACTTCCCGCACCTGGAGGCACCGGAGCTGGTGCTCGGCGAGATCCTGCGGTGGGCCAAGTCCTGAACGGTCAGACCCGCTGCTCCCGCAGTTCGGTGACCTCGGCGGCCGGCGCCCAGCCCTGGTAGACGCCGAAGTCGAACACCTCCAGCCGCATGGCCTGGGCCACCGGCCAGCGGCCACCGGTGTACTCCACCCGCAGCCAGGCGTCGTGCTCGCCGAGCACGATGAACGGCTGCCCCTGCCAGGTGCAGGTGGTCCGCACGTACGCCAGGTCCTCGACCTCGCTCGCCGGCAGCACCCGCACGTACCGGCCGGCGCGGACCTCCTCGAAGCCCTCAGCGGGCTCTGGTTGGTACAGCCGGATGTCATCGCCGTCCGGGCTGGCCTGGTACTCCCGGCCCTGCCAACGGGCCACGTAGCCGTCCCGCATCACGCCTCACCGACCTGTCGCCACACGACCGCGTCCGTGTCGAGCACCGCGACCACCCGCTCGGTGCCGTCCACGCCGATCCGCCAGAGCTGCGCACCATGTGGCAGCCGCGCGCTGTCCACCTTGAACTCCGCCACCACGTCGCTGCTCTCGCCCGGGGCGAAGCCGTTGCCCCGGAACGGCGGGCGTTCGATGACCCAGCCCTCCATGGCCCGCATCGCCGGCTCGTTCTGACCGCCGTACGGGATCCGGTAGAGGCTCGGCCGGTGCGCAGGCCAGCGCAGCACGTAGATCTCCTCGGCGTCCCGCGCGAACGGCGAATCCGGGTAGCTGAGGCCGAGCGCGTCGTGCAACTGAGCAGGCGTGGTCAGGTGGGCCAACTCGCCGGCCCGGTGCACGAAACCGGAGACCCGGTCGTACCCCCGCTCCAGGTAGTACGCGAGCTGGCTGGGCGCGATCGCCTTCTGCATCACGGTTGGTCGGGCCGGGTCGACCGCCGCCGGGGCGTACCGGGGGCGGGCGGCGGGTTCCGCCACGACCGGCGTCTCGGCCGGGTCCACCTCCAGGTCGTCGCCGAGCCCCACCTCCGCGGCCCAGTTGGCCAACGCGACGATCTGCTCGCCGGGCAGCTTGGCGCCGACCGGAGTGCCCGGGTTGACGGCGAACGACCAGTCCTCGTCCGGCCAGCGCCGGATCAGTTGGGCGAACTTCACCCGGACCGTGTCGACGTCGCCCTCGGCGTGGTCGGCGAGTCGCTCCGGGGAGGTGTAGACCACCACGTACGTCTCGCCGTCCAACTGCTCGGTGCGCCAGACGAAACCCGGGTCGCCGGGGCGGCTGCCCCGCACCGAATCAAGGGCGGCCGGCAGCAGGACCCGGGCCAGCAGCAGCGTGGACAGGAACGTGTCCGTGCTGCCGGCACCGGCCGCGCCGAGCAGGTCCTCCTCGACCGTGTTGGCGGGCAGGAACTCGACCGGCGCCCGCCCGTGCTGCTCGTCGCCGTCCGGGACCGCGCGCTCTGCACTGTCGTCGGCGTCGGGCCGCGCCGGTTCCGCGCCGCTGACCGTCCGAGGCCGCGGCGCCTGCCCGCCGACGTCGTCGGCGACCCGATCCGCGCCGTCTACGCCGACCGGTGGTCCGGCGAGGTCGGCGCGATCTCCGCCGTCCTGCCCGCCGACGCGGTCGTCAACGCGCACGCCACCCCAGCCACCGTCCGCCGGGCCGCCACCCATACCGGCCTCCGCCGGGCCGAACGGGCCCAGCCCAGAGGATCCCGGACCGGACGACGCCGGACCGAACTGGTCCGGGCCGGAAGAGGGCGGGGCTGTGGGCTCCGGGACGGACGCCGCCGAGCCGAACTGGCCCGGACCGGTGGACGGCGAGGCTGTGGGCTCCGGGACCGACGCCGCCGAGCCGAACTGCCCCAGACCGGTGGACGGCGAGGCTGTGGGCTCCGGGACCGACTCCGCCGAGCCGAACTGCCCCAGACCGGTGGACGACGGGGCTGTGGGCTCCGGGACGGACGCCGCCGGACCGAACTGACCCGGACTGGACGAGGGCGCGGCGGTGGACTGCGGGCCGGACCGCCAGGCGGCGTCGGCCGGGCCCTCGGCCTCGGCCGGGTCGGGGAGGTCGCGGGACTCGATGATGGTGCCCTCGATGACGATGGGCGTGAAGCCGCGGCGCGGCGCGGGCGGGCCGGAGACCGGTTCCGCGATGGACGCCGGCAGCTCCTCCACCGGCTCGAACCGGCCCGAATCGCCCGTTCGGCGGCGCGGAATCGCCTGGGTCTCGTCCGCCGAGGGATCGGTCCGCCCGAGTCGGGTCAGCGGCACCTCGCCGGTGGGTCGACCGGGCACCCGGAAGGCACGGGTGGGCTCCTCGGCCAGCGGACCGGACCGGCGGGGTGGCAGTGGCTGGGTGGGGTCGTCGTCGGGCGCCGGCGCTCGTGACCCCCGGGACGCGCCAGGGTCACCGGCCGGCGGCGGCAGCGGCCGGGTGGCGTCCGGATCCGGCATGGGGAAGGCACGGGTCGCGTTCTCGCCGCCCGGCCCGTCCGCGGGGCGGCGGCGCGGGAAGGGCTGGCTGCCCGGCCCGAACCGGGACGGCGGCACCGCGCGGTCGCCGGACCGGCCCTCGCCCGAGGCCGGGCCGGTGGTCCGGCCCCGGCCGGACGCCGGTTCGAAGAAGGAGCGTCGGCCGCTCTCGGCGCTGCCGTTGCCAGCGGCTGGGCCGTTGCTGGGGGCTGGACCGTTGCCGGCGGCCGGGCCGTTGACGTCGGCACCCGGCCGCTTCGGCGGCGGCCAGCCCGCGCCGGCACCGGTTTGGTCGGTGGGGGCGACATTGGGGCGGTCGGCAGGCGCCAGCGGCGTGAACCGGGACGCGGCCGGTCGGGACACGCCGGGTATTGCGTCGCCCGGCCTGCCGGGTCGGGGCGGGCCGGTCGGGTACCGCTGACCAGCGGCGGGCATGTCTTCCCCGCCAGATCGGCGCGTCAGCTCACCCGGGCCGGGCGTCCGGGACGACGTGCCCGGTGCGACCGGGCCGCCCACCCGGGGCACCGCGCCCCGCCCTGGCGAGGGCAGCCCGGACGGGGTCGCCGCCGGGTCGGACCCGGACGACGTCGACCCGGTAGCGGGCGGCGCACCCGTGGCGTTCGCGCCGTCCCGACCGGACCCACCGGTCCGGGACCGGGACAGGGTCTCGGCCCGCTCCAGGCGGGCGCGGGCGCCCATGGCGCGGCCAGGCAGCCGGACGTCGCCCCGGGAGAGCTGGGCGACGAACCAGGGCGGCAGGTACCCCTCGACGGGCAACCCCGGGTTGACCGCGAGCC
This sequence comes from Micromonospora sp. NPDC005173, assembly GCF_040608515.1. Classification (NCBI taxonomy): domain Bacteria; kingdom Bacillati; phylum Actinomycetota; class Actinomycetes; order Micromonosporales; family Micromonosporaceae; genus Micromonospora; species Micromonospora sp. NPDC005173. Next base: position 116,682 of record NZ_JBEXIK010000001.1, read on the forward strand.
ACCACTCCTGGTTGGGCCAGCCGACCGCGAGATCCGTGAACGGGACGCGTCGGTTGCTGCCGGGGTGATCGCCGAGGCAGGCCCGCAGCGCGGCGGCGGAGGTGAAGGCCAGCACGTGGGTGCGGCCGCCGGTGGTCCAGGTGCCCCAGCCGGATGGTGCCTGACCGGGCAGCGCAGGGGCGGCGACCGGCAACAACAGATCGGTGCGGGACAGGAGCCGGAAGTAGAGCTCCTGGTCGTTGGCGCGCAGCGCGTCCCGCATCGCCACCTCGGCCTCCGTGGCCGGCTCCCATTCGGTCACGGCCACCTCTCCTTCCGAGAACAGGCCACAGGTATCGCGTACAACCTACAAGGTGGTACCAAGATCACAATTGCTGGCCGGCGGCGGTCCGCCTGCGCGTCGACGAGGCGATAACATCCCGTTCCGGAGCCGACACGATACGGAGGCCGTCGATGTCCCGGTCGATTGCGCGCCCGGTCCTTGCAGGTCTGACGGCCACACTGCTGACTGGCACGGCCGCCCCGGCCGTCGCCGCCGACGTCGCGCTCCGGGCGGCACCGGCCTGCGCGACCCCACTCGCCCCCGCCCGGCCGGTCACGGCGCTGCCCTGGCCGCAGCAGCGGTACGACCCCGCTCGGCTCGCGCCGCTCGCCACCGGCGCCGGGGTGACGGTGGCGGTGGTCGACTCCGGGGTCGACCGGGTGCACCCCCAACTGGCCGGACAGGTGCTGACCGGTACCGACCTGCTCGACCCCGGCGGGGACGGCGGCCGGGACTGCGCCGGGCACGGCACCGGTGTGGCGAGCATCATCGCGGCGGCACCCCAACCGGGCGTCGCCTTCCACGGCCTGGCACCGGGTGCCCGGATCCTGCCGGTGCGGGTGAGTGAGCAGCAGGTGGTGCAGGGGCGGGAGTCGGGGCGCACGGTCAGCGCCAGCGAGTTTGCCCGAGCCATTCGCTGGGCCGTCGACCACGACGCCGACGTGCTGAACCTCTCCGTGGTGCTGTACGCCGACGACCCGGCGGTCCACTCCGCCGTGCGGTACGCGGTCGACCGGAACGTGGTGCTGGTGGCCGCCGCCGGCAACCTGCACGACAACGGGAACCCGCGCCCGTTCCCCGCCGCGTACGACGGGGTGCTCGGGGTGGGTGCGATCGGGGCGGGCGGTGGGCGGGCGACCTTCTCGCAGGCCGGTCCGTACGTCGACCTGGTCGCACCGGGCAGCGAGGTGCTGGCCGCCGCGCCCGGTCAGGGCCACCACCAGGTCGAGGGGACCAGCTACGCGGCGCCGTTCGTGGCGGCCACCGCGGCGCTGCTGCGCCAGTACCGGCCCGAGTTGACCGCCGCCCAGGTGGCGGAGCGGATCGTCGCCACCGCCGATCCGGCACCCGGCGCGGGTCATGGCGGCGGGTACGGCGCCGGCGTGCTGAACCCCTACCGGGCGGTCACCGAGACCGGCGGTGCCCGGCCGGCCGGCCCTCGGGCAGTCGCGGCGCTCGCCGACGACCGGGTCGACCCGGCGCTGGTCGCCCGCCAGGCTCGCCGGGCGACTGCCCGGGACCGGGCACTGCTGGTCGGCGCCGTGATCGGCACGACGGCGCTTGCCGTGGTGCTGCTCGCCCTGGTGCTGCCCCGAGGTGCGCGCCGGCGGTGGCGCCCGGCCGACCCGGCCTGAACCCGCCAGCCCGCCCCGCTCCGCGGCCCGACCTGACCCCGCCAGCCCGCCGCCCCGCTCCGCGGCCCGGCCTGACCCTGCGAGCCCGCCGCCCCGCTCACCGACCAGGCGCGGCCGGGGCGCCGACCCGGACATGGTCAGCGCTCCCGGCCCACCGGAATCACTGGAACAGCCCGGTGTTCTTCTTCTCGGTGTCCAGATAGTCGGTGGCGGAGTCGCCCACCGCCAGCCTGATGTCGCGCAGCATCGCCTGGAGGTCCTGCGAGGCGGAGCGCCACCGCGCCTGGCGCTGCTCATACGCCTGCCGGGCCTCGCCCGTCCAGCTCGCCACCAGCGGGGCGGCGTCCCGTTCGAGTTGGCCGAGCTGCGAGTCGAGCGTGTTCAGCGCCTTCTGGATGTCCGCGCCGGCCTGCTGAAGCGCGGCGAAGTTGACGACCAGCACACCGTGGTCCATCGGATCTCCCTCCCGAGCGGGATCAGAGCGGCAGCTGGATGCCGCCGCGGTTGGTGCCGGCCACCCGGCTGGCCGCCTCGTCGTCCGAGACGTCGTACTGCCGGCCGGCGGTGCGGATCGCACCTGCGGTCTCCCGCAGCGCCCGGTGCAGCGCCGCCTGGTCCTGCGACCACTGCTGCTTGACCTGCTCGAACGACCGCCCGCCGGCACCGCGCCAGGCCTGCTGCAACACCTCCAGCTCGGCCAGCAGGCCGGTCAGCATGGACTGCAACGACTGGTCCACCTGCTCGAACTTCGCGGCGGTCTGCTGCATGACCGCGGCTTCTGCCTGGGTTTGGGACACCCGGACGTCACCTCATCTCCTCGATCGTGACTGGCCGTCGACGCGCCCACCCTGGGGGCGCGCCGCTCGCGTGGCCCGGTCGTCGAGCATGGTGGACGCGGGTCAGCGATGAACTTCGTGGCTGACGGTAGCGGCCCGGTAGCAGTTCTGCTACCCCCCCGCATCTCCCCTGTGGACAACCACGAGACCCATCGGTCGCTTACGATGTGCCGCAGCCACGTCGCGGCGCGTGACGGACCGTCGGAGCGGCCGGCCGCCCGGCGCGGTCCACTGTCGAGGAGGTGCGGTGCCGGCGATCACCACCGGAGGACCGCAGCCGGCGATCCCCGCCGGGCCCGGGCCAGGCATTGTCCCGCCGGCACCCGGGCCGAGCGGGCTCACCGACACCGGCCCGGGTCTTCCCGTCCAGGGCGCACCCCACCGGCCGCCGCCCCGCACCCGCTGGGCCTCGCTCGGCCGCCGCGCCGGTGCCGGGGTGCGCGCGGGCCAACTGGTCACCGGGCAGGTCGCGGTGGCGCTCGTCCTCGCCGCCCTGGGCCGGGGCGTCCTGGCCACCGTCGCGGCCCTGCTGGCAGCGGCGCTACTGGTGGCGACCGCCTGGGGCCGGGTCCGGGGCCGTTGGCTCTTCGAGTGGCTGGGCACCGCCGTCGGGCACCTGACCCGTCGCCGGGCGCTGGCCGGGCCGGCCGGCCCGACCGAGTTGCTCGACCTGGTCGCCCCGGGTGCCGTGGTCCGCTCGACGGAGCTGCCCGGCGGACCGGCCGCGGTGCTGGAGGACACCACCGGCCTGGTGGCGCTCCTCGAGCTCGGCGACCCCGGCGACCTGCTCGGCGACGCGTCCCGGGCGATCCCCGCGCCGTCCGCGCTGCTGCCCCCACCCGGGCCGGAGGTACCGCCGCTGCGGATCCAACTGCTGCTCGCCGGGACACCGGCACCCGTGCCGGCGGCGGGCGGCACGGTCGGCACGTCGTACCGGCAGCTCACCGATGGGCGGCTCGCCGGGCGGGAGCGGGCCGTACTGGCGGTCCGGGTGCTACGGGTCGACGGCTGGTCGGAGGAGGATCTGCGCCGGGTGCTCGCCGGCACGCTGCGCCGGCTCGTCCGCCGACTCGGGCCGCTCACCGCGCGGCCGCTCGGCGTACCCGCGGCGCTCCGCGTCCTGGGCGAGCTGGCCCACCACGACGGCCATCCGGTGCGGGAGTCCTGGCCGGTGCTCCGGTCCGGCGCACTGCTCCAGGCCACCTTCCGGCTGATCCAGTGGCCGGACGCCCACAGTGCGGGTGCGCGGCGGCTGGTGGCACGGCTGCTCGCGCTGCCGGCGACCGCGACGACCGTGTCGCTCTGCGCAGGCCCGCCTTCGGCCACCGGGGTGCCGACCGAGCTGACCGTACGCCTGGCCGCCGGGACGGCGACGGAGCTGACCGTGGCCGCCGAGGCGCTGAACCGGCTGGTGACCGGCCTGGGCGGGCAGGTCCGCCGGCTCGACGGCGTACACCTCGACGGGCTGGCCGGCACGCTGCCGCTCGCGCTCGCCGCAACCGGGGCGCAGCCACGACCGGCGGTGGATGGCTGGGAGCTGACCCTGGGTGAGGCCGGGATGATGGTCGGCACCAACCGGCACGGCGGTGCGGTCACCGTGCGATTGTTCCGACCGGAGAGCACTCGCGTGCTGCTGGTGGGCGGGGTACGCGCCGCTCAACTGGTGGCGCTGCGCGCGATGGCGCTGGGTGCCCTGGTGGTGGTGCAGACCGCGCGCCCGCGCGCCTGGGAGCCGTTCGTCCGGGGCGTGGGCGCGCCCGGCGGGACGATCCCGCTGATCCCGCCGGGTCGCCCGGTCGCCGACGGCGTGGGCACCGCGCTGCGGCCGTTGCTGTTGGTGGTCGACGCGGGACCGGTGCCGGCCGAGGCCGAGCCGGGCCCGCCGTGGCGGGCCACCGTGGTGGTGCGGGACGAGTTGACCCCGGCGGACGTCGACACGCTGAGCCGGGCCGACCTGGCGGTGCTGCAACCGCTGGACGCCGCCGAGGCCGCCCTGGCCGGTGCCGCGCTGGGGTTGGGCGGCTCGGCCGAGTGGCTGACCCGGATGCGGGACGACATGGTGGCAGTGGTGAACCGGCGAGCACTGCGGTGGGCGCTGCTCTCCCCCACCCCGATCGAGTCGCAGCTGATTGGGCGGCCGGCGCGCGGCTGAGCCGAACGGATCGTCAACTGGCGGGTTACGCCGGTGGCCGGTCCGTGGCACGATCCCCGCCATGGGTTTTCTGAAAGGGCTGCTGATTCGGCTGGCCACCACGGCGCTGGCCTTCTGGCTGGCCACACTGCTCATTCCAGGCATCATTCTGGAGTCGACCTCCGCGGTCGAGACGGTCACCACGCTGGTCCTGGTGGCGGCGATCTTCGGCGTGGTCAACGCGGTGCTCCAGCCGATCATCAAGACCGTCGGCTGTGGCTTCTACCTGCTGACCCTGGGTCTCATCGCGCTGGTGGTCAACGGCCTGCTGTTCCTGCTCACGAGCTGGATCGCCGACCAGGCCGGGCTGGGGTTCTCGGTGGACGGCTTCTGGCCGGCCGCCGTGCTGGGTGCCCTCTTCGTGAGCATCGTGACCTGGATCCTCGGCGCGGTCCTCGACCGCGACTGACCGGCGACCGCCCCGCACCGACCCGGGCCGGGCCGCCCGGGGCCCCGGCCACGACCGGAGCCCCGGGCGGTCTGGTGACCACGGATCGGGAATTGGCGTGCGCGGGGACTGCTCGGGTCGGCTAGCCTCGCCGGCGTGTTCTCGCTGACCCGCGCCGACGGCCACCTGCTCAGCACCGACCCCGCCCGACTCGAGCTGGAGCGGGTGCACCGCTGGCTGTCCACCGACGCGTACTGGGCGCTGGGGCGGGATCGGGAGACGGTCGCCCGGGCGTTCGCCGGTTCGCTGCCGTTCGGCGTCTACCGACCTGGGGACGGCCGCCAGGTGGCGGTGGCCCGGGCGGTCACCGACGGCGCCACCTTCGCCTGGCTCTGCGACGTGTACGTGGACCGCTCCGCCCGGGGCAACGGGTTGGGCGGCTGGCTGGCCGGCACGGTCCGCGACCACCTGGCCGAGCTGGGCGTACGCCGGATTCTGCTGGCCACCAACGACGCGCACGAGGTGTACGCGCGGGTGGGCTTCACGCCGTTGGACACCCCGGAGCGGTGGATGCAGCTCGATCGGCGGCCAGCGGTGACGCCGGTCACCGGAAAGGAACAAGAGGGCAGTTGACCCCTTACGGTGGAGCCGTGACGCCACTCCGCCTGGGATACCTCTACGGCCTCGGCGCGTACCTGCTCTGGGGTTTCTTCCCGCTCTACCTGAAGCTGCTGCGACCGGCCGGCCCGCTGGAGATCCTGGCGCACCGCATCGTCTGGTCGGTCGTCTTCGTGGCCCTGCTGCTGGCCGCGCTGCGCAACATCGGCTTCCTGCGGGCGCTGCTGCGCCGGCCCTGGGCACTGGCCGGGATCGCCGCCGCCGCCGCGCTGATCGCGGTCAACTGGGGCACCTACATCTACGGGGTCAACTCCGACCGGGTGGTGGAGACGGCGCTCGGCTACTTCATCAACCCGCTGGTGGTGGTGCTGCTCGGGGTGACGGTGCTGGGCGAGCGGCTACGCCCGGCGCAGTGGGTGGCACTGGGCATCGGCGCGTCGGCGGTCGCGGTGCTCACCGTGGACTACGGCCGGCTGCCCTGGCTGGCACTGACCCTGGCCTTCAGCTTCGCCGGGTACGGCCTGGTCAAGAAGCGGCTCGGGCTGCCCGCCGCAGAGGGGCTCTTCGTCGAGTCGGCGGTGCTGGCGCTGCCCGCGCTGGGCTACCTGGCCTGGCTGACCCGGCGCGCCGAGTCGACCTTCGGGCACGTCTCGGCCGGGCACACCGCGCTGCTGGTGGTGGCCGGTGCGGCCACCGCGATCCCGCTGCTGCTCTTCGCCGGGGCCGCCAACCGCCTGCCGCTGACCAACCTCGGCATGATCCAGTATCTGGCGCCGATCCTTCAGCTCGGCTGCGGCGTGCTGATCTTCCACGAGCCGATGCCGCCGGCCCGCCTCGCCGGCTTCGCGCTGGTCTGGCTCGCCCTGATCGTCTTCACCGCCGACGCCGTCCGCCAGTCCCACCGCACCCGTCTCGCCACCCGCACCCCCTCCCCAAGCCCTGAGCCGGTTACGGGACGGCGAAGGTGAGCAGCGGGGTGCCGTCGGCGCGTTGCAGTTCCACGCTGACGAGTTCCGCGTCGGTGAAGCGGGTCGCCCCGGTGAACCGGAGGTCGTCCCCGGGCGCGGCGAGCCAGGAGCCGATCTGCTCGGTGGCACCGTTCGGGCCGTGCGCCACCAGCCGGAACGGGTACGCCTTGCCGTAGCTGGTCCGCGCGTCGTACCCGCAGTGCATGGTCACCTCGGTGCCCCAGTCGGTGCCGGTCAGCCCGATCTCGGCGTGCACCGGCCCGGCGGCGGCCACCGGTCGCATGGCGACCATCGACACCTTCGGCGCGGGCGTGGTGCCCTGGGCACCGGGGGTGTCGGGCGGGCCGGACGGGCGGGGTAGCACCGCGCCCGTGCCGACACCGACCACCAGAGCCAGCGCGGCGGCGGCCAGGGTGGTCAGCGCGTAGCGCCGACGGGTCGCGGAGCGTTCACGGCGACGGCGGTTGCGGGCCTCCTCCAGCAACGCGGGTGCCCGGGCGGCGGTCGGTGGCGGCAGGAACTGCTCCAACCCCGCCGGGTCGAGGCGGCCGAGCAGCCCGGGCAGTACGGCGATCTCGGCGACGGCGTCCCGGCAGGAGGCGCAGCCGGCGAGGTGCCGCTCGTAGGCCGCCCGCTCGGCGGGGGCGAGGGCACCCAGCACGTACGCGCCATCGTCGTGCGCGAACTCGCACCGGGTCATCCCGTCACTCCCATCTCAGCCAGGACCAACCGTAGTGAGCGCAGCGCGTAGTGGGTGCGCGACTTCACGGTGCCCGGTGGCACGCCCAGCCGGGACGCCGCCTCGGCCACCGACCGTCCCTGGTAGAAGCACTCGACCAGCACCTCCCGATGGGTCGGGCTGAGCCGGTTCAGCGCCTCGGCGACCGTCCACGCCTCCACCGCGCGTTCGGCCTCGTCGACCACCTCCGGCGGTTCGGGCAGCTCGTTGGTGAACACCTCGCCGACCCGGGTCGATCGTCGCCGCCAGGCGTCGATGGCGAGGTTGCGGGCGGTGGTGAAGAGCCAGGCCCGCACCGAGCCGCGTCGCGGGTCGAGCGACTCCGGGTGTCGCCAGGCCCGCAGCAGCGTCTCCTGCACCAGGTCCTCGGCCCGCTGCCGGTCCCCGTTGACCAGCCGCAGGGCGTGTGCGTACAGCGCCTCCGCGTGCTCGTCATGCAGCGCGCGCAGCAGTTGAGCGTCATGGTCGCTGATGGCGGTCTCCTCGCTTCCGGCGCGCGTCCGGCGGTGCGTCCGCTCGTGAATACGTGCGGTCATGCCGATCGGTTCAGCCCGAGGTCAGACCGGCTGTGCGTCGACCGGCACCGGCGACTTGTTCACGTCTGGTTCACATTGCGGCCGACGAGCGCTCACCGCGTCCTCCTAGCGTCCGGCAGGTACGCCTGCCGATGCCTGATCCAGCAGTGCCACTGACCTTCCCAGGAGGCTTCTCCCATGAGCGACCGTCCCCGGCTGCTCCCGCTGTTGGGTGCCAACCGCCACGGCACCCGCGACGCCATGACCTGTCTCTACCGCTGTGGAAACGCCTGCGACCACCCGGTCCCGAACACCTCCGACAACGCGTACTTCGGAGACGTGGTGAACGCGGAGGTCTCGCGGCGCGGCGTGGTCCGGGCCGGCGCGGTCGGTGCGCTGGTGCTCGGTTTCGGTGGTGCTGCGGCCGGTGCGCTGGCCGGCGCCGCCCCGGCCATGGCAGCCCCCGCCACCCCGGATCTCCCGGATGTCCCGGAGTCCTTCGGCTTCGGACGTCCCACCACCGGCGTCGGCAGCGGGGCGCTGAGCTTCAAGCCGATCCCGCCGAACAAGTTGGACACCCTGGTCGTACCGAACGGGTACGACCACGCCGTGGTGATCAAGTGGGGTGACCCGGTGGTGCCGGGCGCGCCCGAGTTCAACGTGCACAAGCAGACCGCCGCAGCGCAGTCCAAGCAGTTCGGCTACAACAACGACTTCGTGGGCGTGCTGCCGCTGGACAAGCGGGGCAACCGGGCGCTGCTCGTGGTCAACCACGAGTACACCAACGAGGACCTGATGTTCCCGGGCTTCCCCGGCCTGGACGGGCTCTCGGTGGAGCAGCTGCGCACCGCGATGGCCGCGCACGGCATGTCCGTGGTGGAGCTGGAGCGGGTCGCCGGCACCGGGCAGTGGAAGCCGGTCGAGAACGGCCGGCGGCCGTACAACCGGCGGGTCACCGCGCTCGCCACGAAGTTCGACCTGACCGGCCCGGCCGCCGGCTCGGCCTGGCTGAAGACCGCCGCCGACCCGAAGGGCCGTACGGTCGTCGGCACGCTGAACAACTGCGCCGGCGGCGTGACCCCGTGGGGCACGGTGCTCTCCGGCGAGGAGAACTTCAACCAGTACTTCGTCGGTGCCGACGGCGTCCCGGCGGAGCTGAAGCCGAAGATGGACCGGTACGGCATCAGCACCGCAACCCGTTACCCCAGCGGCAGCCGCAAGTGGGAGCGCGCCGACGAGCGTTTCGACCTGGCGAAGCACCCGAACGAGGCGCACCGGTTCGGCTGGATCGTCGAGATCGACCCGTTCGACCCGGAGAGCCGCCCGCGTAAGCACACCGCGATGGGCCGGTTCAAGCACGAGGGCGCGAACGTGATCGTCACGAAGGACGGGCACGTGGTCGCGTACATGGGCGACGACGAGCGGTTCGACTACCTCTACAAGTTCGTCTCGGACAAGAAGTTCCTGAAGGGCAACTCCTGGGCCGCCCGCAAGCACAACCTGACCCTGCTGGAGTCCGGCACGCTCTACGTCGCGCAGCTGGACCAGACCAGCGCCGGCGAGATCGACGGCTCGGGCAAGCTTCCCAGTGACGGCGCGTTCAACGGTCGGGGCCGCTGGATCAAGCTGGTGAGCGGCAACCGTTCGTACGTCGACGGGATGACCGCCGCGGACGTGCTCACCTTCACCCGGCTCGCTGGCGACAAGGTCGGCGCGACCAAGATGGACCGCCCGGAGGACGTCGAGCCGAGCCTGCTGACCGGCAAGGTGTACGTGGCGCTGACGAACAACACCAACCGGGGCGTCGGCAGCAGCCCGAAGGCGGACGAGGCCAACCCGCGGACCGCCAACAAGCACGGGCAGATCCTGGAGCTGGTCGAGGACCGCGGCGACAACGCTGCCGAGACCTTCGCCTGGTCGCTGCCGATCGTCTGCGGCGACCCGACCGACCCGTCGACCTTCTTCGCCGGATACGACAAGACCAAGGTCTCCCCGATCTCCTGCCCGGACAACGTCGCCTTCGACGCCACCGGCAACCTGTGGATCTCCACGGACGGCAACGCGCTGGGCAGCAACGACGGCCTCTTCGCCACCGCCGTGGAGGGCCCGGAGCGGGGTCACCTCAAGCAGTTCCTGACCGTGCCGCTCGGCGCCGAGACCTGCGGCCCGTTCATCACCGGTGACAACCGCTCGGTCTTCGTCGCCGTGCAGCACCCGGGTGAGATCACCGGCGCATCGGTGGAGAACCCGGCCTCGAACTGGCCGGACGGCGACTACGCCAAGCCGGGCGTGGTGGTCACCTGGCGCCTCGACGGCGGCCCGGTGGGCAGCTGACGTTACTCCGGCGGTCCGGCGCTGGACCGCCACCAGAGGCCCTCTCCCAGCCCGGGAGAGGGCCTCTCGGCGTCGTGGGGTCAGTGGTCGGCGGCGATGCCGTCGGCGACGGCCCGGGCGACCGTGAGCAGCTTGGCCCGGACCACCCGGGCGGAGGTCATCATCTCGCCGGCCGGCAGCGCGCAGGCCAGCACGACCCGCCGTTCCATGTCCTTGTCCGGCGAGACCAGCACCGCCGCGCAGGCCACCCCCTGGCGGAACTGCCCCAGCTCCAACTGCATGCCGCGCCGGTCGCCGGCGGCCAGGTCGGCCTCGAACGTCTCGGTGCTGGTCAGGGTGGCGGTGGTGAACGGGCGCATGCCGTACTCCCGCAGGTAGCGGAAGCGTTGTTCGGTGGTGAGGGTGGCGAGCAGGGACTTGCCGAGGGCGGTGGCGTGCGCCCCCTCGTCGAAGCCGGGGACCAGATCCTCCAGGTAGGGCGAGCGGTGCCCCTCTGCGACCGCCGTGAGGGCCACCTGGCCGCCGACGAAGCGGCCCAGGTAGTGGCTGTAGCCGGTGTCGGCGGCGGCGCGCCGCAGCGTCTCACCGACGGCTGGCGGGCCACGGAACGCGGTGACCAGTTCGCGGTAGCGGTCCGCCACTTCCAGCCCCACGATGTACGTGCCGTCCTCCCGACGGATCACGTAGCCCTCGTAGGCGAGGGTGCGGACCAGGTGGTACGTGGTGGCCACGGTCAACTCGCACCGCCGGGCGATCTGCTTGACGGTCAGGCCCTTCGGGGCGCGACCGACCGACTCCAGCACCCGCAGCGCTCGGGACACGCTGCGGATCAGGTCCGAAGGTTCTGCCAAGGGGTCGCGCACAACCACCTCCGCCGCCAGGGACTTACACCATATGAAAAACAGGCCCGGTGCGAAATGCCTGTTCGGGTCGAGGATGCCAGATCGTCATCAACACGTCGTACCCCGCCGGTCACCAGGAGTGATCCGAGAGCGGTTCACGTAGGTTTGCCGACGATGACCGACACCGCCCTCACCTCCGCCCCGGGCACCGCCCCGGCCCGCCCGATCCGGGTCAGCGCCGGCGCCGTCGCCACCACCATCGCCTGCGTGCTACCCGTCTTCCTGCTCGGCGGCCTCGCCGTGCAGATGGGCGCGGACCTCGGCTTCTCCCCGGCTGGCCTCGGCCTGGCCGTGGCCGTCTACTTCGGGATCAGCGCGCTGGCCTCGGTGCCCTCCGGCCGCCTGGTCGAGCGCTACGGGCCGGCCGTGGTGGCCCGCTGCGGCATCCTCCTTGCCGCCGGGTCCATGCTTGCCGTGGCGGCGCTCGCCCGGTCGTACCCGGTGCTGGTCGGGCTGCTGGCGCTCAGCGCCGCCGCGAACGCCCTCGGCCAGTTGGCCAGCAACGCCGCACTGGCGCAGCATGTGCCGGCTCGCCGGCAGGGGCTGTCGTTCGGCGTCAAGCAGGCCGCCATCCCGGTCTCCACCCTGCTAGCCGGGGCAGCGGTGCCCACCGTCGCGCTCACCGCCGGCTGGCGTTGGGCGTTCGTGGCCGCCGCCTGCGCGGCGCTGACGACGCTGCCCGCCGTACCCCGGCAGGAGCGCGGCCGTGCCCGGCGGGCCGGCGCCGGGCGCGCGGGCCGGGCCACGATGGCGCTGGTGGTGATCGGTGCGGCGGCGGCGCTGGCTGCCGCCGCGGCGAACGCGCTCGGCACCTTCCTGGTGGACTCCGCGGCCGCCCGGGGCCTGTCACCGGCTCTCGCCGGCCTCACCCTGACCCTGGGCAGCGCCGTCTGTGTGCTGGCCCGGGTCGGCGCCGGCTGGCTGGCCGACCGGCGCGCCAGCGGCCACGTGGCGCTGATCGCCGCGATGCTGGTGGTCGGCGCGGCCGGGCTGGGCCTGCTCGCCCTGACCGGGGCGGTGCCGCTGGTGGCTGGCGTGGTGCTCGGCTTCGGCCTCGGATGGGCCTGGCCCGGCCTGATGAACTTCGCGGTGGTCCGGCTCCACCCGCAGGCCCCGGCCGCCGCCACGTCGATCACCCAGACCGGGGTGTACGCGGGCGGCTGCCTCGGTCCACTGACCCTCGGCCCACTCGCCGCCCACCTCGGCTACCCGACGATGTGGACCACGGCTGCGGTGGCCATGCTGCTCGCCGCCGCCCTCATGCTCGTCGGCAGCCGCCTGTTGACGCGCACCGCCGCCGGGGCGGGTCGGAGCGGGGATTAACTGGTGCGGTCGGCGATGTAGTCGCAGAGCGACTCGAGGGCCTGGCGGGACGGGCCCTTCGGAAGCGGGGCCAGGCGCCCCCGGGCGTCCTCGGCGTAGCTGCGCACGGTCTCCCGGGCCCGCTTGAGCGCCGGGCTCTCCCGGAGCAGCCCCAGCGCCTCGGCGTGCAGCGCGTCGTCGGTCAGCGGGCCGGTGGCCAGGATCTCCCGCAGCCGCACCGAGGACGCGTCGGAGTCGTCCGCAGCGCGCGCGTAGAGCACCGGCAGCGTCGGAACGCCCTCACGCAGGTCCGTGCCGGGTGTCTTGCCCGACTGCATCGAGTCGGAGGCGATGTCCAGCAGGTCGTCGGAGAGCTGGAACGCGACGCCGATGGTCTCGCCGTACCCGGCCAGCGCCTCGATGTGCTCGGTGGAGGCTCCACTGAACATGCCGCCGAACCGGGCCGACGTGGCGATCAGGGAGCCGGTCTTCTCGGCGATCACGTGCAGGTAGTGCGTGACCGGGTCATCGTCGGCGCGCGGCCCCACGGTCTCCGCGATCTGGCCGTGCACCAGCCGGGCGAAGGTGCGCGCCTGCAACCGGACCGCCTCGGGGCCCAGCTCGGCCGAGATGTCCGCAGCGCGGGCGAAGAGGTAGTCGCCGACCAGGATGGCGACCGAGTTGGTCCAACGGGAGTTCGCGCTCGGCGCGCCCCGGCGCACGGCGGCCTCGTCCATCACGTCGTCGTGGTAGAGGGTGGCCAGGTGGGTGAGCTCCATCACCACGGCCGCAGGGACCACCTGCGGGCTGGTCGGGTCACCGAACTGGGCGCCCAGCGCCACCAGCAGCGGCCGGAACCGCTTCCCGCCGGCCTCGACGAGGTGCCGGGCGGCCTCGGTGACGAACGGGTCGGCGCTGGCCACACTGGCCCGCAGATCGACTTCGACCGCGTCCAGCAGACCCAGCACACATGCCTCGACGCGGGGATCGGCGAGATGGAGGCCGAGCGCGCCGAACTGACTCGTGCTCGCCCGACCCCGGCGACCGCCGGAGCCGGTGGCACCTGAACGCTCGCCAGCCGGAATCACCACGCTATCAACCATGCCACACCCGTTCTACCTGCTCCGGGTCGGGGATATGCACCGGGGACCGGCACACGAACGTGTGCCGGTCCCCGGTTTGCCGAGGCTCTGGTCATCGCACGAAGTCGGCGGCTCCGGCAGCCAGGTCGAGCAGCGGCGCCGGGGCGACACCCAGCACCAGGGTGGCCAGGACGCCGATCATCAACGCGGCGGAGGTGAGTCCACCGGGCACGGTGACGGTCGGGGTGGACTCGCCCGGCTCGGAGAGCCACATCATGACCACGACCCGCAGGTACGGGAAGGCCAGCACCATGCTGGTCAGCACACCGGCGATCACCAGCCAGGCGTGGCCACCGTCCAGCGCCGGCCCGAAGACCGCGAACTTGCTGGTGAAGCCGCTGGTGAGCGGGATGCCGGCGAAGGCCAGCAGGATGAACGTGAACAGGCTGGCGTAGAACGGCGAGCGCCGGCCCAGCCCGGCCCAGCGGGACAGGTGGGTGGCCTCCCCGTCGGCGTCCCGGACCAGGGTCACGACCGCGAACGCGGCCAGCACCGAGAAGCCGTACGCGACCAGGTAGAACATCGTGCCGGAGAGCCCGTCGCTGCTCGGCGACAGCACACCGACCAGCAGGTAGCCGGCGTTGGCGATGGAGGAGTACGCGAGCAGCCGCTTGATGTCGGTCTGGGTGACCGCGAGCACCGCGCCGACCAGCATGGTCAGCACCGCCACCGCGCCGAGCACCGGGGTGAAGTCCCAGGCTGCACCGGCGAACGCGACGTGGAAGACGCGCAACAGCGCGCCGAACGCGGCAACCTTGGTGCAGGCGGCCATGAAGCCGGTGATCGGGGTCGGGGCGCCCTGGTAGACGTCCGGCGTCCACACGTGGAACGGGGCCGCCGCGGCCTTGAAGAGCAGGCCGATGGCGAGCAGCGCCATGCCAGCGAAGAGCAGCACCGGGCTCGCCGGCGACTCGGTCACCGCCGCGTTGATCGTGGCGAAGTCGACCCCGGCACCGCGACCGGGGATCCCGGAGGTGAAGCCGTAGATCAGTGCCACCCCGAACAGGAAGAACGCCGAGGCGTACGCGCCGAGCAGGAAGTACTTCATCGCCGCCTCCTGGCTCAGCAGTCGCCGGCGACGGGCCAGCGCGCAGAGCAGGTACAGCGGCAGCGAGAAGACTTCCAGTGCGATGAACATGGTCAGCAGGTCGTTCGCCGCCACGAAGATCAGCATGCCGCCGATCGCGAACGTGGTGAGCGGGTAGACCTCGGTGAGGCCGTTGCGCCCCTCGGCCTGCTGCCGGTCGTCGGCCGACTCGGCGGTCACCGCGGCCTGGGCGACGAACGCCCCGCCCCGCTCCACCGTCCGGTCACCGATCAGCAGCAGCGCCATCGCGGCCAGCACCAGGATCGCGCCCTGGAGGAAGAGCGTCGGTCCGTCCACCGCGATGGCCTGGCCGGCGGTGATGAGCCGGTCGTCGGCGTTGAGGACCACCATGGTCAGCGCGGCGAGTACGGCCAGCAGGGCCAGCGTCAGCTGCACCACGTGCCGCAAACGCCGGGGCACGAAGGCCTCGACCAGCACGCCGAACAACGCGACACCCAACATGATCATGATTGGGGCGAGCGCCGCATAGTCGAGCGACGGCAGTTTCAACTCGGTCACTTTGCCGCCTCCTGGACGGTGCCGCCCACCGACGGGGCGGGGTCGGTCCTGCCGATGTCGTCCATGGTCGCCTGGACGGCGGGGTTGATCACGTCAGTGACCGGCTTCGGGTAGAAGCCGAGCAGCACGATCAGCGCGATCAGGGGGGCGACCACGACCTTCTCGCGCAGGTTGAGGTCCCGGCGCATCCCCTCGACCTCGGTCAGCGCCGGGTTGAGCGTGCCCTGGGTGGTGCGCTGCACCATCCACAGCACATACGCGGCGGCCAGGATGATGCCGACCGTCGCGATGACCGCGACCGGCTTGTTCACCGTGAACGTGCCGATCAGCACCAGGAACTCGGAGATGAACGGCGCGGTCCCGGGCAGCGCGAGCGAGGCGAGACCGGCGAAGAAGAGCACCCCGGCGAGCACCGGGACCAGCTTGCCCGCGCCACCGAAGTCACTGATCAGCGCCGAGCCGCGCCGCGAGATCAGCATGCCCACCACCAGGAAGAGCAGGCCGGTGGCCAACCCGTGGTTGAGCATGTAGAGCACCGCGCCGGTGCCGGCCTGGGTGGTGAAGGCGAAGATGCCCACCCCGATGAAGCCGAAGTGCGCGATCGAGGTGTACGACACCAGCCGCTTGAGGTCGTTCTGGCCGACCGCCAGCAGCGCGGCGTAGACGATGCCGATCACGCCGAGCGCCAGCGCCCACGGCGCGAACCACTTCGACGCCTCGGGGAACAGCGGCAGGCAGTAGCGCAGGATGCCGAACGTACCGACCTTGTCCAGCACGCCGACCAGCAGCGCCGCGGCGCCCGCAGGGGCGGCGCCACCGGCGTCCGGCAGCCAGGTGTGGAACGGGAAGAACGGCGCCTTGATGGCGAACGCGAGGAAGAAGCCGAGGAACAGCCAGCGCTCGGTGCCGGTGCTGATGTCGATCTGCGACAGCGCCTGCCAGTCGAAGGTCTTCCCGCCGACGACCCACAGCCCGATCACCGCGGCCAGCATGAACAGGCCGCCGACAAGCGAGTAGAGGAAGAACTTCACCGCCGCGTACTGCCGCTGGTGGCCGCCGTAGCTGCCGATCAGGAAGTACATCGGCACCAGCATGACCTCGAAGAACACGTAGAACAGGAAGACGTCGGCGGCGGCGAAGACGCCGATCATCGTGCACTCGAGGACCAGCAGCAGCGCGAAGTAGACGGGCACCGACCGCTTCGACGACTCCGCGTCGTGCCACGACGCCAGGATCACCAGCGGCACCAGCACCGCGATCAGCATCAGCATCACCAGCGCGATGCCGTCGGCGGCGAAGGTGAAGTTGACACCCCAGTTCGGGATCCACGAGTAGGACTCGCGGAACTGGAACCGGTCACCGCCTGCCTTGAAGCTGACCCACATCACCACGGAGAGCACCAGCACCAGCAGCGACCAGACGAACGCCACCTGCTTGGCCAGCTCCGGTCGGTGGCGCGGCAGGAAGGCCACCACCAGGGCGCCCACCAGTGGCGCCACGGTGAGCACCGAGAGGAACGGGAAGTTGGACATTATGCGGCCTTACCTCCGTCGTCACTGCGTGGTCCGCCGGCGGGGGCGGCCGGAAAGAGGTCGATCACGCCAACCACCCCGCCTGCACGGCCAGGAACGCCGCCATCACCAGCAGCGCACCGGCCAGGATCGAGGTGGCGTACGAGCGGACGAAGCCGGTCTGCAGCCGCCGGAGCCGACCCGAGCCACCGCCGACCCCGGCGGCGAGCCCGTTGACCAGCCCGTCGATGCCCCGGTTGTCGAGGAAGACCAGCGCCCGGGTGAGGAAGATGCCCGGCTTCTCGAAGACCGCCTCGTTCACCGCGTCGGTGTAGAGGTTGCGCCGCGCGGCGGTGACCAGCACCCCGGCCGGCTGCGGCGCGGTGGCCGTACCGGCCCGGAACAGGAACCAGGCCAGCCCGGCGCCGAGCACGGTGACCAGCAGCGAGAGCGCGGTGATCACGGTGTGCGAGAGGACCGCCTCGTGCCCCTCCTCGTGGCCGCCCAGCCCAGCGGTCGCCGTCAGCCAGTCCGGTACCGAGGTGGCGAGCAGGAAACCGGCACCCACCGAGCCGACCGCCAGCAGGATCAGCGGGATCGTCATCAACGCCGGCGACTCGTGCGGGTGCTCGATGTCCTCGGTCCACCGCTTCGGGCCGTGGAAGGTGAGCACGAAGAGCCGGGTCATGTAGAACGCGGTCAGCCCGGCGCCGAGCAGCGCTGCCCCACCGAAGAGCCACGCCGTCCAGTCCGTCCGCTCGAAGGCGGCCACGATGATCGGCTCCTTGGAGAAGAAGCCGGAGAACGGGAACATGCCGATGATGGCCAGCCAGCCCATCATGAAGGTCAGCCAGGTGACCTTCATGTACTTCGACAGCCCACCGAAGCGGCGGATGTCCACCTGGTCCTTCATCCCGTGCATGACCGAGCCGGCGCCCAGGAACATGTTGGCCTTGAAGAAGCCGTGCGCCAGCAGGTGCACGATGGCCAGCGCGTACGCCCCGCCGCCCAGGCCGACGCCGAGGAACATGTAGCCGATCTGGCTCACCGTCGACCAGGCGAGCACCCGCTTGATGTCGTCCTTGGCCGCACCGATGATGCAGCCCATCAGCAGGGTGAGCGCGCCGACGCTGACGACCACGAGCTGAAGCGTCGAGTTGGCGGAGAAGATCGGGTTGGACCGGGCGATCAGGTAGACGCCCGCGGTGACCATGGTGGCGGCGTGGATGAGCGCCGACACCGGGGTGGGGCCCTCCATCGCGTCCGGCAGCCACGCCTGGAGCGGGAACTGGCCGGACTTACCGGCCGCACCGAGCAGCAGCAGCAGGCCGAGCACCAGCACGGTGGCGCCGGTCAGCGCGCCGACACCGTTGAACACCTCGTCGTACTGGGTGGTGCCCAGGGTGGCGAACATGATGAAGATCGCGATGGCCAGGCCGGCGTCGCCGACCCGGTTCATCAGGAACGCCTTCTTGCCGGCCGTGGCGGCGCTCGGCCGCTCGTACCAGAAGGAGATCAGCAGGTACGACGCCAGACCGACGCCCTCCCAGCCGACGTAGAGCATCACGTAGTTGTTGCCGAGCACCAGCAGCAGCATGGCCGCGACGAACAGGTTGAAGTACGCGAAGAACCGACGGCGGCCCGCGTCGTGCGCCATGTACTCCACCGCGTACAGGTGGATCAGGAAACCCACCCCGGTGATCAGGAGCACGAAGACCGCGGCCAGCGGGTCGAACAGCAGGCCGAAGTCGACCCGCAGGTCACCGACGGCGATGAAGTCCCAGAGGCTCAGCTCGACCGACTTGTTCTCCAGGCCGCGAAGCTGGAAGAAGAAGGACAGGCCGAGAACGAACGTGGCACCGATGGCGGCGACGCCCAACCAGTGCCCCCAGCGGTCGGCCCGCCGGCCTAGCAGCAGCAGGATGGCCGCGCTGACCAGCGGGATCGCCACCAGCAGCCAGACGCTGCTGAGCAAGCCCGTGGCACCGGCGTACTGCACAGTCTCTTCCACTTGCTTGCCCCTTAGTACTTGAGCAGGTTGGCGTCGTCGACGCTCGCGGAGCGTCGAGTCCGGAAGATCGACATGATGATCGCGAGCCCGACCACGACTTCGGCCGCCGCCACCACCATCACGAAGAACGCCATGATCTGACCGTTGAGGTCGCCGTTGATCCGGCTGAAGGTGACCAGGGTCAGGTTGGCCGCGTTGAGCATCAGCTCCACGCACATGAACAGCACGATCGCGTTGCGCCGGATGAGCACCCCGGCGGCACCGATGGTGAACAGCACCGCAGCCAGCACGAGATAGTGGTTGGGCGTCACTGGTCGGTCCCCTTCAGCGAGGTTTCCTGGGCGGTCAGCTCCCGCACCGGCAGGATGTCCGGCGTGCTCCGCTCGGTGAGCCGCCCGTCCGGCAGGCGCGCCGGGGTGGCCACCGAGGAGGACGTCGCGAAGACACCGGGGCCCGGCTTGGGGCCGGGGTAGTTGCCCGGCGCGAAGCGGGCCCGCATGGTCGACGGCTGGTCGACCTTGTCCTGCTTACGCCGCTCGACGTGCGCGAGCACCATGGCTCCGACCGCCGCGGTGATGAGCAGAGCCGAGGTCAGCTCGAACGCGAAGACGTACTTGGTGAAGAGCAGCCGGGCGATGCCCTGCACGTTGCCCTCCGCGTTGGCCTGCTCCAGGCCGACCGCGGTGGTCCCGTCCATCGCCCGGTAGAGCGCGCTGCCCACCAGGCCAGCGAAGCCCAGCCCGAGCACGATGGCGGCGACCCGCTGACCGCGCAGCGTCTCGATCAGCGAGTCGGAGGCGTCCCGGCCGACCAGCATCAGCACGAACAGGAAGAGCATCATGATCGCGCCGGTGTAGACGATGATCTGCACCATGCCGATGAACGGCCCGGCCTGGAGCACGTAGAACACGCCCAGGCAGAGCATGGTGAGCACCAGCCAGAGCGCCGAGTGCACGGCGTTGCGGGCGGCCACCATCCCGATCGCGCCGATCAGCGCGAGCGGCGCGAGGATCCAGAAGGTGACCTCCTCGCCGCCGGACACCCCGCCCGCCGCGGCCAGCACCGTAGACGTGGTCATGCTCCCTCTCCCTTACCGACCGCCGCGCGTTGGGCGGCCTGCTCGGCGCCCGGGAACGTCACGCCGGGGTGCTCCTCGACCTGGTAGCGGCCGGGGCTCATCGGGGACGTCTCGGCACCGGCGGAGGTGCCCGGGTTGTCCAGCGCGCCGATGTAGTAGTCCTTCTCGCTGTCGCCCAGTCGCATCGGGTGCGGCGGCTGCTCCATGCCCTCAAGCAGCGGCGCGAGCAGCTGCTCCTTGGTGAAGATCAGGTCCTGCCGGTTGTCCCGGGCCAGCTCGTACTCGTTGCTCATGGTGAGCGATCGGGTCGGGCAGGCCTCGATGCACAGTCCGCAGAAGATGCACCGGGCGTAGTTGATCTGGTAGACGCTGGCGTACCGCTCACCCGGCGAGAAGCGCTGCTCGTCGGTGTTGTCGCCGCCCTCGACGAAGATCGCGTCCGCCGGGCAGGCCCAGGCGCACAGCTCACAGCCGATGCACTTCTCCAGCCCGTCCGGGTGCCGGTTGAGGATGTGCCGCCCGTGGTAGCGCGGCGCCGACACCGGCGGCTTGAACGGGTAGTCGGTGGTGACGACCTTCCTGAACATGTGCGAGAAGGTGACCCCGAATCCCTTGAACGTTCCGGTGATCGCGCCCACGTCACACCTCCCTGGAGTCCGAGCCGGCGACGATGTTTGCCGGCTCCCGCTCGGCCACCACGCGCGTGATACGCGGGCTCGGTGGTACCTGTAGATCCATCGGTGGCAGCGGGAAGCTGCCGTACGGGCGGCTGTCCACCTGTTCCTGCATGGTCGGCTTCGGCTGCGGCCGGCGGTTGGGCCAGAACAGCGTGGCGATCAGCAGGAGACCGGCCGGGATGCCGACCGCGATCAGCTTGCCCTGCGAGTCCCAGTCCTCGATGGAGCGCAGGCCCGACAGGACCAGGATCCAGACCAGGTTGATCGGCAGCAGCACCTTCCAGCCGAAGCGCATGAACTGGTCGTAGCGCAGCCGGGGCAGCGTGCCGCGCAGCCACACGAAGACGAAGACCAGCGCGATCACCTTGCCGAAGAACCAGAGCAGCGGCCACCAACCGGAGTTGGCGCCCTCCCAGAGCGTGATCGGCCACGGCGCCCGCCAACCACCCAGGAACAGCGTCGTGGTGACGGCGGACATGGTCACCATCGCGACGTACTCGCTGAGCATGAAGAGCGCGAACTTCAGCGAGCTGTACTCGGTCATGTAGCCGGCGACCAGCTCGGACTCGGCCTCGGGCAGGTCGAACGGCGCCCGGTTGGTCTCGCCCACCGTGGAGATGAAGAAGATGATGAAGCTGGGCAGCAGCAGGATCGCGTACCAGCCCGGCGCCGGGATCGAGTTGCCGAAGATGGTCAGCTCGGTGCCGTGCCCCTGGGCGGCGACGATCCCGCTGGTGCTCATCGTGCCGGCGGTCATGAACACCGCCACGATGGAGAGCCCCATGGCGACCTCGTAGGAGATCATCTGGGCGCTCGACCGCAGGCCGCCGAGGAGCGGGTACGTCGAGCCGGAGGCCCACCCGCCCAGCACGATGCCGTAGACGCCCATCGAGGAGCAGGCCAGCAGCAGCAGTACCGCCACCGGCACATCGGTGACCTGCAGCGGCGTCTGGTGGCCGAAGATGCTCACCATCGGGCCGAACGGCACCACCGACAGCGCGGTGACCGCGCAGATCACCGAGATGGTCGGGGCGAAGAAGAAGACGACCTTGTCGGCCGCCTTCGGCAGGATGTCCTCCTTGAAGGCCATCTTCAGGCCGTCGGCGAGCGTCTGGAGCAGACCGAACGGGCCGGCCTGGTTGGGGCCGGGCCGAACGGCCATGCGGCCGACGACCCGTCGCTCGAACCAGACGCCGAGCAGCGTGGCCAGCACGGCGACGACGAAGGCCATGACGACCTTGATCAGGACCAGCCACCACGGATCCTGGCCGAAGTCGGCCAGCGTCGGATCCTGGGCCAGGTAAGACGGGCTCACTGGTTACCCCCAGCGTTGAGGAGCGGACCGGGGAGACCGGCTTCGTCCGCCGCCACGCGCCCGGCCGGGACGGCCACGCTCGATGCGGGAACGGAGATCCGGACGACCGCGCCGGACGTCGCCCCGAGGCTGCGTCGCACGGTCGAGCCCGGTGAGTTGGTCGGCAGCCAGACCACGCCGTCCGGCATCTCGGTGAGCTCCGCCGGCAGGGTCAGCGCCCCCCGGTCGGTGCCCACCGTGACCGGGTCGCCGTCGGTGACGCCGAGCGCCTCGGCGGTGCCCTTGCCCAGCCGGACCACCGGCGGGCGTGCGGTGCCGGCGAGGTCCTCGTCGCCGTCGATCAGGGTGCCCAGGTCGACCAGTTGGTGCCAGGTGGCCAACACGGCCTCCCCGGTGCCCGGGTGCGGCACGGTGCCCGGCGCCACCGACGGCGCGGCCGGCCGCTGGGTGCGCGTCGCCGGCAGCGAGCCCAGCTCACGTCGCACGCTCGGCACGTCGGCGGTGCCCAGTCGCACGTCGAGCAGCGCGGCCAGCGCGTCGAGCACCCGGCCGTCGGTCATCGCGGCGGTCTGCAGCACCGCCTCGAACGGACGCAGCCGGCCCTCCCAGTCCAGGAAGCTGCCGGCCTTCTCGACCACCGGGGCGACCGGCAGCACCACGTCCGCCCGCCGGGTCACCGCGCTGCCGCGCAGCTCCAGGCTGACCAGGAACGGCACCGCGTCCAGGGCGGCCTCGGCCAGCCGTGGGTCGGCCAGGTCGGCCGGGTCCACACCGCCCACCACCAGCGCGCCGAGCTGCCCGTTGGCGGCGGCCGACAGAATCTGATCGGTGTCCCGACCGGCCTGGCTCGGAATCACCCCGGCTGGGATGTCCCACGCCTCGCCCAACTCGGCCCGGGCCGCCGGCTCGGTGACCAGCCGGCCACCGGGGAGCAGGTTGGGCAGGCAGCCCGCGTCGACCGCACCGCGGTCACCCGCGCGCCGCGGCACCCAGGCCAGCTTCGCGCCGGTACGCCGGGCCACGTTGGCCGCTGCGGAGAGCCCGCCCGGCACACTGGCCAGCCGCTCGCCGACGATCAGGATCGCGCCCGGCGCGCTCAGCGCCTCGGCGACCGTGGCGTGCTCGGCGAGCACGCTGGCCTCCTCGCCCGGCACCACCCGAGCCAGCTTGGCACCGAGCTTCTCCAGGCCACGGGTGGCGAACGGCGCGAGCGCGTACACCGTCAGCGTCTTCTTCAAATACGCCTTGCGCAGCCGCAGGAAGAGGATCGGGCACTCCTCCTCCGGCTCCAGGCCGACCAGCACCACCGCCGGCGCGTTCTCCACGTCGGTGTAGGTGACGTCGGTGACCCCGGCGACCGAGCTGGCCAGGAAGTCGGCCTCCTCGCGGGAGACCGGCCGGGCCCGGAAGTCGATGTCGTTGGTGTTCAGCGCGACGCGGGCGAACTTCGCGTACGCGTAGGCGTCCTCGACGGTCAGTCGACCGCCGGTGAGCACCGCAGTGCCCTGTCCGCCTTCCCGGGCCGCGTGCAGCCCCTCGGCGGCCACGGTGAGCGCCTCACTCCAGGACGCCTCCCGCAGCTCACCGGTGCGCTTGTCGCGGACCAGCGGGGTGGTCAGCCGGTCGGTGGCGCGGGCGTACTGGAAGCCCCACCGGCCCTTGTCGCAGTTCCACTCCTCGTTCACCGCCGGCTCGTCGCCGGCCAGCCGGCGCAGCACCTTGCCGCGCCGCCAGTCGGTGCGCTGCTCGCAGCCGGCCGAGCAGTGCTCGCAGACGCTCGGGCTGGAGACCAGGTCGAACGGGCGGGCCCGGAACCGGTACTGGGAACCGGTGAGCGCGCCCACCGGGCAGATCTGCACGGTGTTACCGGAGAAGTAGGAGTTGAACGGCACGTCACCCGCGTCGCCCTGCTCGCCGTACGCGTCGTCCCGGTAGATGTTGATTTCCTCGGCGGACGACCGGCCCATCAGGTCGATGAACTTGTCGCCGGCGATCTCCTCGGAGAACCGGGTGCAGCGCTGACAGAGCACGCACCGCTCGCGGTCCAGCAGCACCTGGCTGCTGATCGCCATCGGCTTCTCGTACTCCCGCTTGTGCTCGTGGAAGCGGGAGTCGGTGCGGCCGGTGGACATCGCCTGGTTCTGCAGGGGGCACTCGCCGCCCTTGTCACACATCGGGCAGTCCAGCGGGTGGTTGAGCAGCAGCAGCTCCATCACCCCCTCCTGCGCCTTCTTGGCCACCGGGGAGGTGATCTGGGTACGGACCACCATGCCGTCGGCGACGGCCTGGGTGCAGGAGGCGACCGGCTTGCGCTGCCCCTCCACCTCGACCAGGCACTGCCGGCACGCGCCGGCCGGTGCCAGCAGCGGGTGGTCGCAGAACCGGGGGATCTCGGTGCCCATCTGCTCGGCGACCCGGATCAGCAGCGTCCCCTTGGGGGCGGTGACCTCGACGCCGTCGATGGTGAGGGTGACCGTGTCGGTCTGCTTGGCTACGTCCGTCATCAGTGAGCTCCAACCAGCTGCTTGTCGGAGAGCTTCGGCGCGGTCCGTCCCTCGATGTAGTCGAGGTAGTCCTGCTTGAAGTACTTCAGCGACGAGGTCACCGAGCTGGTCGCGCCGTCGCCGAGACCGCAGAACGAGCGGCCGAGGATGTTGTCGCAGGTGTCCAGGAGGGTGTCCAGGTCCTCGTGGGTGCCC
Organism: Micromonospora sp. NPDC005173; assembly: GCF_040608515.1. Lineage (NCBI taxonomy): Bacteria > Bacillati > Actinomycetota > Actinomycetes > Micromonosporales > Micromonosporaceae > Micromonospora > Micromonospora sp. NPDC005173. The sequence goes on from NZ_JBEXIK010000001.1 coordinate 141,191, forward strand.
TGACCGGCGAGGATCCGCCGGTAGACCCGGACCATCCAGTAGTTGCCCTCACGGCACGGGGTGCACTTGCCGCACGACTCGTGGTGGTAGAACTCCAGCCACCGGTACGTCGCGTAGACCGGGCAGTCCTGGTCGGAGAAGATCTGGGTGGCCGTGGTGCCGAGGATCGAGCCGGCCGCCGCCACCCCCTCGAAGTCCAGTGGCACGTCCAGGTGCTCGGCGGCGAGCAGCGGGGTGGACGAACCGCCCGGGGTCCAGAACCTCAGGTTGTGGCCGGGCTGCATCCCACCGGCCAGCTCCAGCAGCTCGCGCAGCGTGACGCCCATCGAGCACTCGTACTGGCCGGGGTTGGCGACCCGCCCGGAGAGCGAGTAGATCATCGGCCCGGAGGACTTCTCGGTGCCCATGGTCTTCCACCAGTCGGCTCCACCGAGCACGATCGGCGGCACGCTGGCGATGGTGCCGACGTTGTTCACCACCGTCGGGCTGGCGTACAGGCCGTGGGTGGCCGGGAACGGCGGCCGCAGCCGCGGCTGGCCCCGGAACCCCTCCAGCGAGTCCAGCAGCGCCGTCTCCTCGCCGCAGATGTACGCCCCGGCGCCGGAGTGCACCACCAGCTCCAGGTCGTAGCCGCTGCCCAGGATGTTCCGACCGAGGTAGCCCTTGTCGTACGCCTCCTGGACCGCGTTGCGCAGCCGGCGCGCGGCGTGCACCGCCTCGCCCCGGATGTAGATGTAGGCGCGGCTGGCCCGGATCGCGTACGACGCGATGATGACGCCCTCGACCAGCGCGTGCGGGTCGTGCGTCATCAGCGGCAGGTCCTTGCAGGTGCCCGGCTCGCCCTCGTCGGCGTTGACCACGAGGTAGTGCGGCTTGCCGTCGCCCTGCGGGATGAAGCCCCACTTGAGACCGGTGGGGAAGCCGGCGCCGCCCCGGCCGCGCAGCCCGGAGTCCTTGATCAGCTGGATCAGGTCGTCCGGGTGGGCCTTGAGCGCCTTGCGCAGGGCGGCGTAGCCGTCCAACTGCTCGTAGGTGCCGATCCGCCAGGCGTCCGGGGACAGCCAGCGCTTGGTCAGCACCGGCGTCAGCTTGGCCAGCGTCTCCGGGCGGGGAGTGGTCACTTCTGTGCCCCCGTTTCGCTCGCGGCGGAGTTCGCGCCACCGGCGCTCGCCGACGCTTCGTTGAGATTGCGCTCCTGCGCGCCGGTGGAGTCACCGGCGGGCTTGCCATCGCCGGCCGGCTCGTTGGCCGCCACGCCGGCGGCCTGCGCCTCCTGCGCGTCACGCGGGCCCGGCGGCGAGGTCTCCGCCGGAACCTTGGTGCCGGGCGCGTCCGGCACGGCGGTCGCCGCATCCGGCTGCCGGGTCTCAGCGGTACGCACCTGCGGCGACTTGTCGTCCGGCGCCTTCACGTCCGGCGCGGTGCTGCCGGTCACCGCAGCGGCGGGAACCGGCTGGCCGGTGCCGGGCGTACCCGTCGGAGCGGACGCGCCGTCGCCACCCTTCACCGGGGTGACCGGCTTGGCGGGCGCCTCGGCCGGCTTCGCGCTGGCCTCGGCGGCCTTCGCCTTCGCCGCCGCCTTGTCCGCCTCCGCCTTGCTGCGGATCGGGGTGTTCGGGTCGAAGCCCGGCACCGAGACGCCGTGCTGCTGCGCCAGCCGCAGCCCGCGCAGGGTGGGCTCGCCCGGCCCGCCGTCGGCGACCGCGCCGTCCCGCTCGTCGGCGAAACCGGCGAGCTGCACCGCCATCTCCTTGAGCGTGCAGAGCCGAGCGCCCCGGGTCGGCATCGGCCGCCCGCCGGCGCGCAGCTCGTCGACCACGCCGACCGCGGTGGACGAGTCCACGCCGTCGAAGAAGTCGTAGTTGACGGTCATCACCGGGCCGTAGTCGCAGGCCGCCAGGCACTCGGCGTGCTCCAGGGTGATCTTCCCGTCGGCGGTGGTCTCGTCGTGCCCGACGCCGAGGTGCTCGGCGAGGGTGTCGTAGACCTCCTGACCGCCGAGCACGTTGCACATGGTGTTGGTGCAGACGCTGACCAAGAAGTCGCCGGTCGGCTTGCGCTTGTACATGGTGTAGAAGGTGGCCACCGCGCCGACCTGCGCCTTGTTCAGGCCGAGCACCTCGGCGCAGAACGCGACGCCGGACGGGGAGACGTACCCCTCCTCCGCCTGAACCAGGTGCAGCAGCGGCAGCAGCGCCGAACGGGACCGGTCCGCCGGGTAGCGCGCGATGATCTCGCGCGCCCGCTCCCGGGTCGTCTCAGTGAAAGTCATCGGTCACACCCACCCATCACGGGGTCCAACGAGGCTCCGCCGGCGATCACGTCGGCGATCAGGCCGCCCTCGGCCATCGCCGGGAGGGCCTGGAGGTTGACGAAGCTCGGCTCCCGGTAGTGCACCCGGTACGGCCGGGTGCCACCGTCGGAGACCGCGTGTACGCCCAACTCGCCGCGGGGCGATTCGATGCCGACGTACACCTGGCCGGGCGGGACCCGGAAGCCCTCGGTGACCAGCTTGAAGTGGTGGATCAGCGACTCCATCGACTGACCCATGATCTTCGCGACGTGCTCCAGCGAGTTGCCCATGCCGTCGACGCCGATGGCCAGCTGCGCCGGCCAGGCGATCTTGCGGTCGGCCACCATCACCGGGCCCGGCTTGAGCCGGTCGAGGGCCTGCTCGACCAGCTTCATCGACTCCCGAATCTCGGCGAGCCGGACCAGGTAGCGGCCCCACACGTCACCGTCGGAGTGGGTCGGCACGTCGAACTCGTACGTCTCGTAGCCGCAGTACGGCATGGTCTTGCGCAGGTCCCAGGCGAGGCCGGCGGAGCGCAGCACCGGGCCGGTGACGCCGAGCGCGAGGCAGCCGGTCACGTCCAGCACTGCCACGTTCTTCGTGCGCTGGGTCCAGATCGGCTGGCCGGAGAGCAGGTCCTCGTACTCCTTGAGCCGCTTCGGCAACAGCTTGAGGAACTGCTGGATCTTGTGGATCGCCTCGTCCGGCACGTCCTGCGCCACGCCGCCCGGCCGGACGTACGCGTGGTTCATCCGCAGGCCGGTGATGGTCTCGAAGATGTCGAGGATGTACTCCCGCTCGCGGAAGCCGTACAACATCATGTTGATCGCGCCGAGTTCCATGGCCGTGGTGGCCACCCAGACCAGGTGCGACGAGATCCGGTTCAGCTCCATCATCAGGACCCGGATCGTGGTGGCCCGCTCGGTGATGTCGTCGGTGATGCCGAGCAGCTTCTCCACCGCGAGGCTGTAGGCCGTCTCGTTGAACAGCGGGGCCAGGTAGTCCATCCGGGTCACGAACGTCGTGCCCTGCACCCAGTTGCGGTACTCGAGGTTCTTCTCGATGCCGGTGTGCAGGTACCCGATGACCGACCGCGCCTCGCGGACCGTCTCGCCCTCCAGCTCCAGGACCAGCCGCAGCACACCGTGCGTGGACGGGTGCTGCGGACCCATGTTGACCACGATGCGCTCGTCGTTGATCGGGTCGGTGCCCGAGACGATCGTGTCCCAGTCCCCACCGGTGACGGTGAAGACCCGGCCCTCGGTGGTCTCGCGTTCGGTCGCGTAGTTCGACGTGGTCACTGGTAGGACCTCCTCCGGTCCGGTGGCGGGATCTCGGCGCCCTTGTACTCGACCGCCACGCCACCGAGCGGGTAGTCCTTGCGCTGCGGGTGGCCCTCCCAGTCGTCCGGCATGAGGATCCGGGTCAGGTTGGGGTGGCCGTCGAAGACGATGCCGAACATGTCGTACGCCTCCCGCTCCTGCCAGTCAGCAGTCGGGTAGACGGCGGTCACGCTGGGCAGGTGCGGGCTCTCGACGGAGACCGCGGCCTCCAGCCGGACCCGACGCCGGTAGGTCATCGAGGTGAGCAGGTAGACCACGTGCAGCCGGCGCTCGTCCGCACCGAGATAGTCCACGCCGGACACCGACGAGCACAGCTCGAAGCGCAGCGCCAGGTCGTCCCGCATCACCTGGCAGACCTCGGCGATGCGCTCCGGGCGAACGTGCAGGGTCAGCTCGCCCCGGTCGACCACGACCTTCTCGATCGCGTCGCCGAAGGCCGGGTACGCCTCCTCCAGCGCGTCGCGGACCTCGTCGAAGTAGCCGCCGTACGGGCGGGTGGCCTCCTCGATCGGCTGGCGCTGGCGGACCAGGCCGCCGTAGCCGGACACGTCGCCGGTTCCCTGGTTGCCGAACATCCCCCGGCCGGCCGGGCTGGCCGGCGGGTACTCGGCCGGGGCGGTGCTGCTGGCGCCGGCCGGCGTGACCGGCACCGGCACCCCGCCGTCGTTGTTCTTCTCGTTCGGTGCGGTCACTTCGGGCCCCTGTGCGCGTGGAGATGGTTCTGGGCGTTCATCCAGTTCTCGATCCGCAGCTGCTCCTCGCGCCCCTCGCGGACCGCCTGGGTCCACTCGGCACGCCGGGCCTTGTCGCTGCGGTACGAGGACGGCATCGAGCCGTAGGGCACGACGGGGACGTCACCGCGCTCCTGACGGGCCTCGAGCATCTTGCGGCCGTTCGGGCCCAGCGGCTCATACATGATCTTCTCGCGGAGCTTGAGGATCGCGTCGATGAGCATCTCCGGCCGGGGCGGGCAGCCGGGCAGGTACATGTCGACCGGCACCACGTGGTCGACGCCCTGCACGATCGCGTAGTTGTTGAACATGCCGCCGCTGCTGGCGCAGACGCCCATCGAGAGCACCCAGCGGGGCTCGGCCATCTGGTCGTAGATCTGGCGCAACACCGGGGCCATCTTCTGACTCACGCGGCCAGCCACGATCATCAGGTCGGCCTGCCGGGGCGAGGCCCGGAAGACCTCCATGCCCCAACGGCCCATGTCGTAGTGCGGACCACCGGCGGCCATCATCTCGATGGCGCAGCAGGCCAGGCCGAAGGTGGCGCCCCAGAAGGACGTCTTCCGCGACCAGTTGACCAGCTTCTCCACCGAGGTGAGCAGGACGCCTGCGGGGAGCTTCTCCTCGATGCCCATCTGACGTTCCTTCCTCAGTCCCAGTCCAGGCCGCCGCGCCGCCACACGTAGGCGTACGCGACGAAGACCGCGACGATGAACAGGACCATCTCCACGAAGCCGAAGATCGGCAGAGCGTCGAACGAGACCGCCCAGGGGTAGAGGAAGATGATCTCGATGTCGAAGACGATGAAGAGCATCGCCGTCAGGTAGAACTTGATCGGGAACCGCCCACCGCCGACCGGCTGGGGGCTGGGCTCGATGCCGCACTCGTAAGCCTCGAGTTTGGCTCTGTTGTATCGATGGGGACCTGCGAAGCGGGCGGCGCCAACGGAGAACAGCGAGAACGCCGCGGCGAGGGCGAACAGCCCGATGATCGGTGCGTAAGGCGAGAGCGACATCGTATTCTCCTGCTCGTCCTTCCCTGCCCTCGGTGCTTGACGAAAATCACACTATTCACGTCCCACGCGGTGGCTGCCGGCGGGGGTCGATCTTTGTCCGGGTCGGGGCTGTGACCAGCCCCGACACCGGTTGTCTAGACGGCTGGCGCTGCCTTCGTCATCGCGTTGATGACCCGGTCCATCGCGTCCCCGCCACGGGGGTCGGTCAAATTGGCCAACAGCTTGAGCACGAAGCGCATCAACGTCGGGTGCGGCATTCCGTGCTTGGTGGCGATCCGCATGATCTCCGGACGGCCGATCAGCTTCACGAAGATGCCGCCCAGCCGGTAGTAGCCGCCGAGCCGGGCCTTCAGCTCGTTCGGGTACGCCATCAGCGCCCGCTCCCGCTCCGCGCCGGCCGGCCGCGCGAGGGCCTGCACCGCCACCTCCGCGGCCAGCTCGCCGGACTCCATGGCGTAGGCGATGCCCTCCCCGTTGAACGGGTTGACCATGCCGCCGGAGTCGCCGACCAGCATCACGCCACGGGTGTAGTGCGGCACCCGGTTGAAGCCCATCGGCAGAGCCGCGCCGAGGATCGGGCCGTCGGCGTTGGTCTCGTCGGTCATCCCCCAGTCGGCGGGCGTGTTCGCCAGCCAGTCGGTGAGCAGCCGCCGGTAGTTGGTCTTGCCGAACGCGGAGGACGAGTTGAGCACGCCGAGGCCGACGTTGACCCGCCCGTCACCGAGCCCGAAGATCCAGCCGTACCCGGGCAGCAGGTTGTCGCCGCTGTCCTTGCTGCGCAACTCCAGCCAGGACTCCAGGTAGTTGTCGTCGTGCTTGGCCGGCGAGCGGTAGTAGCGGCGGACGGCCACGCCGATCGGCCGGTCCTCCCGCTTGGCTAGGCCGAGAGCGAGCGGGAACCGGCCGGAGACCCCGTCAGCCGCCACGACCAGCGGGGCGTGGAAGCTGGCTGGCTCCTTGTCCGGGCCCACCTCCGCCTCGACGCCGGTCACCCGGCCGTCGCCGTCGAGCACCGGGCCCAGCACGTTGACGCTGGTCTGCAGCTTGGCGCCGGCGGCCACCGCCCGTTGGGCGAGCAGGTCGTCGAAGTCCAGCCTGGTGCGCACCAGACCGAAGTTGGGGAAGCTGGCCAGGTCCGGCCAGTCCAGCTCGAGGCGTACCCCGCCGCCGATCACCCGCAGGCCCCGGTTGTGCAGCCAGCCGGCCTCGGGCGAGGTGTCCACGCCCATCCGGATGAGCTGGCGCACGGCGCGCGGGGTCAGCCCGTCGCCGCAGACCTTCTCCCGGGGGAACTCGGTCTTCTCCAGCAGCAGCACCCGTACGCCGTGCCGGGCCAGGTGGTACGCCGTTGCCGATCCACCGGGACCGGCGCCTACGACGATGACGTCGGCATCGTGCTCCACCGCGGTCATTCGCGCCTCCTCCCGCACGCTCGTGAAATGCTTCACAAGCCAGACGGGACGAGTGTATGACCGGTGTCATACCTGCGCAGGATCAGGGGTACCTAACTCGCCGGTGTGACAGCGGATGACCGTCCACAGACACTCGGTGTCAGGCCGGACTGGGCGCATCCAGGCCGGCGTCCACGCGGATGGTCTCCGGCAGGTGCTCGCGCAGAGCGCCACCCGCCGCCCGATCCAGCGCTGCCAGAACCTCGGCGACCACCTGCCGGACCTCCGCCGGATCGGCGCCGGCCAACGCGCGCAACTGCGCGATGAGTTCGGCCGCGTCGTCGTCGGTGGCGGCCACCGGGTCCGCCGGGTCTGCTCCGGTCATGCGGACGAGCGTACGGGGCAAAGTGGACTAAAGCCTGATATTCACGGAACCTGAATATTGTCCATGCCCGTCCCCTGGTCCGCCGTTACTCGCGGATCCCCCGGTGCAGGGCGACCACGCCGCCGGTCAGGTTGCGCCACGCCACCCGACCCCAACCGGCTGCGGCGAGACGCCCGGCCAGCGCGGCCTGGTCCGGCCACGCCCGGATCGACTCGGCCAGGTAGACGTACGCCTCGGGGTTGCTGGACACCGCACGGGCCACCGCCGGCAGCGACCGCATCAGGTACGACAGGTAGACCGTCCGGAAGGCCGGGTTGACCGGGGTGCTGAACTCGCAGACCACCAGCCGTCCACCGGGCCGGGTCACCCGGGCCAGCTCGCGCAGGGCCGCGTCCGTGTCGTTGACGTTGCGCAGCGCGAAGGAGATGGTCACCGCGTCGAAGCTGGCGTCGGCGAACGGCAGTCGCAGCGCGTCTCCGGCCAGCAGCGGCACCTCGGGCCGGACCCGTTTGCCGGCGTACAGCATGCCCAGCGACAGGTCGGCGCCGACCGCGTACGCCCCGGACTGGGCCAGCTCCTGCGTCGAGACACCGGTGCCCGCACCGACGTCCAGCACCCGCTCGCCCGGCCGCAGGCCGAGCGCCGCGCGGGTGGACCGACGCCAGGAGCGGTCCTGGCCGAAGGAGAGCACGGTGTTGGTCAGGTCGTAGCGCTCCGCCACGCCGTCGAACATCGCGGCGACCTCGTGCGGCTGCTTGTCCAGGCTGGCGCGCTGGCCCTGCGGGGTACGGCTCACCCCTCCACTCTGCCAGCCGCCCTCCCGTCGACGGTCGCTGGGTGGCGCGGCGCGGACCCCGGTACGCGAAAGGGCGGGGTGGTCGCCCACCCCGCCCTCGCGTCGTGCCTGCGTCAGTCGGTCGACTTCTCGTCACCCGGGGCGACCAGGACGACCTTGCGCCGACGGGAGAGCACCAGCAGCGCCCCGCCCACGAGCAGGATGATGCCGCCGATGCCGCCGATCAGGCCAGCCTGTACACCGGTCACCGGCAGACCGCCACCACCTCCACCGGCAGCCGGCGACGTGGTCGCGCCCGGCGTCGGCGTACCGCCCGGGGTGGGGGTCGCCGTCGGGGTCGGGGTGGGCGTCGGCGTGGGCTGCACGGTCAGGTCGACGAAGACGTCGAACTGCGCGGTGTTGTCCCCTTCATCGGTCTCCGTGAAGGCCTTCCGCTGGGCGCCGGTGGCCACCTTCGGCTGCTCCTCAGGGCTCCCCTCGGCGGCGTCCAGGCCACTGGCGAAGAGGAAACCAGGCCGAAGCACCGGCTCGGTGACATCCGCCCCGATCTTCACCCGCACGTCGCCGGTGTAGAACTGACCCGGCTTCAGCACCACGCCGGAGTCCTCGCAGTACGCGTTCGCCAGACCATTCAGCGGCTGCTCCACACAGCCCTCCGGTAGCTCGGCGAAGGTGACGCCCGCCGGCAGCGTGATCCCGTACGCCACGCCGGTGGCCTTGCGGCTGCCATCGTTGTAGATCGCCCAGTCCAGTGGCGCGGTCTCGCCAAGCTTGACCGGCTTGAGGCCGGACTCGCCGGTCCCGTCACCGTCCACCACCACGTCGGCGTAGACATCCTGCACCCACGCCGTCAGGTCGTAGCCGGGCTTGGTGACGGTGATCTCGTGCTCGACGGTGTTGTCTTCGGTGTTGGGATCAGCGGTGGCCGAGCTGATGGTGACCACCAGCGTTCCAGCCTCGCCGCGTCCACCGGTGGAGAACAGCGGAATACCGAAGTCCTCGGTGGTGCCGGCCGCCAGGTCGCCGAGGAGGCAGCTGAAGGTGGTGCCGGCGACCTCGCAGCCGTCCCAGGCGAGCACGCCGACCATGTGGTCATTCAGGCCCTTGGTCTCCACGGTGACCCGGACGTCCTTGGCGTCGACCGTGCTGCGGGTGTTGTCGACCTGGAACTTGAACGGCTTGGCCTTGGCTTGCTTGACGCCCTTCGCCAGCTCGTAGCTCAGCGGCTTGAGCTGCAGGTCGGCCTGGTCGGCGGCCTGGGCCGGGGCGGCCACGGTGGCCAGGCCACCGGCCGCGAGCAGTGCCACGACACCGGCGCGGGCCAGGGTCGAGCGGTGGAACGCTGTCATCAGTCCCCCGGGGGTAGGGAAGAAAGAATGGTTGCGGGAACGAGCGGACGTTATCCGAGGTCGATCTCCCACGCCAGCGTGCGGGGCCGCTTTCAACCGTCCGGCCTGGAGTGTGCAGACGGTACGGGCGGGATGGTCACCCATCCCGCCCGTACCGCCGTGCGTTATGTGAACGACCCTCACGGGCCGATGGAGGACTGCCCGCGTGCCGCGCGACCCAGGACCATCAGACCACTCGCCACCAGCACTGTCGCGCTGATTCCGCCAATCCGCGGTGGCAAGGGATATGAGGCGGGACGCTAGCGGCCGACGATCATCTCCACCACCCCTGACCGGACAGCTTGGACGCCGCAGCGGCCGGGACCACCCGGACCGCCGAGGCGGTCGGGCGGGAGCATGAGCCCCGGTCAGCCGAACGGCCGGGCTGCGACCAACCTCAGTTGACGTCGACCAGCGGCAGGGAACGGCCGGCACCGCCGCCGGGCAGCGCGATCGAGGAGAAGTGCGAGACCACGCGATCGTCGGTCGGGTCGTCGGCCGGCGTGTGGTGCACGGCCAGCCGGTTGTAGAGGGTGTCCCGCTGCGCCGGGATCCGGTCCGCCGAGCGGATCATGCCGATCAGCTCGTGCAGGTTGGAGCGGTGCCGCGCGCCGGCCGAGGAGATGACGTTCTCCTCCAGCATGATCGAGCCGAGGTCGTCCACGCCCATGTGTAGGGCGAGCTGCCCGACGTCCTTGCCGGTCGTCAGCCAGGACGCCTGCAGGTGCGGCACGGTCTCGAAGAAGAGCCGGGCCACCGCGACCAGCCGCAGGTACTCCAGCGTCGTCGCCTGCGTGCGGCCCTTGAGGTGGTTGTTCTCCGGCTGGTACGTCCACGGGATGAAGGACCGGAAACCACGGGTGCGGTCCTGCACGTCGCGGATCATGCGCAGGTGCTCGATCCGCTCGGCGTGCGTCTCGCCGGTGCCCATCATCATGGTGGCGGTCGACTCGATGCCCTGCCGGTGGGCCAGCTCCATGACCTCCAGCCAGCGCTCACCCGACTCCTTGAGCGGCGCGATGGCCTTACGCGGCCGCTCGGGCAGCATCTCCGCCCCGGCGCCGGCGATCGAGTCCAGGCCGGCGACCTTGATGCGAGCGATGGCCTCGTCCAGGCTCACCCCGGAGACCTTGGCCATGTGCAGGATCTCGCTCGGCCCGATCGAGTGGATGGCCAGCTGGGGGTACGCCTGCTTCACCGAGGAGAACAGCTCCTCGTAGTACTCGACGCCGTAGTCCGGGTGGTGCCCGCCCTGGAGCATCACCTGGGTCGCGCCCAGCTCGACCGCCTCGCCGCAGCGACGCAGGATCTCCTCGGTCGGGTGGGTCCACCCTTCCTTGTGCTTGGGCGCCCGGTAGAACGCGCAGAACTTGCACGCCGTCACGCAGACGTTGGTGTAGTTGATGTTGCGATCGATCAGGTACGTGACGACGTTGTCCGGGTAACGCCGCCGGCGCACCGCGTCCGCCGCCTCGCCCAGCGCGTGGAAGGGCGCCTCGGTGTAGAGCAGCAGGGCCTCCTCGGGCGTGATCCGCCCACCGTCCGCGCCGCGCTGCAGGATGTCGTCGATCTCCCGGCTCACCGTCACACCCCGAGCCTACGTCGCCCCACCCGGCTCGACCGTCTGGCCCCGGCGGCGTGCGGTACGTCCCACAGCCGCCGCCGGTCAGTTCTCGCTAGCCCTCCGCGCAGAACCCGACGAACTGCCGGCCATCCGACGCCTTCACGCGTCGTAGTCCACCGTGAGCTTGTCGGTCGTCGGGCTGGACTGGCAGGTCAGGACGTAGCCCGCCGCCAGCTCGTCGGGCTCCAGGGCGTAGTTGCGGGCCATCGTGACCGCACCGTCGACGACCTTCGCCTTGCAGGTCGAGCAGACGCCACCCTTGCAGGCGTACGGCAGTTCGCCGCGCACCTTCAGTGCGGCGTCCAGCACCCGCTCCTCGCGGCCCATGGTGAAGCTCGACGACCGTCCGTCCAGCACGATGGTGACCTCGGCCCCGGCAACCGTCTGGTCCACCGGACGGCGCACCGGCTCCGGCGGCGCGTCGACGTGGAACAGCTCGGTGTGCACCGCCGACTCGGGCAGCCCGCGCGCGGTCAGCACGTTCCGGACGTCGACCACCATGCCGTACGGGCCGCAGAGGAACCACTCCTCGATGGCGTCGCCCGGGACGATCGTGCTCAGCAACCGGCTCAGCCGCTCGGTGTCGATCCGCCCGGAGAGCAGCGGCGACTCGCCCTGCTCGCGGGAGAGCACGTGCACCAGGTGCAATCGGGTGGGATAGCGGTCCTTCAGGTCGGCCAACTCCTCGGCGAACATCACCGTGTTCGCCGTGCGGTTGCCGTACACCAGGGTGAAGGTGCTGGCCGGCTCGACGGCCAGGGCGGTCGCGACCAGCCCGAGCACCGGGGTGATGCCGGAGCCGGCGACGACCGCGCCGTAGTGCCGCACCCGGTCCGGCGCGAAGGCCGTCGTGAACGTGCCCAGCGGCGGCAGCACCTCGACCGTGTCGCCGCCGCGCAGCGCGCCGCAGGCGAAGGCCGAGAAGGCGCCGCCGGGAATCTCCCGTACCCCGATCCGCAGTCGGCCGCGCCGGGCCAGGTCGTCGGGGGTCGAGCAGATGGAGTACGACCGGCGTACGTCCGTGCCGTCCTCGGTCACCCGTCGCACGGTGAGGTGCTGGCCCGCGCGGAACGCGAAGGCCTCTCGCAATTCCTCGGGTACGGCGAAGGTGACCGCCACGGAGTCGTCGGTGAGCCGGTCGACGGCGCCGACCGGCAGCGGGTGGAAGACCGGCCGGCGGCGGACCGGTCGGGTGATGGTGACTGTCACAGCGCCTTCAGGTGGTCGAAGGGTTCGGCGCAGGAGCGGCAGCGCCACAGCGCCTTGCACGCCGTGGAGCCGAACCGGCTGACCTGCTCGGTCTCCGGCGAGCCGCAGTGCGGACAGCGGACCGCGAGGGTCAGCGGCACCACACCGGCTGCGGGCACCGGGGCCGGCGGGGCGATCCCGGCGGCGGCGAGCTTGGCCCGCCCATCGTCGGAGATCCAGTCGGTGCTCCACGGTGGGCTGTAGACCGTGCGGACCTCGGCGTCCGGATGGCCGGCGACGGCCAGCGCGCGGCGGATGTCGGCCCGGATCACGTCCATCGCTGGGCAGCCGGTGTACGTCGGGGTGATGGTGACGATGATCCGGCCGCTGACCGGATCTTCCTCGACCGCGCGCAGGATGCCCAGCTCGTCGATGGTGATCACCCGGATCTCCGGATCCACCACGCTCGCCGCGGCCGTCCTCGGGTCGGTCGACCCACGGGCGCCGTCCACCACTGCGGGGCTCCGCCGCGTACTCACCACGTCGCTCCGGGGTGCGCGCGGTGCAGCACCTGCATCTCGGCGAGCAGGTACGCCAGATGCTCGGTGTGCACGCCCGTCCGCCCGCCGGCCGGCGCCCAGCGGCTCTCGGGCCGGGTGAGCGTCGCCTCGGCCAGCACTGGGCCGACGGTGTCGTCGAACGCCTCCCGCAGGGTGGCCGGGTCGACCGGTGCCGCGGGATCGGCGGCGAACAGCTCGTGCGTGTACGGCCAGACCTGGTCGACGGCCGCCTGCATCCGGCGGTGCGACTCCTCGGTGCCGTCGCCGAGACGCTTCACCCACAGTGCGCCGTGGTCCAGGTGGTACGCCGACTCCTTGCGGGCCTTCGCACCGATCGCGGCCAGCCGTTCGTCCGGGCACCCGGCCAGGGCGGTGTACAGCGGCAGTTGGTACGCCGCGAGGAAGAACAGCTTCGCCATGGTCACCGCGAAGTCGCCGTTGGGCAGCTCGACCAGCAGGGCGTTGCGGAACTCGCGGTCGTCGCGCAGGTACGCCAGCGCGTCCTCGTCCCGGCCGGCGCCCTCCAGCTCGCCCGCGTACGACAGCAGTAGGCGGGCCGCGCCGAGCTGGTCGAGGGCGATGTTGGTCAGCGCGACGTCCTCTTCCATCTCCGGCGCGCAAGTGGTCCACTCGGCCAGCCGTTGCGCGGCGACCAACGCGTCGTCGCCGAGGGCGAGGGTGAATTCGACGGGACCGTTCACAGGTGAGCCACCCCGTCCGGTACCTCATAGAAGGTGGGGTGGCGGTAGACCTTGTCGGCGGCCGGGTCGAAGAAGGCGTCCTTCTCGTCCGGGCTGGACGCCGTGATCGCGCCGGCCGGCACCACCCAGATCGACACGCCCTCCTGCCGCCGGGTGTAGAGGTCCCGGGCGTTGCGCAGGGCCAGCTCGGCGTCGGGGGCGTGCAGGCTGCCGACGTGGGTGTGCGACAGCCCGCGCCGGGCCCGCACGAAGACCTCCCACAGCGGGGTCTGCTCCATGCTGGTTCGCTCGCTCACGCCGCCACCTTCTCCTTCTGCTCGGCCCGCTTGGCGGCGTACGCCGCGGCGGCCTCGCGCACCCACGCACCGTCGGTGTGCGCGGCCCTCCGGTGTGCCATCCGCTCCCGGTTGCACGGCCCGTCGCCGGAGATCACCCGCATCAGCTCGTCGTAGTCCGGCTGGGTGTAGTCGTACGCCTGCCGCTCCTCGTTCCAGCGCAGGTCGTCATCGGGGATGCGCAACCCGAGGATCTCCGCCTGCTGGACGCACATGTCCACGAAGCGCTGGCGCAGATCGTCGTTCGAGAAGCGCTTGATCTTCCAGGCCATCGACTTCGCGGAGTGCGTGGAGTCGTTGTCCGGCGGGCCGAACATGGCCAGCGACGGGTACCACCAGCGGTCCACCGCGTCCTGGGCCATCGCCTGCTGCGCGGGGGTGCCGTGCGCCAGGGTGTGCAGGATCTCGTAGCCCTGGCGCTGGTGGAACGACTCCTCCTTGCAGACCCGGATCATCGCTCGGGCGTACGGGCCGTAGGAGCAGCGGCACAGGGGCACCTGGTTGACGATCGCCGCGCCGTCCACCAGCCAGCCGATCGCGCCCATGTCGGCCCAGGAGAGGGTGGGGTAGTTGAAGATCGAGCTGTACTTCTGCCGCCCGTCGAGCAGCAGCCGGACCAGCTCGTCACGGCTGATGCCGAGGGTCTCGGCGGCGGCGTAGAGGTAGAGACCGTGGCCCGCCTCGTCCTGCACCTTGGCCAGCAGGATCGCCTTGCGCTTGAGCGACGGCGCCCGGCTGATCCAGTTTCCCTCCGGCTGCATGCCGATGATCTCGGAGTGGGCGTGCTGGGCGATCTGCCGGATCAGCGTCTTGCGGTACGCCTCCGGCATCCAGTCCCGTGGCTCGATCTTCTGCTCCGCGCCGACCACCTCGGCGAAGTACGCCGCCAGGTCCTCGTCCGGCGCGGGGCCGCCGCGCCGCTGACGGGCGGCGGCGGCGCGCAGCTCCGCCTCGGCCGCCTCGACCTCGCCGAGCAGGCCGCCGCCGGTTGCGTCGTCCGGGGCGGAGAAGTCGTTGCCATACATGAGGACAAGTGTTACAGCTTGCGCCTCGATGCACTAGGGGGTGTAACAGGAAACCCGAGTCACGTTCGGTCACGGATGGGCGGTATTTCCGCACGCAGCGCAATCGGCCCGGCTATGACTTGGCTCACTGGACGAAGATGAATCCTCCTAGAAGACGCATACCGTCTCGATATCCCGCCTTTATTGCATGTTGGCAGGCGTCGAACTCTGGTGGTCGGCCGGTCCGGAAGTAGACTTCTGCCGGTCACACGATCGGCTGCCCAGAATCGTTGTCTCCACAGAGGCCACCTCCCCCGGCCTCGGCGATCGCACCGGTCATCCCGGGAAACAAGCCGGTCCCCCCGGCCCTGACATCTGGAGCTCACCCAACTCATGCGATCTCGCGTGACCATGGTGCTCGCCGTCGTGGCGGTCCTGCTCGGTGGCGTTCTGCTGGTTCCCGCTGCGTACGCGCGGCTCGCTGGCAACGACGGCAGCGCAGGCGGCGGTGGCGGCGGGAGTGTCGCCGCGCCCTCACCCACCCCACCGCCATCGCCCACGCTGGCGGCTGGCCCGGTATCGGTGAACTTCAAGGGCGACTTCTACTCGTGGGCCCTGCTGGACCGGGAGACGGGCAAGATCTCCGGGTCGCCGAACATGACCGCGACCAGCTCGACCGAGTCGATGATCAAGGCGTGGATCGTCTCCGACTACCTGCGCCAACTCGGCGACAAGGAGCCGACCGCGGCGCTCAAGAAAGCCGCCAGCTCCGCCATCCGGGACAGCAACGACGACGCGGCCAACATGGTCTACAAGGCCGCCGGCGGCTCGTACTCCGTGCCGGCGGGCGGCCAGCCGGGGCCGGTGATCAAGCGGGCGATCAGCATCTGCGGTCTGACCGACACCAAGCGCGGCAACGTAACCAAGTACGAGGGCTACTGGAGCTTCACCAGGATGTCCCCCCGGGACGCCGTCCGGCTCGGCGACTGCATCGCCGACGGCAAGGCGGCCGGCCCGAAGTGGACCAAGTGGGTGCTCAGCGAGATGAGCAAGGTTCAGGGCACCACCGCGGCCAAGGACCAGAAGCTCAAGTCCGGCGGCGGTCGCTGGGGGATCATCAACGGCCTGCCGAAGTCGATCACCGCGCAGGGCCCGGTCAGCATCAAGAACGGCTGGACGCCGCTCTACTACGACGGCAACTGGCACGTGAACTGCCTCGCCGTCAACGACAAGTGGAGCCTCGCGGTGATGCTGCGTTACCCCATCAAGAACGGGCTGGACTACGGCGCTCAGGTCTGCGCCAGCGTGGCCACTCAACTCGTCACCCCGCAGCCCGGCGCCGCGCTCAAGGTGCCGCAGCAGCCGGTCGGAAAGCTCTGATGGCCGGCAACCGTCGGGCGGACCGGCGACGCGGCGGTGATGCCTCCCCGCTGCGGCTGGTCGCGATCGCGGTCGTCCTGATCGGGCTGGTGCTGGTTTCGCTGCGGCTGCTACCGGGGTCGCCGTTCGAGTCGACCTCCGCCGCCCGCTGGGGCGACTCCGGCACGACGACCAGTGACCGGTCCACCGGCACTCCTTCCGACCGCAGCGCCCGCCAGCCGGCCCCGGAACCGAGCCCCAGCCCGTCGCTGGAGCCGCTGCCGTTCCAGGCCAAGGACCTCAAGCTGGACATCGAGGGCTGGTATTCCTGGAGCGTGCTCGACCGCCGCACCGGAAAGATCATCGGCTCGAAGAACATGAACGAGACCAGCACCACCGCCTCGATGATCAAGGCCTGGATCGTCGCCGACTACCTGCGTCGCGCCGACGACGCCGGGCAGACGCCGAGCGACGCGAAGCTCGCCGACGCCACGCGGATCATCCGGGACAGCGACAACACCAGGGCCGAGCAGTTCTACAACTCGGTCGGCCGGGACGCCTCGATCCGGCGACTGCTCTCCATGTGCAAGCTGACCGACAGCAGTGTCGCCCCCGACGGCGGCTGGAGCCGGACGGCGCTCTCCCCCCGGGACACCGCCCGACTGGGCAACTGCATCGCCACCGGCACCGCCGCCGGGCCGGAATGGACCAAGTGGCTGCTCAACGAGATGAAGCTGGTCCGCGGCGCCGGTGACTTCGGCATCCGCAAGGCGTTCCCGGCCGCCGAGCAGAAGCAGATCGCCATCAAGAACGGGTGGATCGACCGGACCAAGGAGCAGGAGATGCACATCAACTGCCTGGCCATCGGCGACACCTGGACGATGGGCGTGATGGTCCAGTACCCGATCAACATGGGCTACGACTACGGCATGAAGAACTGCGAGAAGATCACCGAGGCACTGCTCCGCCCCAACGTCTGACCCGCCCTCCCAGCGTCTGACGCCGCCCGGTGTCCGGACCGCCAGCCGGCTCGGTCGACCGTCCCGGCTGGCGGCCTGCGCCCTGAGGCTCAGCCGGCGAAGAACTCCGGGCCACCGGCCGGCAGTTCCGGGACCACGCCGTGCGCGGCGGCGCGGCGGGCGAACTCCCGCAGCCCGGCGACCTGCCGGTCGCCCAGCGAGAAGTCCAGGGTCCGGAAGTACGTGGCCAGCGTCGCGGCGTCGAACGTCTCCCACCGGGCCGCCGCCTCGGCGACCTGGTCCAGCTCGGCCAGGCAGAGGTCACGCGAGCGCAGGAACGCCTCGTGCACCTCCTTGACCAGCCCCGGATGGGCGGCGGCGAAGTCGCGGCGAACCGCCCAGACCGCGAAGACCATCGGCAGCCCGGTCCACTCACGCCACGCCTGCCCGAGGTCGGTGACCGTGAGACCTCGCTGCGGCGCCTCGTACAGCGCCCGCAGCGCCACGTCCCCGATCAGCACCCCGGCGTCGGCCTCCAGCAGCATCTGGGTCAGGTCCGGCGGGCAGCGGAAGTAGTCGGGACGAACGTTGTACTTCTCGGCGAGCAGCAACTGGGCCAGCAGCACCCCGGTCCGCGAGGTGGAGCCGAGCGCCACCCGGGCGCCGTCCAGCTCGGCGAGGGGCTTCGTGGAAACAACGTTGACCGACAGCACCGGCCCGTCGCTGCCCACCGCCAGGTCCGGCAGGAGTAGCAACTCCTCGGTGTGCTTCAGGTACTCCACGAGCGTGATCGGGCCGATGTCCAGGTCGCCGGCCACCAGCGCGGCGCTCAACCGGTCCGGCGAATCCTTCTGCAGGTCGACGTCGAGCAGGGCACCGGAGCGCATCAGGCCCCAGTAGATCGGCAGGCAGTTCAGGAACTGGATGTGCCCGACCCGTGGACGTGCGATGCGCTCAGCCATGACCCGACCGTATCCCCGGCCTCTGGCGCCGGCTCGGCGGGCCGGCCCGAAGTGGCCAACCCCGCATCCGCCCCCGCCGACCGCTGGTGTTGCCGTCCGCCCGGGTCATCCGGCGACGGGCGGCGTACCGCCCGGGCGACCACCGGCACGAAGACCAGCACCACCAGGAGCCCAGCCAGGCCGGCGGCGGCGATCAGCGGTCGGGGCGGGACGGCCGTCAGCAGCGCACCGCCGATCAGGAAACCGGCCATCGAGCCTCCCTGCACCGCCGCGCCGTAGCTCGCGTACGCCCGAGCGCGCATCGCCTCCGGCACCCGGCGAGCGGTGAGCAGGTTGGCGAAGACGTTCTCGCCGCCGTTGGCCGCGCCCGCCACCAGCCAGAGCGGCACCAGCAGGCTGGCCGCCGGCACCATCGCGCCGAACAGCACCATGAGGCTGCAACCGGCCAGCGTGGCCAGCACCCCACGGACCAGCGCGGCGTCGTCGGTGAGCCGGTTGGCGAGCCGGGCGGCCAGCCAGCCACCGGGCAGCATGCCGGCCATCCAGGCGGCACTGACCAGCCCGTAGGTGGTGGGCGAGCCGTTCAGGGTCTCCCGGATGAAGAAGACCTCGATCACGTTGATGCCGCCGATCGCCGCGATCACCACGGCGGTACTGACCACCATGACGAGCATGAGCGGGTCCCGGCGCAGCCGCCAGCCGAGGGCTGTCACGGATGGGTTGGCCGGGGTGGCGGCGATCCGCCGACCACCGCGCCGGGTCCGCAGCAGCAGGCCGGCGACCACCAGTGCCAGGTAGGTCGCGGCGTCCAGCAGCAGCGGTACGCGGGTGCCGAACTGCCCCACCAGCAGCCCGGCCAGCACCGGCCCGCCGAGCGCGCCGAGGGAGACAGCGGTCTGGCTGATCGCGCTCGCCCGCGGCAGGTCGTCGGGGCGGACCATCGCCGGCAGCAGCGCCGCCAGGCAGGGCTGGGTCACCGCGAGCCCGCACGCGAGCAGCGTGACGAGCCCGACCACCAGGACCGGGTGGTCGGCGAGGGCGAGCAGCACGCAGATCGCGGCCTGGGCCAGCCCGACGGTCACCAGCAGAGTGCGGCTGTCCACCCGGTCGGCGAGCCGGCCGGCGAGCGGGGCGAGCACCACCAGGGGCAGGGTGGCCGCGAGCAGCAGCCCTGACACGGCGAGCCCGCCGGCGCCAGCGCCCTGCAGGGCCAGCGCGAGGGCGGTGGCGGCGAGGAAGTCGCCGCAGATCGTGGTGCCCCGGGCTGTGGCGGCGAGCCAGACGTCCGGCCAGCGCGACTCGACAGTTGTGAAGGACATACTTCGAAAATAATCCTTCACAACTGGTTGGCACAACCCCTATGGCAGCGGCACCACGTGGTACTGCACCGAGACGGTCCGCGCACCCGCCGGCGGATCGGCCCGGCGCCGGCGCTGGCGGTACGGCTCCAGCAGCGCCGAGACCGCCTCGTTCACCCCGGCCATCTCCTCCGCAGTCAGCAGCAGCAGCGCGTCGCTGAACAGCGCCACCTCGTACCACTCGGCCGGCTCGCTCCCGGCGCGCCGCGACCAGTCCCGGATCCGCTCCATGTCGCGGGCCACATGCGCCTCGACCAGCGCCTGCTCGGCCGCGCGCGCCTCCGGCCCGGCCGCACGGCCCGCGTCGAACATGACGCTGGGGCTGACCGCGCGCCACACCCGCTCCCGCGCGTCACCCCGACTCGGCGCCTGCTCGACCAGGCCGAACTTCGCCAACGCTCGCACGTGATAGCTGGTCGCACTCGGCGACAGCTCGGCGATCTCCGCGAGCTCGGTGGCGGTCCCACCACCCTCCCGACTGCTCAGGTATTCCATGATCGCGATTCGGGCCGGATGGGCCAGCGCCCGCATCACCTGCGGGTCACTGATCGTCATCCGACGCGACTCGGGACGGGCCTCGGTCATGACCCCCATGATCCCGGCCATCCGCGCGACCCGCCATCACCCCCCGGGCTACGCGGACCGGCAGTTCCCCTGCGGCATTGATGGCGACCGCGCGCGTCGACCCCTAACCGCGTGACCGCATGGCCGCGCTGCATCTGCGCTGGCTCAGCGTGGGCGGGATCCGCGGCAGACCCAGCAGTCAGCAGACCTGCAGTGCGGCGACCGGCCGGCGCACGCCCCGCCACCGGAGGCTCGGGAAATTGTCGTACGTCTGTTCTAATGTGGCTTCATGTTGAGGGCGTTGGAGCAGGCCGGCGGGGCCGTCGACGACTGCGCCGACGTCGCCCCGTGGGCGCTCTCCGACGACGAGTTGCTGGCATCACTGGACGCGACGCACGCGGTGGCGCAGCGGCTGGCCACCGTCCAGCTGGGGCTGGTGTGCGAGCTGGACGCCCGCGGCCTGGCGGTCGCCCGCGGCGCCTCATCCACCGCCGTCTGGCTCCGGGAGCGACTCCGGCTCTCCGGTCGATCCGCCCGCCAGCTGGTCGAGCTCGCGGCCGCCGTCGACGCCGCGCCGTCGGCGGTGCGCGATGCGATGCGGACGGGCGCCATCACCGTGGAGCAGGGCCGGGTGCTCGCGGAGACGATCGCGGCCCTTCCGGCCGAAGCGGGGCCGGAGGTCGCCGACAAGGCCATCCAACTGCTGGTCGCCTGGGCTGACCGGTTCGACCCGGCGATCCTGCGCCGTCTCGGGGAACGCGTGCTCACGCACGTCGCACCGGATCTGGCCGACCAGGCCGAGCTGGCGGCCCTCGAACGGGCCGCCGACCGCGCCGAGGCCCGCCGGCACGTCACCCTCTCCGACCAGCAGGATGGGCAGGTACGCCTCAGCGGGAGCCTCGACACCGAGACCGCCAGCCTGCTCCGCGAGGCGATCGGGCCGCTCTGCGCACCCGCCGGTGCGCACGACGACCGCAGTCCCGGTCAGCGCCGGGCGGACGCGCTCGGCGAAATCTGTCGGCTGGCGCTGCGCACCGGCCACCTGCCGGACAGCGGCGGCGACCGACCACAGCTCGTGGTGACCGTCTCCCTGGACGCGCTGGTCAACGGCGTCCGCGCTGGCGCACTCGAGACCGGGGCACACCTGACGCCCGGCGCGGTGCGCCGCCTCGCCTGCGACGCCGCCGTGCTGCCGGCCGTGCTGGGCGGCAACAGTCAGGTGCTGGACGTAGGGCGTCAGCGCCGACTCTTCACCGGCCCGTTGCGCCGGGCACTGGTGCTGCGCGACGGCGGCTGCGCCTTCCCAGGCTGCGACCGGCCATCCCGCTGGTGCGACGGCCACCACGTCCAGCACTGGGCCGACGGCGGGGCGACGGCGCTGGGCAACGCCGTCCTGCTCTGCGGCCACCACCACCGGCTCCTCCATCAGGGCGACTGGACGGTCCGCATCGCGGCGGACGGCCAGGCCGACTTCCTCCCGCCCAGCTGGCTTGACCCGCTCCGCACCCCGCGCCGCAACCTCTACCACCGGCGCTGCTGAGGCGGAGGAGCACCAACCTCCGCAACGCTTCTCAGGCCGGAGCCGTCGCCACGCCGCGTCCTTTGGGTGGCAGCGTGGGTGAAGCCGGCGCCGAGGAGCGCCGATCTCGATCCCTGCCGATTCAGTCCGGGACCGAGCACGTGGCGCCACAGCACCCAGCGCCACGCCACCAGGCAACACAGCAGTGCACCGCCAGCCGCCACAGGGCCACACCATCGCCACCCAGCCACATCTCCGCATTGCGCACGCCCACCACGTCGCCCTCGGGCCACGTCGCCCTCAGACCGCGCCACGCCGCCGCCACACCGCCGGGGTGCCGCGCCGCTGCCACGTCGACTGGTCGCCACGCCGTCTCCATCGGGTGGTCGCTTCGGTAATTCGGTGGAAGGGTCGGGCGTGGGAGCGTAGGGTTGCAGCCCGCTTGACGGCCGAGGTGAGCTGCACCGGAACGGACGTCCCCGCGCCGGGTGGCCGGCCATCCGCCCCCCGGACACGCGAGCGCGCAGCAGATGTGAACGATGGGACGTCAGCATGCCCGCACTTGACCTCGACACCCACCTCGACACGGATCTGGCCGCCGAGCGCGCACACCTCGCCACCTCACGGGCGGCGCTGCGACGGATGCGCGAGCGGGCCGAGGCCCTCTTCGCCACGGGTGACCAGGTGGCCGGCGACGCCTACGCCGCGGAGACGCTCGGCCGCACGCTGGCCCGCCGGGTGGCCGAGCTGGCCGACGACCCGACCACGCCACTCTTCTTCGGCCGCCTCGACTTCGGCGGGACCACGGACAGCAGGACCACGGACAGCGGGACCCCTGATGGCACGACCACGACCAGAACAACGGCGGACAGCGGCCCAGCCCCGGACGCGATCGAGATCGCCGGATCAGGCACGACCGGCGGCGCTGGCGCAACCGGCAGCACGGGCACAACCGGCAGCGCCGGCACAACCGGCAGCACGAGCCCGACCGGCGGCAGCGGCAGCGGCAGCGGCAGCGATCATGATGGGCGGCGCTATCACGTGGGGCGGCGGCATGTCAGTGATGAGCTGGGCGAGCCGTTGGTGCTGGACTGGCGGGCACCGGTTTCGCGGTCGTTCTACCGGGCCAGTGCTCGGGATCCGCAGGGGGTGGCGGTCCGGCGCCGGTTCGGTTTCAGCAACGGGGTGTTGACCAGCTTCGAGGATGAGCGGCTGGACCGGGGCGAGGAGTTGGGCACGACGAGCCGGATCCTCACGGCCGAGATCGAGCGGCCGCGCGTGGGGCCGATGCGGGACATCGTTGCCACCATCCAGCCGGAGCAGGACGAACTGGTCCGGGCCGACCTGGCCGACTCGATCTGCGTGCAGGGCGCGCCGGGCACCGGGAAGACTGCCGTCGGTCTGCACCGGGCCGCGTACCTGCTCTACCTGCACCGGGAGCGGTTGCGGCGGGCGGGTGTGCTGATCGTCGGGCCGAACCGGGCGTTCCTGTCGTATATCGCGGCGGTGCTCCCGGCGCTGGGCGAGGTCGAGGTCGAGCAGGCCACGGTGGAGGAGCTGATCTCCCGGGTGCCGGTCCGGGCGGTCGAGCCGTCGGCGGTCGCCGCACTCAAGCACGACGCGCGGATGGCCAGTGTGCTGCGCCGTGCGGTGCAGGCACAGATCGGTACGCCGACCGATCCGATCACCGTGTCGGACGGCTCGTTCCGGTGGCGGATCGGCCTGGAGCCGCTGCACCGGATCGTCGAGGAGACCCGTCGGGAGGGGCTGCCGTACGGCACCGGCCGGGAGCGGGTCCGGGCGCGAGTGGTGAGCCTGCTGCAACGGCAGGCCGAGGCACGCCGGGCGGAGTCGCCCAGCGACGCCTGGCTGCGCCGGATGGGCCGGTGCCGACAGGTGGCCGACTTCCTGGACTCGGTCTGGCCGGCGCTCACCCACGAAGGGCTGGTGCACGGCCTGCTGGCCGACCCGGCCCGGCTCGCCGCCGCGTCGGACGGGCTGCTCAGCGACGCCGAGCAGTCGCTGCTGGTCTGGGCGAAGCCGGCCCGTACCGCGAAGGCGACCCGTTGGACCGCCGCCGACGCAGTGCTGGTCGACGAGGCGGCCGGGCTGCTGGAGCGGCCCTCCGGGTTCGGGCACGTGGTGGTGGACGAGGCGCAGGACCTCTCCCCGATGCAGTGCCGGGCCATCGCCCGACGTAGCGAGCACGGCTCGGTCACCCTCCTCGGTGACCTCGCTCAGGGCACCGCACCGTGGGCGGCGACCGACTGGCGGGAGTCCCTGGCCCACCTGGGCAAGCCGGACGCCGTGGTGGTGCCACTGACGATCGGCTTCCGGGTGCCCGCCGCGGTGGTCGCGTTCGCCAATCAACTGCTGCCGGCGCTCGCGGTGGACGTACCCCCGGCAGAGTCGCTGCGCCACGATGGCGGCCTGGACGTGCGTACCGTGACCGACCTGACCGCGGCGACGGTGGCCGAGGTGCGCGCGGCGCTCGCGCACGACGGCTCGGTCGGCGTGATCGCCGCGGACGACGCGGTCGACGGGCTGCGCGCGGCGCTGGCCGCCGTCGGCGTCCCGACCGCGACCGCCGACGACGTGGCCGACCTGGCGCGGGTCACCGTGGTGCCCGCGACGCTGGTCAAGGGCCTGGAGTACGACCACGTGGTGGTGGTCGAGCCGGCCGCGATCGTCGCGGCCGAGCCGCGCGGGCTGCACCGGCTGTACGTGGTGCTCACCCGGGCGGTGTCGCGGCTCGCGGTGCTGCACCACGAGCCGCTGCCCGCGCCGCTCCTGACCGGGTCAGCGACCGGAGAGAGCTGAGGCGATCTCGCGCAGCGGCTTGCCCGACTCGGCGATCGGCACCGCGAAGGCCAGCCAGGAGCCGTCGGTGAACTCGATCCGGAGGCGCTTCGGGTTGAGCCGGTGCCAGCCCACCCGGGCGTCGGCCACCGCCGTCCGGGGCGCCGACCAGACGACCCGGGTCTCGGCCACCGCCCGCTCGTCGTCGGACTGGCTCGACCAGAGCTTCGTCGGCCCGGACGCGCACACGAGCAACCGCCGGTCGGTGACGGCGAGGACGGTGTCGTTGAGCGTCGTGGCCGGGGGCACCGGCCGCCGGGCGTGTTGCAGGGTGGAGGCGGACGAGCCGGGCGCTCCCCGGCCGGCCACCCCGTGGGTGACTCGGTCGACGATCCGATCCCCCGCCGGGAAGGAGAACAGCGGCGAGAGCAGGTTGAGCAGCGCCCCGGAGACACCTCCGCCACCACCGGCGCCGGAGGATCCCGGCTGCTCCGCTTGCGGTGGGTCGGCTGGCAGGACGCCCTGGGCGATCTCCGTCTTCGCGACGGCGAGCACCTGTTCCCCCGGCTCGACCAGCTGGGTCAGCCGTTCCTGGTAGCTGATGTCGGCCATCGGCTCAGTACCGGTCGGCGGCCGGTCGGCCGGCGTCGGGAGCGTCGCCGATCACCTCGCCGACCAGTTCGCGTACCCGGGCGGCGGCCGCGGCCTGGGCGCGGCTGGCAGCGGCGGTGAACTCCTCGGCCAGGGTGAACGAGTCGAGGCGCATCGCCCTGGCGTTGATCTCGGACGACACGATCGTGCCGTCCGCCGCGGCGGTGACCCGGACCAGCCCGGAGTCGCTCACGCCCTCGGCGCTGCTCTCTTCGAGCTCGGTCATCTTGCTGGCCAGCTCGCGCTGCCAGCCGTCCAGGTTGCGGGCCAGCGCCTCGATGCGGTCCAGACCGGGAAAGGTCATGGCGGTCCCTCTCAGGTCAGGATGGAGTCGAAGACATTCTGCACGCCCTTGGTGTACGGGCCCATATCCTCGCGGTACGTGCCGTCCACCAGGTAGTTGCGGTCCTTGGTGCCGTCGGAGATGTCGTGCAGCCCGACTCCGGTGTCCATGAGGGCTCCGCCGAAGCCAGGGATGTTCACCGGGGACGCCTGGTTGATCAGGAACTTGCCCGGGAAGAGAGTCTTGAATTTCTCGAGCTGGAACGCCCTGGCCTCGGCCGACCACCCGGATTTGTTCCACATCCGGTACGCCTTCTTGGCCTTGCGGATCTCCAGCACCGCCCGGCGGTACTTCATCAGCAGCTCGGCGACCTTCTGCATCTTGGTGGCCAGCTTCGCCAGGATCTCGGCGAACCGCGCGACGATCTTGACCATCCGGCCGACCGTGGTGGCGAGCCGTGCCAGCACCCGGACGACCGTCGCCGCGAGCGAGATGCCGGCGCTGAGCGCTGCCGCCACCGCCGCGATGATCACCTCGGTGAGGAACCAGAGCAGGAACTCAAGGATCAGCTCGACCAGCAGGTTGAACGCGTCGACCGCCGCGTTGGCCGCGTCGACCAGCACCTCCTTGGTGCCGTCCAACCCGCGGGCCAGCTCCTCGATCGCCTCCTCCACCGAGTCCATCGAGGCGTGGAAGCTCTCGGCGGCATCACCCGACCAGGCACCCCGCAGCCGGGCCCGGTCCTGGATCTGCTCGCCAGCGATCGCGCGGACCGCCTCGCCGGTGGTCAGGCAGAGCTGGGCGGCGTTCATCAGTTCGTCCGGCTCGCCGGCGACCAGTTCGAGCAACTGCTCGAAGGGCCAGAGCACCGCGTTGGACAGTGGCTTGAACGGGTCGGGGGTGCCCGACACGATCTGCTCGAAGTAGGTCTTGTTGCGCTGCAACGCCTCCGTACTCACGCCTGCACCTGTCCACTCGGGCCACCGGCGCCGGGCGACCAGGGGCCGGGCGCGATGACGTCGGGAGCGGCCGGGCGGCCGGGCACGAACAGATCGGTGCTGGCCACGTCGGTGCCGGTGTATGCCTCGGCGGTGTCGCTCAGCCCTTCGGCGATGTCCGCCATCACCTCGGCGCCGTCGGCGAGCCCCTGCAGGCACGCTTCAAACTGCTCGGCGTACGTCGCAGCGAGGCTGAAGGACGCCGGCATCACCCCGAAGGCGTGCCGCGACACGTGCCCGTCGCCGAACGAGCGATGCAGCTCGCGAAAGCGGGCCGCCCGGTCGTTTGACGCCGCGGCGAATGCCGTCAAGGCCTCCGGCTGGACCTCCAGCTGATTGCTCGGGCTCGACACGGACCCTCCCCTGTGTCCTGTGCGGCGAGTCAGCCGCCGCAGCCCCCACCATAGGCACTCCGTGCTGCTACCGACATCCCGGGCGGAGACGTCCAGGTCTTGTGGGATTGACTTTGTAGTTTAAAGTAGTTTGCGTGAACCTCGACGACGACGATCCACCACCCCCCGACGCCGCGGCAGCGCTCCACCTCATCCGGGAGCAACGGGTGGCGACGGCACGCCGGCTCGAGCCGGACGCCCGACTGCTCTACTGGCCATGGGGTGTCGCCTGGTTGGTCGGTTTCGGGCTGTTCTTCCTGCGCTTCGCACCCGACGGTCGGGTGCTGGTCCGGCTACCGGACTGGCTGCCGGTGACCGCCCTCTTCGGCCTGCTGGTGGCCGCCGCGGCGGTCCAGGCGGTCGCCAGCGCGCGGGCGTACGGCCAGCTCAGCGGCGACTCCGCCCGGCGCGGGCGCTGGTACGGCTGCGCCTGGGCCCTGGGTTCCGTGAGCGTGTTCGCGGTGCTCGGCCGGGTCGTCGACCACCTGCCACACGACCAGGCGGCACTGCTCTGGTCGGCGACCGCCGTCGGGCTGGCCGGTGCGCTGCACATGGCCGGCGGAGCAATCTGGCTGGACCGGGACCTGTTCCGGCTGGGCGTCTGGATCAGCGTGATCAACGTGGCCGGTACGTTCGCCGGGCCGGGCTGGCACGCGCTGGTGCTGGCGGTGGCCGGCGGTGGCGGGATCCTGGTCGTCGGCGCGATCAGCTCGCTGCGACAGCGGCGCCGGTCGTGACCGAGCTGGACCCGGTGATCCACGCGCAGGCCCGGCTGCGGGTGGTCGCCACCCTCTCCGCGCTCGGCGACGGGGACCGGATCGCCTTCCCCCGATTGCAGGAGCTGCTCGCGATGACCGCCGGCAACCTCTCCGTGCACCTGCGCAAGCTCGAGGACGCCGGCTACGTCGAGGTCAGCAAGACCCACCGTGGACGTACCCCGGCCACCCTGATCCGACTCAGCAGGCGGGGCCGGCTGGCATTCGAGGAGTACACCGAGGCCGTCCGCGCCCTGCTCGACCCCACCTCGCTCGACCCCACCCCGTCGAAGGAGCAGTCATGACCCTCGCCCGCGCCGACCAGGCCAGCCGCCGGTACGGCGATGTCCTGGCCCTCGACCGCGTCGACCTGGAAGTCCGGGCCGGTGAGCTGGTCGGCCTGCTCGGCCCGAACGGCGCCGGCAAGAGCACCCTGATGAACCTGCTGGTCGGTCTACGTCGCCCCAGCTCGGGGCGGGTCGAGCTGTTCGGCGGTGACCCCCGCGACCCGGCGTCCCGGCGACAGATCGGGGTCACCCCACAGGAGACCGGCCTGCCGGGCACGCTGCGCGTCGGCGAGGTCGTCGACTTCGTCTCCGCGCACTACCCGGATCCGGTGCCCCGGGGTGAACTGCTCGACCGCTTCGGTCTGGGCGACCTCGCCCGGCGGCAGACCGGCGGCCTCTCCGGCGGGCAGCGCCGGCGGCTGGCGGTGGCGCTGGCGTTCGTGGGCCGGCCCCGGCTGGTGCTGCTCGACGAGCCGACCACCGGCCTGGACGTGGCCGCCCGGCACACCCTGTGGGACGCGATCCGGGCGTTCCACGATGACGGCGGGACGGTCCTGCTGAGCAGCCACTATCTGGAAGAGGTGGAGGCCCTGGCCCGCCGGGTGGTGGTGATCGGGCAGGGCCGGGTGCTCGCCGACGACACCGTGGACGCGGTCCGCGGCATCGTCGGCGTACGCCGGGTCAGCCTGGTCGCCGACGAGCTGCCCGAACTGCCCGGGGTGGTCCGCACCGAACGGATCGACGGTCGGCTGCACCTGCTCACCACCGACGCCGACCAGCTGGTCCGGGCGCTGGTCACCGCCGGGACCGCCTTCGCCGACCTGGAGGTCCGACCCACCTCGCTGGAGGAGGCGTTCCTCGCCATCACCGCCGGGGAGCAGGCCCCCACCGGAGAGCAGCCCGCCATCGGGAAGCAGTCCGCTGCCGGGGAACAGCCCGCCACCACCGCCACCGCTGGCGGCCGACCCACCACCGCCTGAGGAGGCGTCCACCGTGCAGCTCGCCCTGGTCCACGCCCGCTACCAGCTCCTGGAGATCATCCGGATTCCGGTGGCCGTCTTCGGCAGCGCCTTCTTCCCAGCCGCCGCCATGATCTTCTTCGTTGTGCCGTTCGCCGGCGAAGACTCGGTCGGCGCCACCTTCGCCACCGCGTCGATGGTCACCTTCTCGGTGATGAGCGCCAACATCTTTCAGTACGGCGTCGGCGTCGCCGAGGACCGCGACCAGCCGTGGAATCCGTACACCCGGACCCTGCCGGCCGGGCCGGCGCCCCGGTTCGCCGGCCGGGTGCTGGCCGGCCTGGCGCTGACGTACCTGTCGCTGATCCCGGTCGTGGTGATCGGCGCGACGCTGACCGCGGCCCAGATCACCCCGGCGGCGTTCCTGCTGACCGCCGGCATCGTGGCCGTCATCTCGGTGCCGTTCACGCTGATGGGGCTCGCCATCGGCTACTCGCTGCCGAGCAAGGCGGCGATCGTGGTGGCGCAGGTGGTGTTCCTGCCGCTCGCGTTCGGCGGCGGCCTGCTCTCCGCACCGGGCGAGGCACCCGGGTTCATCGAGACGATCGCGCCCTTCCTGCCCACCCGGGGCGCCGCCGAATTGATGTGGTCGGCGGTCGGTGACTATTCGGTCCAGCCGCTGGCGCTGATCATGCTCGGCGTCTGGGTGGTGCTGCTCGCCACGCTCGCCGGATGGGCGTACCGGCGGGACGAGGGTCGCCGGTTTAGCTGACGATTCGTCCGTTTCCGCCCCGGGCCGCAGCGGGACGGTGCCAGGATTCCGGCAGGGGGCCGTCGTGGCCGCCGGGGCCGAGAGGGGTCTTCACCGTGAGCACCGTCCCGCCGGGCACGCCCTGCTGGGCCGACCTGGCCACCCCGGACCTGACCGACGCCCGGCGCTTCTACCCGGAGCTGTTCGGCTGGACCGGCCGGGTGACACCGGAGCCCGAGGCGGGTGGCTACACCGTCTTCCTGCTCGACGGACAGCCGGTGGCCGGCGCCGGGCCGCCGGCGATCCCGGACCAGGTGCCGATCTGGTCGACGTACCTCGCCACCGACGACGCGGAGCTGGTCGCCGGGCGGGTCGAACGGGCCGGCGGGCAGGTAGTCGTGCCGCCGTTCGAGGTCTTCGACCGGGGCCGGATGGCGGTCTTCGCCGACCCGGCGGGCGCCACCTTCAGCGTCTGGCAACCGCAGGCCATGCCCGGCGCAGAGGTGTTCAACGTGCCCGGCGCGATGAGCTGGAACGAGCTGGTCACCCCGGACCCGGAGGGCGCGAAGGTCTTCTACGAGCTGGTGTTCGGCTGGCAGCCCGACGACCAGCCGGTCGGCGGAATGACGTACACCGGATGGCGGCTCGGGGCGCGGATCGTCGCCGGCATGATGCCGCCGTTCGCCGACGATTTCCCGGCCGACCTGCCGGCGTACTGGACGGTGTACTTCGCGGTGGCCGACGCGGACGCCGCCGCGGCCCGCGCCGCCGAGCTGGGCGGGACGATCCTGGTCCCGCCCCGCGACAACCCGGCCGGTCGGTTCGCCGCCCTGCGCGACCCCCAGGGCGCCCTCTTCTCCGTCATCGACCTGGGCCCCTGACCTGGCCACCTCCCCTGGGATTGGAGCCGGGGGGTCAGGGCATGCGGGGGCGGACGGGGACCACCAGAGGGCCGTGGGTGCCGGGGACGACGCGGACGCTGGCCCGGTAGTGGGTGGCGAGGAGGTGCTCGGTCAATACCTCGCGGGGGGTTCCGGCGGCCACCACCCGGCCGTCGGCGAGCATCACCATCCGGTCGGCGTACTCGCCGGCCAGGGAGAGGTCATGCATCGTGGCGAGCACGGTCAGGCCGTGCTCGCGGCGCAACTGGTCGACCAGCTCCAGCACGTCCTGCTGGTGACCGATGTCCAGCGCGCTGGTCGGCTCGTCGAGCAGCAGCAGCGTCGCGCCCTGGGCCAGTGCCCGGGCGAGGAAGACCCGCTGGCGTTCGCCCCCGGAGAGGGTGGCCAACTCCCGGCGGTGGAAGCCGGTGAGGTCCAGCCGGTCGAGCACCTCGTGCACGGCGTCCACGTCGGCGGCCGACTCCCGGCCCAGCGGCGGGATGTACGGGGTGCGCCCGAGCAGCACGTAGTCCAGCACCGACATGCCAGGCGGCACCACCGGGGACTGCGTCACCGTGGCCACCACCCGGGCGCGGCCCCGGCGGCGCAGCGCGGCGCTCGCCGTACCGAACAGGGTGATCGCCCCCGGCGCGGGCAGCAGCCCGCCGACGGCGCGCAGCAGGGTCGACTTGCCGGCGCCGTTCGGGCCGATCACGGTGACCCACTCGCCGGCCGCGACCGTGAGGTCGACGCCGGTGAGGATCGGCGTGCCGTCCAGGCTGACGTGCAGCCCCCGGACCTCGACAGCCGGCACGCCAGCAGCGCCGGCCGAGCCAGCGCCGGCCGAACCAGCAGCGGCCGGGCCAGCCTGGCCGGTGGTGGCCGCGCCGGCCGAGCCAGCCGGACCGGTGGTGGCCGCGCCAGCAGGGCCAGCAGCGGCCGACCCGGCGGTGGGCTCGGGGCTCACGTGAGCACCCGCCGGGCGGTACGTAGCACGAGCACGAAGAACGGGCCGCCGAGCAGGGCGGTGACCACCCCGATCGGGATCTCGGCCGGGGCGGCGGCGGTGCGGGCCACCACGTCGGTCAGCGCCAGGAACGCGGCGCCGAACAGCAGCGACAGCGGCAGGATCACCCGGTAGCTCGCCCCGGCGAGCAGGCGGACGGTGTGCGGCACGATGATGCCGACGAAGCCGATCAGGCCGGTCGCGGAGACCGCCGCGGCGGTTCCCAGCGAGGCGGCGGCGATCAGCAGGTAGCGGGAGCGCTGCGGGTGCAGGCCGAGGCTCTTCGCCTCGTCGTCACCGACGGCGAGGACGTCCAGCTCGCGGCGGTGCAGCAGCACCACCACGGTGGTCAGTACGGCGTACGGCAGCACCAGCAGCACGTCGTGCCAACCCGCGGTGGCCAGCCGACCGAGCAGCCAGGAGTAGACCTGCTGGATGCTGTCGGAGTGCCGTTGCAGCAGGTACGTCTGCCCGGCGGACAGGAACGCGGAGACCGCCACCCCGGCCAGGATCAGCATCGCGGGTGAGCGGCTCCGCCCGCCGGCACCACCGAGCAGGTAGGTCATCGTCACGGCGACCAGCGAACCGGCGAAGGCCGCCAGTGGGATGGTCACCGGCAGCCCGGTGATCGAGCCCTGCCGACCGGCGCCGCCGAGGGCGATCACCGCAGTGACCGCCAGCCCGGCGCCGGCGGCAACGCCGAGCAGGTACGGGTCGGCCAGCGGGTTGCGGAAAACCCCCTGATAGCAGCCGCCGGCCAGGGCGAGGAGGCCGCCGACGAGCAGACCCAGCACCACCCGGGGCAGCCGCAGCTCGGTGACGATGGCGATTTCCCGCTCGGTCAGCCCGCTGTCCAGGTGCACCCCGGGGATCAGGTTGAGCAGCTCGGCGGCGACGCTGCCCGGCGGCAGGCTGACCGGGCCGATGGACACCCCGGCGATCAGCGCGACGAGCACCGCGAACATGCCGGCGACCAGCCAACGCTTGCGCAGTCCGGCGGGCCGGGTTCCAGACGGCAGCCCACCGGGTCGGGCTCCGACCGGCAGCCCGGCGGGCCGGGACGGAGGCTGCGTCCCGGCCGGCTGGGTGGATGCTGCCGGTGCACCCGCCGGTGACGGCCCGGTCATCGACGGACGACGGTCACGCGGGCACCTTGGCGACCGCGTCGACGATGACCCGCAGCAGGTCCACGATCCGCGGGCCCCAGCGGGAGGCGATGTCGTCGTCCAGTGCGACCACCTGGTTGTTCTTCACCGCGGTCAGCCCGGCCCAGCCGCTGCGCGCCTTGACCGAGTCGGCGTTCTGCTGGCAGCACTTGGAGTCGGCCAGGAAGACGAAGTCCGGGTTGGCCTTGACGATGAACTCCTGGGAGAGCTGCGGGTAGCCGGCGCTCTTGCCGTCGGCGTCGGCCGGGTCGGCGATGTTGGTCAGCCCGACCTGGCTGTAGAGCGAGCCGATGAAGGTCTTGCTGGTCGCGCTGTACAGCTCCGGGCCCAGCTCGTGGAAGTAGGTGAGCTTCTCGGCGCGCTGCGGCACGTCCTTGAGCAGCTTGGCGATGTCGTCCTTCATCCGGCCGGTGACGTCGGCGGCCTGGTCGACGTGCCCGGTCAGGCTGCCCAGCTCGGTGATCTGCCGGTAGGAGTCGTCCAGCGTGGTCGCCGCCGGAGTCAGGTAGACCGGGATCTTCAGCTTGCCGAGCTGGTCGACGATCTTGTTTCGGTCATCGGAGAGCACCACCAGGTCGGGGCTCTTGCCGGCGATCGCCTCGGTGTTGGGCTGGAAGCCGGACAGGTCGCTCTTGGGCGCGTCGGCCGGGTAGCTGGACTGGTCGTCGACCGCGCTCACCTGCGGGCCGGCGCCGATCGCGAAGAGCATCTCGGTGGCGGTGGGCGACAACGAGACGATCTTCTCGGGGCGCTTGTCGAGGGTGAGCGAGCCGACCGTCACCGGGTAGGCGACGGTCGCCGAACTGGCGCCGGCGGCCGGCTGGTCGGCGCCCTTCTCGGCGCAGGCGCCGAGGGCGAGTGCGGCGACCGCGAGGGTCGCGGCGAAGAGCCGGGGGGTACGTCTGGACATGGGTCCTCCTGTCGGTCGAGGAGTGTGGTGCTTCGCCGACAGGACTTTCGTGCGCCCGCCCACGAGGCGCCCTTCCTCGAGAGCGCGTGTCGCGACCGATCCGCAGGCGACCTGGCTCGTCCCCGCCGTCAGGACGGGGCATCACAGTTGCGGGACAGCGCCGGGCTCACACCGGCTTCGCTGCGGACTGGTCGCTAAGACGGTAGCGCACCGCCAGGACGTGCCGGATCGATCAAGGACCGATCACCGCCGGTCGATCACCTGGGCCGCCCGATGGCGGGGTGGGGTGGTCGACCGGCGGCGATATGTCCCGGATCCGAGGGGTCGGAGCGGGTGGTGGGGCCCCGCCGGGGGCGGGACGGGGCCCCACCCGATCAGGAGGCGGTGATGGTGACGTTGTCCACAGCCGCCTCCACCAGGCTGGCGCCGGAGGCGTCCGCCGCCTCGACGAGGATGCGCACCGACTGGCCCGCGTACGGGCTGAGGTTGAGGTTGGCCACCGCCCAGCTCCCGTTGCGGTTGGCTGCCGCGCCGGCCTGGGTGAGCAGCGCCGTGGTGCCGCCGTTGTGCACCACGCTCACCCGCAGGTAGTCCGCCGAGGAGGCGTTCGAGCCGTGTGCCAGGTACCAGGCCAACGACAGGGTCAGCGTGCCGGACGACGGCAGGGTCACCGCCGGGGACCGGGCGCTGGTCACGCCGCCGTCGACGTCGTGGTCACCGGCGGCCGATCCCGCGAGCCGGCCGGTGACCAGGTCGTTGGCGCCGGCGTACGGGGTGAGCTGCTTGGCCCCGCTGGAGGTGGTCGCCTGGGCGGCGCCCCGCTCGAACACCCCGGCCGTGGCGGTGTCGGTGCCGGACGGGTTGATCGTCCAGCCGGTGGCCGTCTCGAAGGTGTCCGACCAGACGGTGGTGCCGCCCCCGCCGCCGCAGTACTGCGCCTGCTTGCCGATGGCCCGGTACGGACAGTCGGCGTACTCGCTGAGCATCAGCACGGCCTCCCGGTTGCGGGTGGTCTGCGCGGGGATCACCTCGTCGGGCGGGTAGAACCCGCCGCCACTCGCCGAGCCCGGGTACATCTCGAAGGTGTACGCCCAGATGTTGTGGGTGGCCCACATCCAGTCGATGCTGGTGCCGTCGGCGATGTAGAGGTCGCTGGACTGCTCCGGGGTGTAGCTGTTGGTGGCCGCCATCTGCTGGCCGATGGTGGCGAAGGTGTTGTACTGGTCCGCGCTCATCCCCGCCGGATTGTTGGCGGTGGTGTAGCCGAAGGGCCAGAGCACCAGCTGCGAGTAGGTGTGGAAGTCGATGTTCGCCTTGATCTGCTGGACGCCGCCGACAACCCGGCTGTTGACGAAGTTGCGCAGCGCCTGCGTTTCCGGGGCGGAGAACGCCGACGGGCCGCGGTAGGTCTCCGACGAGGTGCTGCCGGACGAGCCGCCGCAGCAGCCCCACTGGTGGGACCAGTTGCGGTTCAGATCGGTGCCGACCGCGGACGAGCCGCTGTTCGGCTGCCGGTTCTTGCGCCACGACCGGTACGACCCGGTGGCGATGTCGTACTCGCTGCCGTCCGGGTTGACCGTCGGCACGATCCAGATCTCCCGGCTGTTGACGATGTTCGTGATCCGGGAGTCGGCGCCGTAGCTGTCGGTGAAGAGGTTGAGCAGGTAGATCGCCATCTCGACGGTCAGGTGCTCGCGGGCGTGCTGCTGGGCGTTGAACAGGATCTCCGGCTCACCCTCGTCGGTGCCGACGTTGTCGGAGATCTTCACCGCCATCAGGTCGCGGCCCTCGTACGACGTACCAATGCTGATCTTGCGGGCGATGGCCGGGTGGTCGGCGACGGCCTGGTTCACCACGGCGGTCAGTTCCGCGTAGTCGTGGAAGTTGGAGTCGGCGGGCGGGAACGCCAACGTGCCCACCTCGCTGGCGCCTCGCTCGACGTTCGGCGGTGGGGCGAGCGGTTCCAGCCGGAAGCCGAGACGGCTGATCGCGGCGGCCTCGGTGGCGGTGGCCGAGATGTGCAGGACGCCGTGTTCGGAGTAGTCGATGGCGGCCCCGGTGCGGGCCACCGCGGTGCGGTCGGCGACGGTCCGAGGGCCGAGCACCCGGTAGCCGGTGGCGGCCTGTTCGGCGGTTCGGTCCGGTGCTGGTCGGGCGGCGACCGGGGCGGCGCCGACGGTGGCGATTGCCAGCCCGGTGACGACGGCGAGCACCAGGACGCGGCGGAGAGGGGTGGGCGTGCGGAGGGCCATGGACTACCTCCTCGAAGGGCGGGAGATCCCGCTCGGTGGAGGACACTTCACCATCAGTCACATGGTCATATCAATATTGATCGCTGCCTAATGCATCCCAGGCGGATCATCGCGGCGGCAATGATTTTCCACCATCGAACATCTGGCGAAACTTCCCTCCAAGCGGAACACTGACCAGCGACGATGTCCCTCTCGACACCGCGGAGCACCCATGGCCAGATCCCGCCTGCGCACGGCCGCCCTCGCCGGCGTCACCGCGCTCACCCTGCTCGCCACCGCCGCACCCGCGGTGGCGGCCCAACCGCTCACCGGCGGCCGTCCGCACCCCATCACCCACGACGAGCAGATCACGTTCCAGGACTGGTCAGGGCCGGCGGACTGGCACCGGGGCGACCAGGCCGGCACCCGCGTGGTGCCCGGCGCCCGATCGGGCCTCACCCTGGCTCGCCCCACCGGCACCACCGAGTACGCCGACCCGCACAGCGGCACCACCCGTAGCTGGGAGTACGGCACCTGGACCTCGCCGGTGACCCGGATCGGGTTCGACGCCACCGAGCTGATCGCCTCCTGGAACGCGGAGACCCCGGCCGGCACCTGGATCCAGGTGGAGATGCAGGGCAGCTACACCAGCGGTGACCAGACCCCGTGGTACGTCATGGGCCGCTGGGCGTCCGGCGACAACGACATCAAGCGGACCACCGTCAACCGGCAGGGCGACCCCTGGTCGACGATCTGGACCGACACCTTCAGCATCGACGACGCCACCGCCGGGGTGCTGCTGCGGTCGTACCAGTTGCGGCTGACCCTCTACCGCGCGCCCGGTCAGGCCGCCGCGCCGGTGGTCCGGATGCTCGGCGCGATGAGCTCGACCGTGCCGGACCGGTTCACCGTCACGCCGAGCGCCGGGCACATCGCCTGGGGCGTCGAGCTGCCGGTGCCGCGCTACTCGCAGAACGTGCACTCCGGGCACTACCCCGAGTACGACGGCGGTGGCGAGGCTTGGTGCTCCCCGACCTCCACGGAGATGGTGGTCGAGTACTGGGGTCGGCGGCCGTCCGCGGCCGACACCTCCTGGGTGGACCCGACCTACCCCGACCCGACCGTCAACCACGCTGCGCGGATGACCTACGACTACGCGTACGACGGTGCCGGCAACTGGCCCTTCAACACCGCGTACGCGGCCAGCTTCCCCGGCCTGGAGGGTCGGGTGACCCGGATGCACTCGCTGGACGAACTGGAACGCTTCATCGCCGCCGGCATCCCGGTGGTGACCAGCCAGTCCTTCCTCGCCAGCGAGCTGGACGGGGCGAACTACGGCACCTCCGGGCACCTGTTCGTGGTGGTCGGCTTCACCGCTGACGGCGACGTGATCGTCAACGATCCCGCATCGTCCAGCAACGACGTGGTGCGCAACGTCTACAAGCGTGCACAGTTCGAGCAGATCTGGCTGCGTACCAAGCGGACCAACGCCAGCGGCGGCGTCTCCGGCGGCTCGGGCGGCGTCGCGTACCTGATCAAGCCCACCTGGAAGGCCTGGCCGAAGGTCCCCGGCTCCACCAACTGGTGACCCACCCGGCCGAGCGCGTCTGATCAAGAGGTTTGCGTCACCGGAAGCCGTCCTGGTGACGCAAACCTCTTGATCAACGCGAGGGTCGGTCGGTGGGAGGCTCGGGGTCGGTGGAGGGCTGGTCGTCGCCGGCCAGAGCGGAGCGGAGACGCTCCTTCTCGCTGCGGCGGCGCTCCGCCGCGTCGGCCATCTCCTCGCCCATCTCGTCCCGCCAGCCACGCAGCAGGAAGAAGGAGAGCGCGGCGGAGAAGGCGAGCGCCAGCATCAGCTTCAGGAACACGTTCATGTCGATCAGCCAGAGGCCCGCCAGCACGGCGACGAACAGCCCGATCCGGCCCAGCGTGTACTTGACCGCCGCGCTCACCTGCACCACTCCGTTCTCCGTCACCCGCCGGTGCCGGCGGAAGAATCGACCCGCCCGGCGGGCGGTCGGGATCAGCCGGTCCGGCGGGCCAGCCAGCGGACGCCCGGGAACCAGACCGCCGCGTACGCCACGGTGAACGCCGCCGCCGCCAAAGCTCCGGAGAGCAGCGGCGGCAACCCGGCGCCCAGACCGGCGATCAGCAACCCGGCGAACACCCCGACTGCGGCGGCGACCAACGCCGCCACCACCCGGGCCGCGCCGAACTCCCAGGCCCGGAAGTCGTCCCAGAACAGCCAGGCCGGCAGGATCACCGCCAACCAGCCGTTGGTGTGCCCGAAGTCGCCGGCGCCCATCGAGGCGAACGCCCAGTCGAACAGCACGAGCGCCAGCGCGCCGATGACCAGGCCGGCCAGACACACCCCGAGCAGATCGCCCAGGGTACGGACGCGCCCCTCGGCGTCCCGGCGGGGGAACCCGCCCTGCTGCTCGGACTTACGCTGCTCGGTCATCGACTGCGAGGGTACGTGGTGACTCAGGCCCAGACCTGCTGCGGCTCGGCACGGCGCTCGGCCAGCGACGGCGCCTTGTCGTACTCCCGGACCACGTTGTAGCGGGTGTCCCGCTCGACCGGCTGGAATCCGGCGTCCCAGATCAGGTGCAGCAGGTCATCGCGGTGCATCGTGTTCGGGGTGCCGTACGAGTCGGCGTCGTGGGTGATCTTGTATTCGACGACCGAGCCGTCCAGGTCGTCCACGCCGAAGTTCAGCGAGAGCTGGGCCACCGAGAGCCCGTGCATCACCCAGAAGTTCTTCACGTGCGGCACGTTGTCGAAGAGCAGCCGGGAGACGGCGAACGTCTTCAGCGACTCGGCCGGCGAGGCCATCGTGGTGCGCGCCTGGATCTTGTTACGGATCTTGCCGTCCGCCGAGTCCACGAAGTCGTGCTGGTAGCGCAGCGGGATGAAGACCGCGAAGCCGCCGGTCTCGTCCTGCAGCTCGCGTAGCCGCAGCACGTGGTCGACCCGGTGCCGGGGCTCCTCGATGTGGCCGTACAGCATCGTCGCCGGGGTCTTCATGCCCTTGCTGTGCGCCAGGGCGTGGATCCGCGACCAGTCCTCCCAGTGGCAGGCGTGGTCGACGATGTGCTGCCGGACCTCCCAGTCGAAGATCTCCGCGCCGCCGCCGGTCAGCGACTCCAGACCGGCGTCCATCAGCTCGTCGAGGATCTCGTCGGCACTCAGACCGCTGATCTTCTCGAACCACTGCACCTCGGTCGCGGTGAAGCACTTGAGCTTGACGTTCGGCAGCGCCGCCTTCAGCTCGCGCAGCACCTTGGGGTAGTAACGCCAGGGCAGCGTCGGGTGCAGGCCATTGACGATGTGCAGCTCGGTGAGCTGCTCATCCTCCATCTCCTTGGCCTTGCGGACGGCCTCGTCGATGCGCATCGTGTACGCGTCCTTCTCGCCCGGCTTGCGCTGGAACGAGCAGTACGCACAGGACGCCGAGCAGACGTTGGTCAGGTTGAGATGCCGGTTGACGTTGAACATCACCCGGTCGCCGTTGAGCTCGGTGCGCTTGTGATGAGCCAGCCGCCCCAGCCAGGTCAGGTCATCGCTGTCGTAGAGGGCGACCCCGTCCTCGCGGGTCAGCCGCTCACCGGCGTACACCTTCGCTTCGAGCTCACGCTTGAGTCCGGCGTCCATGGCACGTCCCTTCCACCTGCGGTCCCGGTCGAGCGTACGTCGGGACGCCGACAGCCCCGGCGGCACGGTCGCCGGAGGCGACCCACTTCACCAGACTCTCAGCCTCCCGTAACCCGGCGATGCATCGACATCACTGCCCCATTGCGGTAAGACAGGGTGGGGCGGAACACACTGGTACCGTCCCGACGGCTGCGCCCTTGGGGCGCGGCGACGGGCTGCGGGACGGGGAGCGGAATGGTCGACAGCGAGCGCGGGCGACGGCAGCGACGACGGAGCCCGGTGATCTCGCCGGTGCTGCGCCCGAGGCTCTGGGCCGCCCTGCTCGGCGCGATCGCGGCCGCGGTGCTGGCCACCCCTGCGTACGCCGAACCCGGGCTGCCGACCACAGTGCCCGACACCGGCGCGCGCCCGGCGGTGGCCGGCGCGCTCCAACTGCCCGGCGGCGCGCCCGTCGCCGGCATCCCGGTCCCGCCGGTCGTCAACGTCGGCACGGGCCCGCTGGCCGCCCAGATCTCCGCCGGTGAAATCCAGGTCGGCACGCTCGGCGAGGCGCTTCTGCTGAGCCGGCAGAAACGCACCGACGCGCAGGCGCAGCTCCAAGCGGCCGGCAAGATGCTGGAGACCGCGCAGGACACCCTGCTCCGGGCTCAGCAGGCCGCCGACGTGGCCGCCTCGGACGCGATCAAGGCAGCCGCCGCGCTGCCGCCCGGCGACCTCGCCGACGACATCCAGGGGCTGAGCCGGCTCCAGCAGATCACCCGCGGCGAGAAGGTCGCGGGCGGCACCACCGGGGTGGCCGGGGAGCTGTCCCGGGCCCGCAACGGCGAGCAGCTCGCCTACCAGGCGCACACCGCGGCCAAGGCCCGGGTCGACGCCGCCGAGGCGGAGTTCACCGCTGGCGATCAGGCACTGCGCACGGCCGAGGCCAGCCTGCTCAAACTGCGCCGGGACAACGCCGCG
This sequence comes from Micromonospora sp. NPDC005173, assembly GCF_040608515.1. Lineage (NCBI taxonomy): Bacteria > Bacillati > Actinomycetota > Actinomycetes > Micromonosporales > Micromonosporaceae > Micromonospora > Micromonospora sp. NPDC005173. The sequence continues at coordinate 181,349 of NZ_JBEXIK010000001.1, forward strand.
CAGCTGATCCAGATCGAGCGCCAGCAGGAGGCCGTCGAGCAGCAGCTCGGTGCCGGCTACGTGGCGGGTCAGAGCGTCAGTGGGATGGCCGCGCACCCGCGGGCGCTGGCTGCGGTCGCGTACGCCCTGGCCCAGCTCGGCGACCCGTACAAGTGGTCGGAGGAGGGGCCGGACCGGTTCGACTGCTCCGGTCTCATGTGGGCGGCGTACCGGTCCCCGGGCGCCGACTACTTCGACCTGCCCCGCGTCTCCCGGGACCAGTACGCGGCCACCCGGTCGCGGACCGTGCCGCAGGCCGCGCTGCTCCCCGGCGACCTGCTCTTCTTCGCCTCGGGCAGCAGCTACACCACGATCCACCACGTCGGCATGTACATCGGCAACGGCAAGATGGTGCAGGCGCCCACCACCGGCGACGTCGTCAAGATCTCGGTCGTCTCCTGGTCCCGGCTGTACGCCGCCACCCGGGTGATCGGCGCGGTGCCGGCCCCGATCGTGCCGACCCCGCCGCCCAGCGCGACCCCGAAGCCGACGCCCACCACCAAGCCGACGCCGACGCCGACCGGCTCGGCCACCCCGACGCCCACGGGCAGCGCGACGCCGACGCCGACGCCGACGCCGACCGGCAGCACCTCGCCGAGCCCGTCGCCCAGCCCGACCCAGACCCCGACGACCCCGCCGCCGCCGACCAGCGCACCGGCCACCTCGTCCCCGGCCAGCGAGCCGTCGGCCAGCGAGCCGTCGGCCAGCCGGAGCGGGGCGGCCAGCGACAGCCCGGCCGCGAGCACGGAGGGCAGCCCGAGCACCGAAAGCTGACCCGCCACGTTTGGCTCCGGCTGTCCGCTCGGGGCGATCTGTGGCACCGTGACATCCATGCACACCCGGCCCGACGTCACGGGTGCGGGTGCGGGTGCGGCACGGAGGGCGGAGATGGCCGAGCAGAGTGATCCGGCGGAGACTGTCGACCCTGTCGCCATCGACCGGGCCGATCCACCGGAGCCCGCAGACCCGGCACCCACCAGCGACGCCGAGTCGGCCGCCAGCGAGGCCTCCGCTGACGCTGCTGACGTCCGTGCCGCTTCCGCCACCACCGACAACACCGGCGCCGCCGCGGACGCTCCGGACTCGGACGCCGGGCAGCCGGCACCCGAGGACGCTCGCCCTGACCCGGCTGCCGTCCCGGTACGAGCCCGGGCGAGTGTCGCGACCGCCGCCGCGCTGACCGGTGACCTTCCGGCCTGCGCTCCGGCCAGCGCGACCACCTACCGGGCGACCGGTTCCGCCACGCCGGCCGGTGCGCTGCCCGGGCAGCGGGATGGTTCGACGGCCCCGGCCCGGGCCAGCGCCACGGTGCCCGGCAGCAGTCGAGTCACGGCCGGAACGGCGGGCACGCCGGACCCTCGGGCGAGCGCGCCCGCCGTCTACCGGTCCGGTCCGGTGAACCCGGAGCCGCCGGAGCCGGTGCAGCCGCCGGAGCCCGCCCAGCCGCCCACGCCGCCGACCCCGGAGCCGGAGCCGATCCCCGCGCCACCCGGGCCAGGGCCGACCCCGCCGTCGCGGCCCGAGCCGGAGCCCGGGCCGACCCCGCCGTCGCGGCCCGAGCCGGGGCCTGCGCCGACCCCGGGGCCGTACCCGCCCGGCCCGGCGCCGACGCCGGGGCCTCGGCCCACGCCGCCACCCGGCCCGGTGCCGCCCGTCCCGGGCCCGCCCACACCGCCGCCCTCGCCGCTGCCGCCCATCCCGGGCCCGCCGGCTCCGCCGGTGCCCGGTCCGCCGGTGCCGCCGCCCGGCCCGCCGGTGCCCGCGCCACCACCGCCGCCCGGGCCGATGCCGGCACCGCCGTTCCCGCCGCCACCGGCGATGCCCGGCACTCTGCCGGGCGTCCGGGCCACCGCGTCGGTCTCCGCACCACCGGCCGGTTGGCCGTCCGCGGCCGTCGCGGCGCAGCCGACCTCGGCCGGCGGCAGGGCCAAGGCACCCGTCTCCGCACCACCGGTGGTGCCCGCGCCCGCGCTGCCCAGCTGGCCGCCATCCACCACCGGCGCTCCCCAGTCGTACGCAAGCGGCGTCGGCGTGTCCCGGCCGACCGTTTCGCCGGCCCACCCGATGGCCGGGCGGCCGGCGGGGCAGGGCGCGCCCGGCGGACGGTACGACGGCGGCCCGGACCTGGCTGGCACCGTCTACGCCGGCGGGGACGGGCCGGGCTTCGCCACGATCGCGCTGCCGGCCAACGCGGTGGAGAACTCCGGCTCGCTGACCGGGCACATCCTGGCCCAGGGCTGGGCGGACACGCCGGCTGAGCGCTCCAGGACCACCCGCGTGGTGATCGTCCTGGCCGCCGCGCTGGGGCTGCTGGTGGCGATCAGCGTGCTGATCGTCCTGCTCGCCAACAACGCCCTGGACGGTCTGATGGGCAGCGTGCTCAGCGGCTGAGCCGGCGACCGGAAGCGATGGTGAGTCCGCCCACTACCGTCGGTCAACCGGCTGGCGACTCCGCCAGACCGCCGTACACTGGGCGAGATCACTGACCCGGCGCGCGTGATGCGCGCCCATGGGCGATCTTGCGGGCGATCCGGCGGTACAGCCGCGGCGGGCCATCGCGAAGATGCGCCCCGCTCGAAAGGCATTTGTTGACCACCTCTGCTGACCCCAGCATCGTTCCGTCCGTTTTCAACCCCGCCCCGGTGACGGCCGACGCCTCCCCGGAGACGACCGACGCCACCTCGACGGAGGCCGGCACCGCGCCGGCGCCGACCGCCGCCGAGCAGATCGACTTCGCCGCGCTCGGCCTGCCCGAGCCCCTGGTCCGCGCGCTGGCGCGCCAGGGCATCACCACCCCGTTCGAGATCCAGCGGGCCACCGTTCCGGACGCGCTCGCCGGCCGGGACGTGCTGGGCCGCGGGCAGACCGGTTCGGGCAAGACGCTCGCCTTCGGCCTGCCGCTGCTGGCCCGGGTCGCCGCCGCCAAGCCGGCCCGGCCGCTGCGGCCGCGCGCCCTGGTCCTGGTCCCGACCCGGGAGTTGGCCATGCAGGTCAACGACGCCCTGCTGCCGCTGGGCAAGGCGCTCAACGTGTTCCTGAAGACCGCCGTCGGTGGGGTTCCGTACGACCGCCAGATCGACGCGCTGCGGCGCGGCGTGGAGATCATCGTGGCGACCCCGGGCCGGCTCGGCGACCTGATCGAGCGGGGCATCTGCCAGCTCGACGACGTCGAGGTCACGGTGCTGGACGAGGCCGACCAGATGGCCGACATGGGCTTCCTGCCCGAGGTGACCGACCTGCTGGCGAAGACGCCCGCGAACGGTCAGCGGCTGCTCTTCTCGGCCACCCTGGACGGTGACGTCGACGCGTTGGTCAGGCGGTTCATGACCGACCCGGTGACCCACTCCACGGCGCCGTCCACCGCCTCGGTGTCCACCATGGACCACCACATGCTGTTGATCCCGCCGCACGACAAGTTCCCGGTGGCTGCCTCGATCGCCGCCCGGGATGGCCGCACCATGGTCTTCGCCCGCACCCAGCTGGGCGTGGACCGGCTGGTCGAGCAGCTCGCCGCGGTCGGCGTACGGGCCGGTGGGCTGCACGGCGGCAAGACCCAGCGGATGCGCACCAAGACCCTGGCCGAGTTCCGTGAGGGCCGGATGAACGTCCTGGTCGCCACCGACGTGGCGGCCCGGGGCATCCACGTGGACGGGGTCACCCTCGTGCTGCACGTGGACCCGCCGAAGGACCCCAAGGACTACCTGCACCGCGCCGGGCGTACCGCTCGGGCCGGCGAGTCAGGCGCGGTCGCCACGCTGGTGCTGCCCAAGCAGCGCCGCACCACCCTGGCCATGCTGGAGAAGGCCGGCGTCGCGCCGGCCGAGACCCGGGTCAAGGCCGGCGACCCGGTGCTGGCCGAGCTGATCGGCGCCCGTGCGCCGAGCGGCGTCCCGGTTCGCGTGGAGGCGGAGCCCCGTGGCTTCGGCGACCGCTCCGGCGGCTCGCGCCGCTTCGACGACCGGTCCGGGGGCCCGCGCCGCTTCGGCGACCGCCCGAGTGGCGACCGCCGGTTCGGCGACCGCTCACAGGGTGAGCGGCGCTACGGCGACCGCCCGACCGGCGAGCGGCGCTTCGGCGACCGACCGCAGGGTGAGCGCCGCTTCGGCGACCGTCCGCAGGGCGACCGGCAGTACGGCGACCGCCCGACCGGCGAGCGCCGCTACGGTGACCGTCCGCAGGGCGACCGGGGTTACGGCGACCGACCGCAGGGTGAGCGGCGCTTCGGCGACCGGCCGCAGGGCGACCGGCAGTACGGCGACCGCCCGACCGGCGAGCGCCGCTACGGCGACCGTCCGCAGGGCGACCGCCCGACCGGCGACCGGGGCTACGGGGACCGTCCGACCGGTGAGCGTCGTTACGCCGATCGGGACACCCGGGGTTACGGCGATCGGCCGCAGGGCGAGCGCCGGTTCGGGGACCGACCGCAGTTCGGCGACCGGGACGGCCGGGGCGACCGCCCGACCGGCGAGCGGCGCTACGGCGACCGTCCGCAGGGCGACCGGCAGCAGGGCGACCGGCCCGCCGGGGAGCGGCGCTTCGCGGACCGGGACTCCCGGGGCGGCTTCCGCTCTGAGGGCCGTGGTCGGGACGACCGGCCGCGCGATGACCGGCCGCGTGACGACCGGCGCGGCTTCGGTGGGCGACCGCCGGCCCGTACCCACTGATGATCTGACGCACTGATCGACCGGACGCCGTCGCGGAGCCCACGCTCCGCGGCGGCGTTCGCGCATGCCCTGCCGATGACGGCCCGGTCGCGTAACGTCCGGCTCATGGCGACCATGCCGAAGTCGATCTTCTGGTCCCGGACGGACACCGCCGGCAGCGAGCAGGCCCTGCTCGACGACGGCCACGGGTTGGCGGCCCGGGGCACCCTGCTCGCGGTGGACCCGATCCCCTGGACCGCCCGCTACCAGCTGACCACCACGCCGGACTGGACCACCACCCGGGTGGAGGTCGAGGTCGAAGGGCTGGGCTGGCTGCGCAGAGTGACGCTGGAGCGGGCCGTGGACCGGTGGCGGGTGACCACCGCCGAGCAGGGCGACCTGGACGCGGCGCTGACCGCGGCCGGTCACCCCCGGACGGGCCTGCCGGGCACCGACGACCCGGACCGGCTGGCCGACGCGCTCGACGTGGACCTGAGCGGGTCACCGCTGTTCAACGCCCTCCCGGTCCACCGGCTCGGGCTGGCCGCCGGGCCGGCCGACCGGCCGCACCGGATCACCGTGGCGTGGGTTCTGCTGCCTGGCCTGGAGGTGGTGCCGGCCGAGCAGATCTACACCGGGCTCGGGCCGGGCCGGGTGCGGTTCGCCAGCGGCACCTTCACCGCCGACATCGACCTGGATGCCGACGGCTACGTGGTGCGCTACCCCGGGCTGGCCGAACGGATCGACCCGCGCTGAACGGGCGACCCAACCCGCGAGGGCTCAGGCCGCCCGCGACCGGCGAACCGCCGCCGGCACGGCTCAGGCGGGCCAGGCGCCGCTGCTCAGGAACCGTTCGACGGTGGCCAGGTGCGGCGCGAGGTCGAGGCCCTGAGCGCTCACCCAGTCGTCGTCGTAGTACGTGTCGGCGTACCGATCGCCGGCGTCGCAGATCAGGGTGACCACCGAGCCGGCCCGGCCCTCGGCGAGCATCCCGGCGATCAGGCCGAACGCGCCCCACAGGTTGGTGCCGGTGGAGCCACCCACCCGGCGGCCGAGCACCGCCGAGCCGGCCCGCATGGCGGCCAGCGACGCGGCATCCTGCACCTGGACCATCCGGTCCACCACCGACGGCAGGAAGGACGCCTCCACGGTGGGACGGCCGATCCCCTCGATCCGGGATCCCTTCCCGGTGCGCACCGACCAGTCGGCAGCCAGCCAGGCCGGGTAGAACGCGGAGTTCTCCGGGTCCACGACGCAGAGTTTGGTGGCCAGCCGGCGATAGCGGGCGTACCGGCCGATGGTGGCGCTGGTGCCCCCGGTGCCGGCGCCCACCACGACCCAGGTGGGGATCGGATGCCGTTCCAGCTCCAACTGCGCGTAGATCGACTCGGCGATGTTGTTGTTGCCCCGCCAGTCGGTGGCCCGCTCGGCGTAGGTGAACTGGTCCATGAAGTGGCCGCCGGAGTCCTCGGCCAGCCAGCGGGCCTCGACCACCACGGTCGCGGGGTCGTCCACCAGGTGGCACCGGCCGCCCTGGAACTCGATCTGCGCGATCTTCTCCGGTGAGGTGGAGGCGGGCATCACCGCGATGAACGGCAGCCCGAGCATCCGGGCGAAGTACGCCTCGGAGACCGCCGTGGAGCCGGAGGACGCCTCGACGATCGTGGTACGCGGCCCGATCCAGCCGTTGCAGAGCCCGTACAGGAACAGCGACCGGGCCAGCCGGTGCTTCAGCGAGCCGGTCGGGTGCACCGACTCGTCCTTGAGGTAGAGGTCGATCCCCCATGCCCGAGGCAGCGGGAACGGCAGCAGGTGGGTGTCGGCCGAGCGGTTCGCGTCCGCCTCGACGGCGGCGATCGCTTCGGTCACCCAGGTCCGGCTGGCCTCGTCGCACCGGTCGAGATGAGTCACGCCGGAAACCTAGCAAGCAGCCGTCAGCTGGTCAGCTCCGGTCCGGCGGGGTGGCCCGGCGCGACTGGCGGCGCTGCCCGGCCCGGCCGACGGCCTGGACGAGTGGGGTCAGCGCGACGGCCAGCCGGGGCAGGGTGTCCAGCAGCCGGACCTGCGCTCCCCGCCAGCGCGGCAGGCTGACCACTGGGCGCGGTCGCCGGGCCAGTCGGACCGCCCGGGCGGCCACCCGTTCCGGGGTCAGCAGCGACCCGGTGAACGACGCCAGCGCCCCGGGGTCGTCCAGCCGGTCGTGCAGCATCGGGGTCCAGATGCCGTCCGGGCAGAGGCAGGAGACGTGCACCTGTCGGTAACCGGCCATCCGCAGGTCGGACAGGATGCCGAGGCTGAACGCCAGCAGCGCGTGTTTGCTGGCCGCGTACACCGTCTCGCCGGGCGCGGCGACCAGCCCGGCCAGCGAGACGACGTTCAGCACGTGGCCGTACCCCTGCCCGCGCATCACCGCGAGCGCCGCGAGGGTGCCGTTCATGGCGCCGAGCGCGTTCACGTCGAGCACCCGGCGGCGGGTCGGGCCGTCGTGCTCCCAGGCGGGGCCGGTGACCAGGATGCCGGCGTTGTTGACCCAGAGGCCGAGGCCGCCACGGCTCGCCGCGGTCGCCGCGATCTCGGCGCAGGCGTTCTCGTCCCGGACGTCCAGCGCGGCGGACCAGCCGCCGAGCGGCGCGGCGGCGGCCGCCACGGCGTCCGCGTCGAGGTCGGTGAGCAGCACCGACCAGCCGTCGGCGTGCAGCGCGGCGGCGACGGCGCGACCCAGGCCGCCGGCAGCCCCGGTCACAACGGCCGCTCCACGTCCCGGCAAGGTCATCGGCGCACGCTACCGCCGGCCGGGCAGGCGGCACCAGGGCCGACCGGCCACGCTGCCGGACCACCGATGCCGGATCCGGGGGTACGCCGACGGCCGGTGGGCGGTACGCGCGGGTCAGGCCGGCGGCGAGCCGACGGGCTGGGGGCGGTTCTCCCACTTGGTGGAGAGCGCGATGGCGGTCCGGGTGGAGGCGACCCCGGGCGTCCGGTTCAGCCGCACGATCAGCTGCTCCAACTCGGCGATGGTGCCGACCCGCGCCTTGAGCAGGAACGACTCGACACCCGCCATGAAGTAGCAGGACTCGATCTCGGGCAGCACCCGGAGCGACTCGAGCATGTCGTCGCTGTCCGCGCCCGAGTCCTCGACGATGCCGATGAGCGCGGTGACACCCAGCCCGATCGCCTCCGGCGCCACGTCCGCGCGGTAGCCCCGGATCACGCCGCTGCTCTCCAGCTTGCCGACCCGTTCGTGCACGGCCGGGGCGGAGAGGCCCACCTGCCGGGCCAACTCGGCGTACGAGAGGCGGGCGTTGCCGCGCAGCAGGTCGACGAGGCTCAGGTCGATGGCGTCCACGGAGAGTGACCTTAACCGGTTGGGCGTAACGCGACGCCTTCGGCATCCGTTGCACACAGCAGTGAGTGACTGTTCACAAACAGACAGTGAAGGTAGGGGTTACGCCAGTACCATTTACTAACTTCCCACTCAGTGCGTTTTTCGCGTTTGGCGGACAGGCCAGGTCCCTGGTGCTGTAATTGCCATACGTCCCTCATGACGGCTCTGGGCTCGCACCAGCCGGGGGCAGTGTGTTCAGCCAGGGGCTTCGTCGACGCGAGGAGGGGGCTGTGGACACTGGAGATCGCCTGCTGACACCGGGTGAGGTCGCCGCGCTGTTTCGGGTGGACCCGAAGACTGTGACGAGATGGGCGGCGGCCGGCCGGATAGGAAGCATCCGGACTCCAGGCGGGCATCGCCGGTTTCGGGAATCCGAGGTGCGAGCCCTGCTTGAGGGGGAGGGCATGCTGGACGAGGTGGACGAGGTCGGAAAATCACGCAACGTGGGACCGGCCGCCTCCACCGGGCCAGGTCCGGCCAACGCCGGCATGTACTGAACTGGTGCGGACAACGCCACGCGGACCGGGCATCAGTCCGGTCCGCGTCCCACTACGACCAGTCGTCCCGCCGCAGGACCGGTCGGGCTGAGCGGACGGCTCAGCTCCGGGCCGCGCCGAGCTGGCCGGACCACCGTCGGAACAGAGTGTGCGGGACGGCGAGCGCGTCCAGCACCTTGCCAGCCACGAAGTCGACCAACTGCTGGGCGCTGGCCGACGCGCCCGCGCCGTAGAAGCCCGGGCTTGCCGGCAGCACCACCGCGCCGGCGTCGTGCAGTGCGATCAGGTGCTCCAGGTGGCTACGGGTCACCGGCGTCTCCCGGGGGACCACCACCACCGGCCGGCGCTCCTTGAGGTTGACCTCGGCAGCACGCTGCAACAGGTCCTTGGAGAGCCCGATCGCGATGCCGGCGCAGGCAGCCGTACTGGCCGGCACCACGGCCATTCCGCGTACCCGGTAGGAGCCGCTGCTCGGCCCGGCGGCCAGGTCGCCCGCCGGCCAGTGCCGCAGGTCCGCGCCGGTCAGGTCCCGGCCGAGCCAGGCGGCGAGGTCCTCGGCCCAGTGCGCGTCGCGGAACGGCCGCCCGGTCTCGTCGAGCAGGGTCAGCCGCGCCGCCCGGGACACGATCAGGTCCACCGCCTCGCCCGCGTCGAGCAGCCCGCCGATGACGGCCGCCGCGTACGGCGTGCCGGAGGCCCCGGAGACTCCGACCACCCATGGTTCCCGCATACCTTCCAGCCTGCCTGGTCGGGCTGGTGCGTCGGCGGGCACCCCCGGGATCGCTGGTCGCCCGAGTTGTCCGGGGGGTACCTGTGCATCCCGTCGACCTGAGATGCTGCCGGTGGCGATTCGCACCGGCAGCAGATCGCACAGGAGGCATCGGTGACGACCGGCAAGGTCCTCTGGACGCTACGCGCCGAGTGCCCGATCCCGGCCCGGCTCTCGCCGCACGCCGACCGGGTGCAGGAGTGGCTGCTCGGCCTGCTGCCCGAGCTGGGCCTGCCGCTGGACGACGCCGCGCTGCACCGGCTGACCCGGGGTGCCTTCGCCCGGTACGCCGGCCGGCTCTACCCGGACGCGAGCGAGGCCGACCTGCGTGTGCTGACCGCCCTGTTCACCTGGTTCTTCCTGGTCGACGACGCCTGCGACGGGCCGGGCCGGCTCGACCCGGGCCAGATCCGGGCGCTGCGCAACGGCACGCTGGCTTTGCTGCACGACGGCCCCCGGCCACGGCACGCCGGGCTGACCGGTCCGCTCCGACGGCTACTGGTGCTGGCCTGGCGGGAGCCGCGCCGCCGGATGCCGGCCCGGTGGCGACTGCGCTTCGCCGACGCGGTGGCCCGGCATCTCGACGGCACCTGGCGGGAGGCGGTCAACAAGGAGGCCAGCCATCGGCCCGGCGTCACCGAGTACGTCGAGTTGCGTCGGGCCACCTCGGCGGCGGACGTGTCCTACCCGCTGGTGGAGTTCGTCAGCGGCCGACCGCTGCCCGACCCGGTCTACCACCACCCGCTGCTGCGCCAGCTCGCCCACACCGGCAACGACCTGCTCTCCTGGTACAACGACCTGGCCTCGCTGGACCGGGACCGGGCCACCGCGGGCGGGCACAACCTCGTGCTGGCCATGCAGGACGAGTGGGGCCTGTCGCCCGCGACGGCGGTCGACCGGGTGGCGGAGCGCTGGCGGGAGTCGATGCGGCACTTCGTGGCGCTGCGGGCCGCAGTGCCGTCGTTCGGCCCGGCGCTGGACGAGGCGGTCACCGACCACCTCGACGGGGTGGCCGACGCGGTGCGCGGCACCATCGAGTGGACGCTGGAGAGCGGGCGCTACCCCACCGAGCATCCCGAGCCCGCCGGCACGTCCCAGCCCTGACCGCGCCGGCCCGGACCGCGCCGCAGCGGGTCGGCGCGGAGGTCGGGCGATGCGGACCGATCAGGGCCGCAGGTCGAGCCGGATCACCAGGTCGAGCAGGGCGAAGACGAACAGCGCGATGCCGACGAAGCCGTTGGCGGTGAAGAACGCCCGGTTGACCTTGCTCAGGTCGGTCGGGGTGACCACCACGTGCTGGTAGCCGAAGGCGACCGCGGTCAGTGCCAGGCCGACCCACCAGAGCCAGCCGAACCCGATCAGCGCGCCGAACCAGACGAAGAGCCCGAAGGTCACCACGTGCGCCACGGTGGAGGCGTGCAGCGCGAAGCGCCGCCCGTACCGGGCGGGCACGCTGTGCACACCGATCTCCCGGTCCACCTCGGTGTCCTGGCAGGCGTAGATCAGATCGAAGCCGCCGATCCACAGCCCGACCGCCGCGCCCAGCAGCCAGGCCGGCCAGGAGCCGTCCAGGGTGCCGGTGACCGCCAGCCAGGCGCCGACCGGGCCGACCGCCTGAGCCACCGCAAGGATGGCGTGCGGCCAGTTGGTGAACCGCTTGCCGTACGGGTAGACCACCAGCGGCACCACGGCGAGCGGCGCCAGCACCAGGCAGAGCGGGTTGAGCAGGGCGGCGGCGGCGAGGAAGACCACCAGTGCGACGGCCGCGCCGGTCCAGGCCGTCCGCACGCTCACCGCACCGGTGACCAGCTCACGGCCGGCGGTACGCGGGTTCCGCGCGTCGATCCGCCGGTCGAGGATCCGGTTGGCGGCCATCGCGAACGTCCGCGCCCCGACCATCGCCACGGTGATCAGCAGCAGGTCCATCCAGCGCACCCGGCCGCCGTTGACCTGCATCGCGGTCAGCGCCGACAGGTACGCGAACGGCAGCGCGAAGACCGAGTGCTCGATCGCGACGAGCTTGAGGAAGGACTTGATCCGGCCCGGACGTTCGGCCGGCGCGTCGAGGACCGCCATCAGATGCCGTACTCCTTCCAGCGCTTGTCGACCAGGGAGGTGACCTCCGGCGACATGCGCATCTCCTCCGGCCAGCCGCGGGTGTATCCCTCGGTGGGCAGCTTGCGGGTCGCGTCGACGCCCGCCTTGCCGCCCCAGAACTGCTGGTACGACGCGTGGTCGAGGTGGTCGACGGGCCCCTCGGTGAGCAGCAGGTCGCGCGCGTAGTCGACGTTGCCGAAGGCGCGGAAGGCCACCTCGTTGTAGTCGTGCACGTCGCAGTCCTCGTCGACGATCACGATCAGCTTGGTCAGCGACATCATGTGCGCGCCCCAGATAGCGTTCATCACCTTCTGGGCGTGCTTCGGGTACCGCTTGCGGATCGACACGATCGCGCAGTTGTGGAAGACCCCGGCGGCCGGCAGGTCGTAGTCGACGATGTCCGGAATCAAGAAGCGCAGCAGCGGCGCGAAGATCCGCTCGGTGGCCTTGCCGAGACCGTGGTCCTCCTGGGGCGGCTGGGACGTGACGATCGAGTGGTAGACGGGGTCGCGCTGCATGGTCATCGCCTCGATGTGCATCACCGGGAACGGCTCCACCGGCGTGTAGAAGCCGGTGTGGTCGCCGAACGGGCCCTCCGGCAGCCGCTCGCCCGGCTCGATGTAGCCCTCGAGGACGATCTGCGCGTGCGCCGGCACCTGCAGCGGCACGGTCAGGCAGTCGACCATCTCGACCCGCTCGCCGCTCAGGAAACCGGCGAAGAGGTATTCGTCGATGTCGGCCGGCAGTGGCGCGCTGGCCGAGTAGGCGACCGCAGGGTCGGCACCGATGGCGATCGCCACCGGCAGCCGCTGCCCGAGCTGCTCAGCGACCGCGTGGTGCGCCGTGGAGTTCTTGTGGATCTGCCAATGCATGCCGATCGTGTTGCGTGAGTGCTGCTGGAGCCGGTAGAGCCCGAGGTTGCGCTTGCCGGTCTCCGGGTGCTTGGTGTGGGTCAGCCCGAAGTTGTGGAAGATCCCGCCGTCACCCGGCCAGACCTGCAGCCCCGGCAACCGGTTGAGGTCGACGTCGTCGCCGCGGTAGACCACCTGCTGGCAGGGGGCCGTCTTGACCTTCTTCGGCGGCATCGACTTGAGCTGCATGACCTTGCCGAGCCCGCCCATCATGCCCGAGAAGCCCTGCGGCAGCTCCGGCTTGAGCAGCTCGCCGATCCGCGCGCCGATCTCGTCGAGGTTCTCCACCCCGAGCGCCATCGCCATCCGCTTCTCGGTGCCGAACAGGTTGACGGCGACTGGCATCTCGCCCCGGGTGGGCCGCTCGAAGAGCAGCGCCGGACCGCCGGCGCGGACCGTCCGGGTGACCACCTCGCTGATCTCCAGCGTGGGGTCGACCGGGACGTCGACACGTCGCAGCTCCCCCGCGCGCTCCAGCGCCGCGAGGAAGTCCTTGAGATCGGTGTACGGGAAGCCACGCGCCATACCCGCCAGTCTCCCCCACCGGCGCCCCAACCTTCCCGGCCGGGTCCGGGGATGGCGGGCGTCACCCGGCCGGAGGCATCCTGACCGCGCCTGCCGGTGGCGGATCGCCCGTTGTGTGCCGACGGCCCCGTGGGGTTCGCCACAGCAGCCGCCGGTCCGGGCCGGATCTGTCGGCGCCGACCGGCACCATGCGTGGGCCGTCGCAACAGACCAGGGGGAACACCATGCCGCACCGCACGCCGGTGACGTTGAACTTCGTCGAGCACGGTACGGGGACCCCGGTGCTGGCCCTGCACGGTTGGACACCTGACCACCGGCTGATGCTCGGTTGCCTCGAGCCGGTCTTCGCCGGGCGCACCGGCTACCGACGGCTCTACCCGGACCTGCCCGGCATGGGCGAGTCGCCGTGCCCGCCCGAGATCGCCAGCTCCGACGATGTGCTCGCCGCCGTGCAGGACTTCGTGGACGACGTCCTCGGCGACGCACCGTTCCTGCTCGTCGGCGAGTCGTACGGCGGCTATCTCGCCCGCGCCATCGCCCGGTCCCGCCCCGACCAGGTGCGCGGCCTGGCGCTGGTCTGCCCCACCGGCACTGCGGTGGAGAACGCGGATCGCACGGTGCCGCAGCGGCAGGTGCTGCGCCCCGACCCGGATCTGCTCGCCTCGACCGACGCCCGGACCGCTGCCGAGTTCGCGGACATCTCTGTCGTGCAGACCCCGGAGACGCTGCGCCGGTTCCGCGAGGAGATCCTGACCGGCCTCGACGTCGCGGACACCACGGCGATGGCGCGCATCCGGCAGCGGTGGACCCTCAGCGAGGATCCCGAGGACGGCGCGCCGTTCACCCGGCCGACCCTGATCCTCACCGGGCGCCAGGACCACGTCACCGGCTACCTCGACCAGTTCGTGCTGCTGCCGCACTACCCGCGGGCGACGTTCGCGGTGCTCGACGTCGCCGGCCACAACCTCCAGATCGAGCAGCCCGGGCTGTTCGACGCGCTGGTGGGCGAGTGGCTCGACCGGGTGGCGGCCGATGGTTGACCGGCTCCGCCGCCGGCCGACCACCGGCGGCGGCCGTCAGGCGGCCGGCTCCCAGGCGTGGGCGGCCAGCGGCGGGTCGAGCGGCGCGCGGGTGAGCCGGTTGGCGAAGGTGGAGATGGTGTACGTGCCAACGCCGAGCACCACGTCCAGCGCGTGCCGGGGCTGATAGCCGGCGGTCAGGAAGTCGTCCAGCACGCCGTCGGGCACCGCACCTCGATGGTCGAGCACGGCCAGGGTGAACTGGCGCAGCGCCTCCAGCCGTGGCTCCGGCAGCGCCGTGCCGGCCCGCAGCGCGGTGATCAGCTCGGTGGTCGCGCCGAGCCGGGTGAGCGTGCCGGTGTGCAGGGCGACGCAGACGTGACACTCGTTCGTGGTGGCGACGGCGAGGACGACCACCTCCCGTTCCAGCGGTTCGAGGGCGGTCTGTTCGAAGCCCGCGTTGGCGGTGAGGAAGCCGGCGAGCAGCTGCGGCGAGTCGGCCATCAGCGCCACCGGGGCGGGCAACCAGCCGAACCGGCGGCGTACCGCCTCGACGGTCGGACGGGCGGCGACGGGGGCGGTCTCGGCGGTGTGCGCGGTGAAGACGGACACGGTTACCTGCTTTCGGCAGCGGAGTCGGGAGTGCCACGTCGCCCGGAGCCCCGTAAGATAGTCAACGTGGTTGACGAAATAGTAAACGTGGTTGTCGAACATGGCAACCGCTGAACCCGCCCGGCCCGGCTTCCAGCTGCCGCTGCTGCTCCTGGCCGGTTTCCGGACGCTGATCGACGACCTGCACGCCGAGCTGGCCCGGCAGGGCCATCCGGAGCTGCGACCGCTGCACGGCTTCGTGCTCCAAGCGGTCGGGGCGGACGGCACCACCGCCACCGAACTGGGCCAGCGGTTGGGCATCTCCAAGCAGGCAGCCGGCAAGACGGTCGACCGGCTGGTCGCCGTCGGCTACCTCGCCCGGATCGACGACCCCCGGGACGCCCGCCGCCGGCTGGTCATGATGACCCCGCGCGGTGTCGACGGGTTGCGCCGCTCGGCGGAGATCTTCGACCGATTGCGCGAGCGGTGGGCCGACACCCTCGGCCCGGAGCGGGTCGACGCCCTGGAGGACGACCTGCGGACGATGGCCGCCGCCAACTGGTTCCGGCTCGACGTGCCAGGGTGGTTCGGCGGCTGACCGCACCAGGGTTGATCGACACCATGTTGCCGACATGGCGGTGTTGGCGGCGCGAAACACCGCGACATCGCCGACCTGGAGTGGGTCAAGCCGCGCGGACAAATCTCACCGGCACTGGCGTGCCTCGCCCGCCGGCGCGCAGCCTGGAAGGCATGTCGGATGCCTACGTCGTCGGCGACCCGGACGGGTTGTCGCCCCTGCTGGTCGAGGTGCGCGACGCCATCGCCCGGGAACTGCACGCCCAACTGGCGCTGCGCGCCGAGCGGATCGAACTGGCCGACCTGCCGGAGGTGGCCTACCAGGTCACCGTGCAGGTGGACCGGACACTGCGCGGCTGGCGACCCCGGTCGCCGGGATCCGACGGGTAGGACGTCGGGCTACTCGAGGATCAGTCCAGGCCACCGTACGAGTGCAGGCCGGTGAAGAAGATGTTCACGCCGAACAGGTTCATCAGGACGGTGAGGAAGCCGAGCACGGCGATCCAGGTGGCCACGTTGCGCTTCACGCTGGGCGTGGCCCGGGCGTGCAGGTAGCCGGCGTACACGACCCAGGAGATGAAGGCCCAGGTCTCCTTCGGGTCCCAGCCCCACGGCCGCCCCCAGGCCGCCTCGGCCCAGATCGCACCGGCGATCACCGCGAAGGTGAAGATCGGGAAGGCGAAGGCGTGCAGCGTGAAGGTCAGCCGCTCCAGACCAGCGGCCGCCGGCAGCCGCTTGGCGAGGGTGTACGGGAAGCTCCGCTTGCCCTGCTCGAACCCGGAGCGCATCAGGTAGCCGACCGCCGGCACGGCGCCCAACAGCAGGATGCCGGACGCGAAGACGATGGTCGAGACGTGGATGACGAACCAGTACGAGTTCAGCGCCGGCACCAGCGGCACGATCGGCACGTACAGCACCAGCTCGGCGGTGGCCACCAGCAGCACCATCACCAGGGTGAGGAACAGCCCGAGCTTGCGCAGCGAGGGCCGCTTCCAGAGCACCACGAGCCAGGCCGCGACCCCGATGAACGTCACCGTGAGCACAAACTCGTACATGTTGCCCCAGGGCATGCGGTCGGCCGCGATGCCGCGGGTGACCAGCGCCGCGAGGTGCAGCACGGCGGCGAGCGCGGTGGCGCCCACCGCGGCCAGGCCGGCGATCCGGGCGCGCCGCGCCGAGCGGTCGGCTGCGGCCGACACCGGGACCGGCGCGGACGACGTCGGTACGGCACCGCCGCCTCCGCCGACGCCAGCGCCGACCAGCTCAGGAGCCGGAGCCGCGGCGGCGACCGAGGTACGCGCGTTGCCCAGCGCGTACTCCACGGCGTGGCAGATCATCGCGACCAGGTACACCAGGATCGCGAAGGTCACCAGATTGTCGGAGAGCGCGGACATCACTCGGTCCCTTCTCGCACACCGGCCCGGCCGCTGGAGTCAGCATCCGTTGCCGCCCGCTCGGCCGCCCGTTCGTCACCGCTGACCGCGGCGACGAGCTGGGCGAACTCGTCGGCGAACCCTGGATAGTCGGTGCGCGGCAAGCCACCGGCCTCCATCAAGCTACTACCGCCCGTCGGAGATCCGTCCGCCGGGTCGGCCGGCATCACCCGGAAGAACACCCGGCGGCGCCGCCCGAACAGCGAGCCCATCAACCCGACCAGCAGGAACCCGCAGCTGATCAGCAGGATCGTCGAGCCGGGATCGTGCCGGACGGAAAGGGTGACGTACCGCTCGGTGCCGAGGAACTCGACCTTGCTGCCGTCGTCCAGCGTCCAGGTCTCGCCCTTCTTGAGCAGCTTGGTGCCGACCTCCTTGACCTTGCCGGTCCGCACCTGCCGCTGGTCGAGCTGGTAGATCGAGCCCGGGATGCCGGCGTCCAAACCGAGGTTGCCCCGGTAGGCGACCAGGTTCAGCGCCGGGTTGCGCTCGGTCGGGTACTGCGAGCTGACGAACGGTGCCTGCTGTGGCGCCGTGGGCAGGTAGATGCCGGTGAACGCCATCTGCTCATCCGGTGCGCGCTGCCCGGTCCGCGGGTCGATGTTCGCGTCCGGGAAGGCCGCCAGCCCCTCGCTGGTCAGGCCCATGTCGCCGGTGGTCAGGAACGGCTCGTCGCTGACCTGGGTGCGGCCGAACCGGTCGGTGTAACGGATGACCGGGGCGTACCCGTGGCCGAGCAGGTAGACGTTCGCGTCGCCCAGCCGCAGTGGCGAGTTCACCGAGAAGTTGGCGCTGCGGGTCGGCTCGTCAGGGCCGTCGACGGTGACCGTGGCGTCGAAGAACTCCGGCTGGCCGGAGGCCAGGAACCGGGCCTGGAAGTCGTCCAGCCGCAGACAGAAACGGGGCAGGTCCTCGCTGTCCACCTGGGGGCCGAGCTTCGCCTCGGCGTACTGCTGCCGGGTGTTGCAGAAGGCGTTGTCGGCGCCCGCCACCAGCAGCCGGTTGCCGCTCCAGCCGTACCACGAGCCGAGCGCGACGCCGATCAGCACGGCGATCAGCGAGGTGTGGAAGAGCAGGTTGCCGGTCTCCTTGAGGTACCCCTTCTCGGCGGAGACCTCGTTGCCGCGGACCTCCACCCGCCAGCGTCGGCCGCGCAGCACCTCGGCGACCGCCGCCGCGCCGCCGGCCGGGGCGGGCAGCACCGCGTGCTGCGGCAGCCGCTGCAGCCGCTTCGGCGCGGCCGGCGGCCGGGACCGGAGCGCCCGGACGTGGTCGCGCAGCCGGGGCGTGATGCAGCCGATCAGGGAGGTGAACAGCAGCAGGTAGATCGCGGAGAACCAGACCGAGCCGAAGACCTCGAACGCGCCGATCCGGTCCAGCCGAGGGGCCAGGTCCGGGTGCTCGGTGAAGTACTCGTTGACCCTCTCCGGGCTGATCCCGCGCTGCGGCAGCACCGAGCCGGGGATGGCGGCGACGGCGAGCAGGAAGAGCAGGATCAGCGCCGTACGCATGCTGGTCAGCTGCCGCCACGAGTTGCGCAGCAGTGCCAGCAGCCGGTTGGGCCGGCGCCGGGGCGCCGGGGCCGCGGTCTCCGGCCGGTCGTCCAGGGCGGTCATCAGATGCTCACCTCGCCCACCCCGACGGTGGTCTGCAACCAGATCACGAAGCTCTGCCATCCGCCGGTGACCAGCGCGAGGCCGATCAGGATGAGCAGGGCGCCGCCGACCCGGGTGACCCAGCGGCTGTTGCGCCGGACGGCGCGGAAGACCCCGAGCAGGCGCTGGAAGCCCAGCCCGAAGACGACGAACGGTATCCCCAGCCCGAGGCAGTACGCCACGGCGAGCACGACCGCACGGTCGCTCTGGCCGCTCGCGGTGGCCATGCCCATCACCGCGCCGAGCGTGGGGCCGGTGCAGGGCACCCAACTGAGTGCGAAGACCGCGCCGAAGACCGGGGCGCCGAGCAGCCCGGCGGAGGGCAGACGGGAGATCCGGAACTCCCGTTGCAGGGCCGGGATCAGCCCGAGATAGCCCAGCCCGAGCACGATGATCAGCGCGCCGATGGCGATCTCCAGCTGCCGCTCGTACTCGAAGAAGACCCGGCCGATGCTGGCGAACAGGATCGCGGTGGCGACGAAGACGACGGTGAAGCCGGCGATGAAGAGCAGCGTCCCGGCGAGCACCCGGCCCTTGACGGCCGCGGCCGTGGCGGTCCGCTCCCGGACGGCGACACCGCCAGTGGCCTCGGCCGGCGTGGGGTTGGCCGGCGTGGGGTTGGCCGGCGTGGGGTCGGCCGCCGGACGGCGGCCCTCCAGGTCGGCGCCGGCGAGGCCGGTGACGTACGAGAGGTAGCCGGGGACCAGCGGGAGCACGCACGGGGAGAGGAAGCTGACCAGGCCGGCGAGCGCCGCCGCGCCGATGGCGAGCAGCAGCGGCCCGCTCGTGGCCAACTCCTTGAAGGTCTCGCCCATCAGCGAGACGCCGCCTGCTCGGCGGCGATCCGCTCGACGATCGGTTGCAGCCCCTCCTGCTTGACCGCTGCCCGGATCACCGTGGCGATCCGGCCCTCCCGGTCGAGCACCACGGTCGCCGGAATGCTGTTCGGTGGGATGTCCAGGGCGAGCGCCAGTTTGCTCGGCGGGTCGAACAGGCTCGGATAGGTGACCCGGCCCTCCTCGAACGCCTTGGCCTTGTCCCGCTGGTCCTGGACGTTGATGCCGAGGAAGGTCACCCCGGAGGCCTTGGTGGCCTGGTAGGTGCCCTCCAGGTCGTCCGCCTCGGCGCGACAGGGCGCGCACCAGGAACCCCAGAAGTTGAGCACCACCACCTGGCCACGGGCCTGGCTGACGTCGTAGTTGCCGCCGGTGAGCAGCTCACCGCTGATCGCGGGCGGTGCCGAGCGCTGGTCCGGTGCGCACTCGATGACACCGTCGGAGGTGGTCGTGCAGGTCTTCTCCCGGCCCTGCGAGGTGCAGCCGACCAGCGCCACCGCGGCGACGGTGGCGAGCAGACCCGCGGTCCACCTCCGGGCGTTCATCAGGCCCCCTTGGCCGTCCGGGCGGTCGCGGAGAGGGCGATCAGGTGCGCGGCCGGCTCGTTGTAGCCGATGCCGACCACCTTGGCGCCGTCGAAGTGGAACGAGGTGAGGCTGGCCAGCCCGCACTGCCGTTTGCGCGGGTCGTGCCAGAGCCGCTTGCGCTCGACGTACCGGCGCAGCGTCCAGATCGGCAACTGGTGCGAGACCAGCACCGCCTCGCGCCCCTCGGCGGCGACCCGGGCGGCGTGCACGGCGGCGAACATCCGCTCGGCGATGACCCGGTACGCCTCGCCCCAGGACGGCGTCACCGGGTCGCGCAGCACCCACCAGTTGCGCGGGTCGCGGAACGACCCGTCGCCCGGGGACACCTTCTTGCCCTCGAACCAGTTGGCGCTCTCGATCAGCCGCTCGTCCACCCCGACCGACAGCCCGAACTGGGCGGCGATCGGCTCGGCGGTCTGCTGGGCGCGCTCCAGCGGGCTGGCCACCACGTGCACGACCTCCCGCTCCGCCAACCCCTGTGCCGCGGCCTTGGCCATCTGCACACCCAGCTCGGAGAGGCGGAAACCGGGCAGCCGGCCGTAGAGGATCTGGTCGGGGTTGTACACCTCGCCGTGCCGGAGCACGTGGACCACCGTCTTGCTCACCGCTCGTTACCCCCCGTGACCCGCCGCTGCCGCCGCGTTCGCCGCCGTCGGCAGCGCGGCGGCGATCTGATCCAGAGCGGCGTCGTCGATCGCCGCCGACACGAACCACGACTCGAACGCGCTCGGCGGCAGGTACACGCCGGCGGCGAGCATCGCGTGGAAGAACGCCTTGAACGCCGGCACGTGCTGGGTGCGGGCGCTGTCGTAGTCGACCACGTCGGCGTCGGTGAAAAAGATCGAGAACATGCTGCCCGCGTACGACAGCCGGTGCGGGACCCCGGCGGCGGCCAACGCGTCGGCGGCGAGCTTGCCCACGACGGCGGCCGTCTCGTCGAGGCGGCGGTACAGCTCGTCGTCGGCCAGCCGCAGCGTGGCCAGGCCGGCGGCGCAGGCGAGCGGGTTACCGGAGAGCGTGCCGGCCTGGTAGACCGGGCCGGCCGGGGCGAGCCGGGCCATGATCTCGGCGCGCCCGCCGAACGCGGCGGCGGGCAGCCCACCACCCATGACCTTGCCGTACGTCCACAGGTCGGCGTCGGAGGGGTCGAGGCCGTGCCAGCCGGCGCGGGAGACCCGGAAGCCGGTCATCACCTCGTCGACCACGAGCAGCGCGCCGTGCGCGTGCGCGATCCGGGCTAGCTGCTGGTTGAAGCCGTCGCGGGGGGCGACCACGCCCATGTTGCCGGCGGCGGCCTCGGTGATCACCGCGGCGATGTGCTGGCCTTCGGCGGCGAAGGCCTCCTCGACCGCCCTGACGTCGTTGTACGGCAGCACGATGGTCTCGCTGGCCGCCGCGCCGGTGACGCCGGGTGAGTCGGGCAGGCCCAGGGTGGCCACGCCGGACCCGGCGGAGGCGAGTAGAGCGTCGACGTGCCCGTGGTAGCAGCCGGCGAACTTGACGATCTTGGAGCGGCCGGTGAAGCCGCGGGCCAGTCGGATCGCCGACATGGTCGCCTCGGTGCCGGAGTTGACCAGCCGGACCTGCTCCACCGGGGTCCGGTCGACGATCTCGGTGGCCAACTCCACCTCACCGGGGGTGGGGGTGCCGAAGCTGGTGCCCCGGGCGGCGGCGGCCTGTACGGCGTCCACCACCTCCGGGTGGGCGTGCCCGAGGACCAGCGGACCCCAGGAGCAGACCAGGTCGACGTAGCGGCGGCCGTCGGCGTCGTGCAGCCACGGACCCTCGCCGCGAACCATGAAGCGCGGGGTGCCGCCGACCGCCTGGAAGGCGCGCACGGGGGAGTTCACCCCGCCCGGCACGATGGCGCGGGCGCGGTCGAACAGGGCCTCGGAGGCCGGCGCGTCGGCCGGGTAGCGGCCGGATCCGGCAGAGAATGTCTCGGTCACGATGCCGCCATTGTGTCAGCGCCGAACGGTCAGGCCGCAGCCACCCCGGACCGGGGTTACCCGGCTCACCCGCCTCCGGCGCCCGTCAACGGGGCCGACACGGCGGCCGGAGCGCCTCGCGGCCTCGACAGGCCGGGTCGTCCGGATCGCGCTAGGCTGACCGGGTGGATCGTGCCGAACTGTCCATCACGCTACACCGGACGGGCGACGAAGCAGTGCTGCGCCTGGCCGGTGAGATCGACATGCTCACGGCCGCGCAGCTCTCCACCGTGGTCAACGAGGTGCTGGCCGACCCGCCGCCGAAGATCGTGCTCGACCTCGGCGGCGTCACCTTCTGCGACTCACAGGGCCTGGGCACCCTGGTCGTGCTCAGCCGCAAGGCCAGCCACGCGCAGAGCCTGCTGATGCTCACTCACGTGGGTGATTTCCTGATCCGCGTCCTGGACATCACCGGCCTCCGCAGCGCCCTGATGATCCGCAACGACCAACCCACCGGCTAGGCCCAGTCGCTGGCGGGCCCGCCGGGCGGCCAGCGGCCACATCCGCCCCGGCGAGGCCTGAGCGCCCACCCCTCCGTCAGGAGGTGTTGCCCCAGCGGGCCTGTTCGAGCAGCTCCACCGCCCGGTCCCGAGCCTCCGGCTCGTCGGAGCGGAGCAGGGTGACCGCCTCGTCGACCGCGTCGGTGAGCCGCCGCCACTGCGTGTCGCGCTCCCGCACCAGGTCCGACTGGGCAGCCAACTGCCGGGTCTTCACCCACAGCTCGACGAAGACCGACACCTTGGCCCGCAGCACCCACGGGTCGAACGGCTTGGTCAGGTAGTCCACCGCGCCCACCTGGTACCCGCGCAGGGCGAGCTGGGCGTCCCGGTCGGCGGCGGTGAGGAAGATGATCGGCACGTGCCGGGTCCGCTCCCGGCGCTTGATGTGGCTGGCCGTCTCGAAGCCGTCCATGTCCGGCATCTGTGCGTCCAGCAGGATCACCGCGAAGTCGTCCACCAGCAGCTGCTTGAGCGCCGCCTCGCCGCTCTCCACCGCCACGGACTGGACCGGCAGGCCCTGGAGGATCGCCTCCAGTGCCATCAAATTCTCCCGCCGGTCGTCGACGAGTAGCGCCTTGGCCATCTGGGTCACGAAGTCTCCTCGGTCCGGCTGCCGCTGATCCAGGACGACATCAGCTCGATCAGGTCGTCCAGGTCGACCGGCTTGGTGATGTAGTCGCTGCCCCCGGCCGCGAGTGCGGACTCGCGGTCGCCCGGCATCGCCTTCGCGGTCAGGAAGACGACCGGTAGGTCGGCGAACCGGTGGTTGCGGCGGATCTGGCGGGTGGTCTCGTACCCGTCCTGGTCGGGCATCATGGCGTCCATCAGCACGATGTCCACCTCCGGGTGCTCGGCCAACAGGCGGACACCGTCCACGCCGTTGTCCGAGTACAGCACGGTCATCCCGTGCAACTCCAAGGCGCTGGTCAGGGCGAAGACGTTACGCACGTCATCGTCCACGATCAGCACCGTGGACCCGTCCAGCTGGCGGGTGGCCGGCGCCTCCGGCCGCTCGGGAAACAGCTCCAGCGGCGGCATCAGCAGCGACGACGGCAGACCGGCGCGCTGCGGGGACGGCGCCTGGGGCGCGACCACGGCGTCCGGGGCCAGCACCTGCGGCACGAACAGGGTGAAGGTCGACCCCTGCCCGGGCGCCGACGACACGGTGATCGTGCCCCCGATCAACCGAGCCAGGTCACGGCTGATCGACAGGCCCAGGCCGGTGCCGCCGTAGCGGCGGCTGGTGGTCCCGTCCGCCTGCTGGAACGCCTCGAAGATGATCGACAGCTTGTCGTCGGAGACGCCGATCCCGGTGTCGATCACGGTGAACGCGATCACCTGCTGGGCGTTGGTCAGCGCCGGCACGTCGAAGACCGCGTTCTCCGCCGCTGGGGCGATTCGCAGCGTCACCGCACCGTTGTCGGTGAACTTCACCGCGTTGGAGAGCAGGTTGCGCAGAATCTGCTGCAACCGCTGCGCGTCCGTGACCAGCGCCGGTGGCAGGTCCTTGCTCACCCGTACCTGGAAGTCCAGGTTCTTCTCCTCGGCCTGCGGCGCGAACGCCTGCTCGACGTAGCCGCGGATCTCCGCGAACCGGATCTCGGTCGGCTCGACGTCCATCCGACCCGCCTCGATCTTGGACAGGTCCAGGATGTCGTCGATCAGCGAGAGCAGGTCCGAGCCGGCGCTGTGGATGGTCCGGGCGAACTCGATCTGCTTCGGGTTGAGGTTCTGCTCCGAGTTCTCCGCCAGCAGCCGGGCCAGCAGCAGCAGCGAGTTCAGTGGCGTCCGCAGCTCGTGGCTCATGTTGGCCAGGAACTCCGACTTGTACGCCGAGGCCCGGGTGAGCTGCTGCGCCTTCTCCTCCAGGCCGAGCCGGGCCAGCTCGATCTCCCGGTTCTTCGTCTCGATGTTGCCCTTCTGCTCGGAGAGCAGGGTGGCCTTCTCCTCCAGCTCGGCGTTGGTGCGCTGCAACTCCGCCGACTGCTCCTGGAGTTCGTGCGCCAGCCGCTGTGACTGGGCCAGCAGCTCCTCGGTACGACGGTTGGCCTGGATGGTGTTGACCGCGACGCCGATGGTGAGCACCAGCCGCTCCAGGAACGCCAGGTGCAGCTCGGAGAAGGCCGCCACGCTGGCGAACTCGATCACCCCGAGCAGCTCCCCCTCGAACAGCACGGGGAGTACCACCAGGTCGGACGGGGGCGTCTCGGCCAGGCCGGAGCGCAGGGTGAGCCGGCTGTTCGGGGATGCGCTGACCCGGATCGTCCGGCGGGAGAGGGCGGTCTGCCCGACCAGCCCCTCACCCGGCCCGAAGGTGACGTCGTGCCCCCGCGCCACGTACCCGTAGGAGGAGGTCAGCTTCAGTCGCATGCTGCCGTCGGCGTCGTCGGCCAGGAAGAAGGCGCCGAGCTGGGCGTCGACCAGCGGGGTCACCTCCGTCATGATCATTCGGCAGACCTCGCCCAGATCCCGCTGGCCCTGCAACAGGCCGCCGATCCGGGCCAGGTTGGAGTCAAGCCAGCCCTGCTCGGCGTTCTTCTTGGTCGTCTCCCGGAGGGTGACGATCATCTGGTTGATGTTGTCCTTCAGCTCGGCGACCTCGCCCTGCGCCTTGACCGCGATCCGCTGGGTCAGGTCACCCCGGGTCACCGACGTGGACACCTGCGCGATGGCCCGCAGCTGGGTGGTCAGGGTCGAGGCGAGCTGGTTGACGTTTTCCGTGAGGTCACGCCAGGTGCCGGAGACGCCCTTGACCTGCGCCTGACCGCCCAACTTGCCCTCGATGCCGACCTCGCGGGCCACCCGGGTCACCTCGTCGGCGAACGACGACAGCTGGTCGACCATGGTGTTCACCGTGGACTTCAGCTCCAGGATCTCGCCCTGCGCGTCCACGGTGATCTTCTGGCTCAGGTCACCCTTCGCCACGGCGGTGGTCACCGAGGCGATGTTGCGCACCTGGCCGGTCAGGTTCGACGCCATCGAGTTCACGTTGTCGGTCAGGTCCCGCCAGGTGCCCGAGACGCCCTTGACCTGCGCCTGACCGCCCAACTTGCCCTCGGTGCCCACCTCACGGGCCACCCGGGTCACCTCATCGGCGAACGACGACAGCTGGTCGACCATCGTGTTCACCGTCGACTTCAGCTCCAGGATCTCGCCCCGAGCATCCACCGTGATCTTCTGCGACAGGTCACCCTTCGCCACCGCCGTGGAGACCTGGGCGATGTTCCGCACCTGGGCGGTCAGGTTCGACGCCATCGAGTTCACGTTGTCGGTCAGGTCCCGCCAGGTGCCGGCCACGCCGCGTACCTGGGCCTGGCCGCCGAGCTTGCCCTCGGTGCCCACCTCACGGGCCACCCGGGTCACCTCGTCGGCGAACGACGACAACTGGTCGACCATCGTGTTCACCGTCGACTTCAGCTCCAGGATCTCGCCCCGAGCATCCACCGTGATCTTCTGCGACAGGTCACCCTTCGCCACCGCCGTGGTCACCGACGCGATGTTGCGCACCTGGCTCGTCAGGTTCGACGCCATCGAGTTCACATTGTCGGTCAGGTCCCGCCAGGTGCCCGAGACGCCCTTCACCTGCGCCTGACCGCCCAGGTTGCCCTCGGTGCCCACCTCACGGGCCACCCGGGTCACCTCGTCGGCGAACGACGACAGCTGATCCACCATCGTGTTGACGGTGTTCTTCAGCTCCAGGATCTCGCCCTGGGCGTCCACCGTGATCTTCTGCGACAGGTCACCCTTCGCCACCGCCGTGGAGACCTGGGAGATGTTGCGGACCTGGCTGGTCAGATTGCCGGCCAGCTGGTTGACGTTCTCGGTGAGGTCACGCCAGGTGCCGGAGACCCCACGCACCTGGGCCTGGCCGCCGAGCTTGCCCTCGATGCCCACCTCACGAGCCACCCGGGTCACCTCGTCGGCGAACGACGACAGCTGATCGACCATCGTGTTGACGGTGTCCTTCAGCTCCAGGATCTCGCCCTGCGCCGCCACCGTGATCTTCTGCGACAGGTCACCACGAGCCACCGCCGTGGAGACCTGGGCGATGTTGCGCACCTGGGCGGTCAGGTTCGACGCCATCGAGTTGACGCTGTCGGTCAGGTCCTTCCAGGTGCCAGCCACGTTCGGCACCTCGGCCTGGCCGCCCAGCTTGCCCTCGGTACCCACCTCACGGGCCACCCGGGTCACCTGCTCGGCGAAGAGCCGCAGCGTGTCAGTGAGGTAGTTGATGGTGTGCGCCAGCTCGGCGACCTCACCCTTGGCCGACACGGTGATCTTCTGGGACAGGTCACCCTTGGCCACCGCCGTGGACACCTGGGAGATCGACCGCACCTGGTAGGTGAGGTTCGACGCCATGGTGTTCACCGAGTCGGTGAGGTCCTTCCAGGTGCCGGCGACGCCCCGGACGTCGGCCTGGCCACCCAGCTTGCCCTCGGTGCCCACCTCGCGCGCGACCCGGGTCACCTCGTTCGAGAACGACGAGAGCTGGTCGACCATGGTGTTCACCGTGCGCCCAATGCGCAGGTACTCACCGCGCAGCGGTCGGCCGTCGATCTCCAGCGCCATGTGCTGGGATAGATCGCCGTCCGCGACCGCCACGATGACCCGGGCGATCTCGGTGGTCGGCCGACCCAGATCGTCGATCAGCGAGTTGATCGCCCGCTGCCCCTCCGCCCAGGAGCCGTCCAGCCCCTCGTCGTCGAGTCGCTCGGTGAGCCGGCCGTCCCGACCGACGATCCGGCTGATCCGCCGCAGGTCCAGGTACTGCCGCTCCTGGAGCGAGACCACCTCGTTGAAGGCGTCCGCCACCTCGCCGCCCTTGCCCGCGCGGCGGGGTAGCCGAACCTTCAGGTCGCCGCGACGGACCCGTCGCAGCGCCTCGGTCAACTCACCGAGGAGCGCCTCGTGGTCGGGTGCGGACGGATCCGCCACCGACTGCTTCGCCGTGGTCATCATTCCTCGCTCAACTCGGGGGCGCCGGCCCGTGCGCACACGCCGGCATTCCATATTGTGCCCGGGTCCGCCGCAGTGCCAGGGTGCGCGACCCGCCGATTGGCCCCGCTGGCCACCCGATCCGCTCTATGTGGGCCGAGCGGGCGCGTCCGGTCGGACACCTCGCCCGGGTGCCGGGACCCCGCCACGGCGGGCGGATGGTCGCAGCCGGGCGGAGAGCGGAACGGGACCGGCTGGCGACCTGGCCCACGCGATGGTCGATCGGCTTGGCACCCGGCGGTGGGACGGTGGAGGATACGGGGGTGTCAGCCGAGGCGGGGCCCGCGACGGCCGGGGCCCGGAACGGGGCGGTCCGGCGTGTCCGCCTGCCCGCTGACCGTCGTACGCCGGCCGCTGCCCGCGCGGTGGTCCGCTCGGTGCTGACCGAGGCGGCCCTGGACGAGCTGGCCAACGAGGCGCTGCTGCTCACCACGGAGCTGACAACCAACGCCGTCGAGCACGCCGGCACCGAACTGGACATCGAGGTCGTCGCGGACGAGATCGGGCTGTCCGTAACCGTCTCCGACTTCGCGCCCGGCACGGGCGACGAGCTGACCGTCGGCACCCGCAACGACGCCACCGAGATCAACGAGGTCTCCGAGCGGGGTCGGGGCCTGCTGCTGGTCGACCACTTCGCCAGCCGCTGGGGCACCACGTACCTGCCCACCGGGAAGGGCGTCTGGTTCCGGCTGAACCGCCCCGGCGCCGACCCGCCGGCCGGGGCCAGCGCGGGCGGCGAGTCGATGCCGGCCAGTTCCGGCCCGGGGGCCGCCACCGACAGCTCCGCGCCGAGCGCCGGCGCGATGAGCGAACTCATGCAGACCGCCCCCGACATCTACGCGGACGACCCGCTGCCCGACTTCGCCAACAGCCTGCTCAGCCGGGTCGCCGAGATGGTGGGCGCGGCCGGCGGCATGATCCGCCTGGACCGGGGCGACGGGCAGGGTCGCCAGGTGCTGGCCCGCTTCGGCCGACAACCCCGCGACGACAGTGAACTGCTCCGGGTGCCGCTGACGGTGCACCGCCCGTACGCCGGGGAGCTGGAGCTGGACGCCGCACCGTCGGCGTACGCCCGGCCACTGGCGGTGCTCACCGCCGAGCGGCTGTCGCTGCACCTGGAGAACGACCGGCTACGCCGGGCCGACGTCCGCCGGCAGGCGTGGCTGACCTTCCTGGCCGAGGCGAGCGAACTGCTGGCCCAGTCGCTGGACGTCGAGCTGACCATGGCACTGATCCCGCACCTGGTAGTGCCCCGTCTCGGCCAGTGGTGCGCGGTGCACACCACCGACGAGTGGGGCCGGCTCCGGTTGGCGGCGGCCAGCCACGCCGACGAGTCGGTGCTGCCGCAGTTGCACAAGGTGCTGGCCGAGACCGGCCCGGACTCGATCCAGGCCCGGCTGCGTGAGGCATCCCGCAGCGCGGCGCAGATTCCGCTCGGCGGGCCGATGGAGGGCTTCGCGGTCCCGTTGATCGCACGCGGGCAGCGGCTCGGCACCCTGGCCGTGGGGCGGCACCAGCGGCACCGGCACGACCCGGACGAGGTGGCCGTGCTGGAGGACGTGGCCCGGCGGGCCGCTCTGGCCATCGAGAACGCCCGCATCCACGCCGAGCGTCGCCGGGTGGCACAGACGCTCCAGCAGTCCCTGCTGCCGCCGGTGCTGCCGCTGGTGGACGGGATCGGCTTCGCCGCCGAGTACGTCCCGACCGGCGACGACGCCGAGGTGGGCGGCGACTTCTACGACGTGCTGCCGCTGCCCGACGGGCGCTGGCTGGTGGTGATCGGGGACGTCTCGGGCAAGGGCGTCCAGGCGGCCGCGGTCACCGGGCTGGTCCGGGACGTCATCCGGGTGCTGGTCGGTGACGGCAAGCCGCTGCCGGAGGCGCTGGCCCGGCTCAACGAGACGCTGGTCGAGCGGGGCGGCGGCCGGTACTGCACCCTGGCACTGGCGGCGGTCGCCCAGGGCGACGGCGACCAGCTGGACGTTTCGCTGCACCTTGCCGGGCATGACCGGCCGGTGCTGCTGGCCGCTGCGGGTGGCGCCGGGTTCGTCGGCACCGGAGGCACCGCGCTGGGCCTGCTCGACACGATCACCTCGCCGACGGCGGAGATCACGCTCGCCCCGGGTGACTCCCTGATCTTCTACACCGACGGGGTGACCGAGCGGCGGCGCGGCCGGGAGCTGTTCGGCACCGACCGGCTGCGTGACGCGGCGGCGCCACTGGGCGGGTACTCGGCCGACGTGGTGGCGGCCCGGCTGCGCGCCGCCGCGATCAACTTCTCGGTCGAGCCGCCCCGGGACGACATCGCCATCCTGGTCCTCCGCAACGACGCGCGCTGACCGCCGCTCGTCGCACCGGGTCCCGGTCGGCTCGGTAGATTGACGGTCATGTCCAGTGTCGCGCAGGCCACGCCGTACTCCCGGCCAGCGGTCCGGGCGCTGATCGCCGGGCAGTTGGCGACCGTCGGAGCGTTCCTCACGGTGCTGCTGCTCTACCTGGGCCGGATGGCAGCCGCCGGCGTCGGCCCGGCCGAGATGCTGACCGGCGCGTACGACCCCAAGGAGCTGATCCCGTTCGGGATGCACGGTGCGAACCCGTTCCTCTGGCTCTACGCCGTGGTGGGGATGCTCTACCTGGTGGGCGCAGTGCTCGGGCTGCCGCTGGCAATCGTCGCGGTGGCCGTGGCCGCGCGGGAACGGGACGCCCTGCCCCGGGTGACCCGGACGCTGCTGCTGGCCGGTGCGGCTGTCACGTTGCTGGTGCTGGTGGCCCGGTTCACCCCGCCGCTGCTGGACATGCACCGGTGGTGGCTGGACTGACCGAGCACCGGTAGCGGTGCCGGTGGCGGAGCCCGGTCACAGGCCGCCGGGGAGGCGGCCGGGGGCGAGTCGATGCTCCGGGTCGAGGTGCTCCTTGGCGGACCGCAGCCGGGCCAGGCCGGCCAGCTCACCCCAGAGGTCAACGGCCTGCCGCACCGGCGCGGGGGCGGAGACCACCACGCAGCGGCCCTGCCGGGCCAGCAGGACCCCCCGGACGGCGGCCAGGATGGATGCCACCCGGTCGGGGGGCAGTGCGCCGGGCAGCGCCGCGTGCACCACGCCCAGCCCGGCGGAACCCCGCACCGGCACCGGGGTGCCGGCCGCGTCGCGCAGCGCGTAGACAGCGGCGTGCAGGTCGCTGATCGGCACCTCCAGGCGCAGCGCTGTGTCGCCGGGTGCGAACGGGTAGCGGCGCCACCACGGCGGCGCGGAGTGCGTGACGGTGGCCTCCCCGTGCAGCATGCCGACCAGGCGCTCGGCCCGCTCCGTGACGTCGGCCGGACCGCCCTCCAGCAGCACCACCAGGCTGCCCGCCCGGGACGGGGCGCTGGCCCGCCCGGACATCGAGGGGTGGCGCTCCCGGGCGGTGGCGGCCGGGTGGCCGGACGGGTACGGCGAGCGGGGCCGGGGCGCTCCGGCCGGCAGATCGAGCTCGATGGCCGCCGGCTCCAGCCGGGCGGCGAGGATCGCCCGGACCAGGTCGTGCACCTCCAGCGGCGTCCACACCGGCCGGGACACCCAGAGCCGACTGGCCGGCACCGACT
Source organism: Micromonospora sp. NPDC005173 (assembly GCF_040608515.1). NCBI lineage: Bacteria > Bacillati > Actinomycetota > Actinomycetes > Micromonosporales > Micromonosporaceae > Micromonospora > Micromonospora sp. NPDC005173. The sequence goes on from NZ_JBEXIK010000001.1 coordinate 211,978, forward strand.
GCACCCGCATGCTCGCCGAGACCAGCACACCGAGCGCGCCCTGCGAGCCGCAGAGCAGCCGCGCCAGGTCGAGCCCGGGCGCGCCGCCGCCGGCGCTGACCAGCTCGCCGTCGGCGCCCAGGTAGCGGACGCCGAGGAGCTGGTCGCACGGGCTGCCGTGGCGGTGCCGCAGAGGGCCCGCCTCACCGGCGGCGAGCACCCCGCCCAGGGTGGCGCCCGGCGACGGGGCGTCCATGGCCAGCCGCTGCCCGGTGCGCTCCAGCGTGGCCTGCACCGCTCGCAGCGGAGTGCCGGCGCCCACCTCGGCCACCGGCGCGCCGACCGGCTCGTGACCGATGCCGGCAAGCCGACCGGTGTCGAGCATGATGTCGACCTGCACGGGGGTGGCACCCCAGTCGATCTTCGTGCCGGCACCGCGCGGGACCACCGCCAGGTCGTGCGCGGCGGCCAGCCGCAGCACCTCGGCCGCGGCGTGCGGACCACCCGGCACCGCCACCCAGCGGGCCGGCCGCCCGGCCACCTCGTCGGCCGGCCCGGCGAGCCGGGCGAACGGCGGACCGCAGATCGCCGTCAACCGCCGGGTGATCTCGAGGGCTCCGGACCGGCCGAGGGAACTCGCTGCTGCCGCCATGCCGGTCATCGTACATGTGTTCGAATGGCGTGGTGGCGACTATCGGGATGCCGCTGGTCCGGCGCGCGGAGCGGGCCGGCCGGTAACGTGGCCGCCGTGACCACCGAGACTGCCCCGCCCGCGGCGAAGCGGGTGCCCGCCGAGCGCACCCACCACGGCGACACCGTCGTCGACGAGTACGCCTGGCTCGCCGCCAAGGACGACCCGGAGACGATCGCCTACCTGACCGCGGAGAACGCGTACACCGAGGAGCGCACGGCGCACCTGGCCGAGTTGCGCGCGGACCTGTTCGAGGAGACCCGCCGGCGCACCCGGGAGACCGACCTGTCCGTGCCGACCCGCAAGGGCGGGCACTGGTACTACACCCGGACGGTGGAGGGGCAGCAGTACGGGGTGCACTGCCGGCGCGCGGTCCGCGACTCCGAGACCGACCCGCCGCTCAGCGCGGACGGCGCACCGCTGGACGGCGAGGAGGTGCTGCTCGACGGCAACCTGCTGGCCGAGGGGCACGACTTCTTCTCGCTGGGCGCCTTCGACGTCAGCCCCGACGGGCGTTGGCTGGCCTACTCCACCGACTTCTCCGGCGACGAGCGGTTCACCCTGCGGGTGAAGGACCTGACCACCGGCGAGCTGCTGCCGGACGAGGTGCCGGACACCTTCTACGGCACCGCCTGGTCGGCCGACGCCTCGGTGCTGTTCTACGTGACGGTCGACGACGCCTGGCGGCCGAACCGGGTCTGGCGGCACACCGTCGGCTCGGCCGCAGCCGATGACGTGGTGGTCCACCAGGAGGACGACGAGCGGTTCTGGGTGGGCGTGGAGCTGACCCGGTCGGAGAAGTTCATCCTGATCGACATCCACAGCAAGGTCACCAGCGAGGTGCTGGTGATCACGGCCGGCAACCCGGCCGGCGCGCCGGCCGTGATCGCGCCTCGCCGGCAGGGCGTCGAGTACACGGTGGAGCACCACGGCCACCGCTTCCTGATCCTGCACAACGACGGCGCGGAGGACTTCGCGCTGGCGTTCACCTCGGCCGACACGCCGGGCGACTGGGTGCCGCTGATCGAGCACAGCCCCGGCACCCGCCTGGAGGCGGTGGACGCCTTCGCCAACCACCTGGTGGTGTCGCTGCGCACCGACGGGCTCACCGGGCTGCGGGTGCTGCCGATCGGCGGCGGCGACGAGTACGACATCGACTTCCCCGAGCCGCTGTACAGCGTCGGACTGGACGCCAACCCGGAGTACCGCACCGGGCAGGTCCGGCTGCGCTACTCCTCGCTGGTCACCCCCGACTCGGTGTACGACTACGACCTGGTCACCCGGCAGATGGTGCTGCGCAAGCAGAAGCCGGTGCTGCCCGGGCCGGACGGGCGGCCGTACGACCCGGCCGAGTACGAGCAGCACCGCGACTGGGCGCTCGCCGATGACGGCACCCGGGTGCCGATCTCGCTGGTCTGCCGGGTCGGCACTCCCCGGGACGGCTCGGCCCCCTGCGAGCTGTACGGCTACGGCTCGTACGAGGCCAGCATGGACCCGTGGTTCTCGGTGGCCCGGCTGTCCCTGCTGGACCGGGGCGTGGTCTTCGCGGTGGCGCACATCCGGGGCGGCGGTGAGCTGGGCCGGCGCTGGTACGACCAGGGCAAGATGCTGGCCAAGAAGAACACCTTCACCGACTTCGTCTCCTGCGCCCGGCACCTGGTCAAGGCCGGTTGGACGGCCAGCGACCGACTGGTCGCCCGGGGTGCCTCGGCCGGTGGCCTGCTGATGGGCGCGGTGGCCAACCTCGCCCCGGACGCGTTCAGCGGGATCGTCGCGCAGGTGCCGTTCGTGGACGCGCTCACCTCGATCCTCGACCCGTCGCTGCCGCTGACCGTCACCGAGTGGGAGGAGTGGGGCAACCCGCTGGAGGACCCCGAGGTGTACGCGTACATGAAGTCCTACACGCCGTACGAGAACGTGGCGTCGGTGGACTACCCGGCGATCCTCGCCGTGACCAGCCTCAACGACACCCGGGTGCTCTACTCGGAGCCGGCGAAGTGGATCGCCCGGCTGCGGGCGGTCGCCCCGACCGGCGACTACCTGCTCAAGACGGAGATGGGCGCCGGTCACGGCGGTCCGAGCGGTCGCTACGACGCCTGGCGCGAGGAGGCGTTCATCAACGCCTGGATCCTGGACCGCCTCGGCCGCGCCTGACGGTCGAGCCTCCGGTGCCCACCGGGATGATCGCGCTACAACCTGGAAGTAGTGGCCTTGGCTTCCCGTCGAGGCCACTACTTCCAGGACATTGCCCGGTCGCCGGGCAGCCCCGCGCAGCGAATGACGGTCGGCCGGGCGGCGGTGCCGCCTAGACTTCCGGAGTGATCGGGGGGCGGCGTTGACCGGCGACGACGAGGACGGCTTGACGCCCGAAGCGGCACCGACCGCGGCCCGGCGCGCATCCGCCTGGATGATCCTCGCGGTGGTGGCCGCCGCCCTGCTCGTGTGCTGCTGCTCCGCCGCCGTCGGCCTGCTGATCTCCTGGTCCGCCGGCCTCTTCCACCCCTGACCTGACCGATCGCCGTGCGTCCCAGTCAGCCGGTGCCGCCTGAGCGGCCCAGTCAGCCGCGGCCGGCGCCGACCAGGGCGGCGGCCTCGCCGGTACGCACCATCCGCTGCCAGCGCAGCCGCTTGCCGATCAGCGCGGTGACCACCGACTGCACCACCACCAGGTACATCAGCTGCCGGTAGACCAGCTGCTGGAACGGCAGCGCCCACAATGGCCCGTACCGCTCCCCGTCGAGGTGCAGCGCGTAGCCGGCGGTGGCCGCCTGGAGTAGCAGCAGCCCGACCCAGGCGATGGCGAGGGTCGACCAGGGCAGGAAGAACAGACCGTAGACGGCGAACACGTCGACCGCCGGGGCGGCCAGCGGCAGCACGATCTGGAACACCGTGAGGTACGGCAGCCCACGCCGGCCGAGCTTCCCGCCTGCACCTGACTCGCGCAGCGCGTGCCGGTGCTTCCACATCGCCTGCATCGTGCCGTAGCACCAGCGGTAGCGCTGCCGCCAGAGCTGACGCAGCGACGAGGGGGCCTCGGTCCAGGCGATGGCCGACTCCTCGTAGACCACCCGCCACCCGGCCCTGAGCACCTTCATGGTCAGGTCGGTGTCCTCGGCCAGCGTGTCCGCCGGCACCCCGCCCACCCGCAGAAGCACCTCGCGGCGGAACGCGCCGATCGCGCCGGGGATGGTTGGCATGCACTCCAGTACGTCATACATCCGCCGGTCGAGGTTGAAGCCGATCACGTACTCCAGGTGCTGCCACCGGCCGAGCAGTCGGCGTCGGTTGGCGACCTTGGTATTACCGCTGATCGCGCCGACTGACGGGTCGGCGAAGCCCTGCACCAACCGGTGCACGGTGTCCGGCTGGAACACGGTGTCCCCGTCCACCAGCACCAGCAGGTTCGCCCGAGCGGCCCGGATCCCGGTGTTCAGCGCCGCCGGCTTACCGGCGTTGGCCTGCCGGATCACGCGTACCCCGCGTAGCCGCATCCGCTCCACGATGTCGGCGGTGCCGTCGTCCGACCCGTCGTCCACCACGATCACTTCCAGCGCCGGATATGCGCTGGCCACCAGGGAACGGACCGTGGCGGCGATGTTCGCCGCCTCGTTGTACGCCGGCACGATCACCGACACCGGGGCGCGTACCTCGGGCCCGTCCCGCCGGGGCCGGCGGACCCGGCGCACGTGCCGGTGGGCACAGAACACCTGCACCGCCAGACGCACCACGCCGAGCACGAGGGCGACGGCGAGCAGCAGGTTCATCGCCCCGGCCGACCAGCGTGCGCCGGTCTGGGTCCAGCGCAGCGCGGCGCCGCTCAACCGGGTGCCAACGCCCGCCGGGACCATCGACGGCGAGGCGTCGATGCCGCTGGAGACGGTGGTGAACCGGTAGCCCTGATCGGTCAGGGCGGGCAGCAGCCGGTCCAGCGCGGCCACCGTCTGCGCCCGGTCACCGCCGCCGTCGTGCATCAGCACCACGGCGCCCCGCCCTTGCGTCGGGGTGGCCGCCTTCACGATCTTGTCGACGCCGGGGCGCTGCCAGTCCCTGGTGTCCCGGTCGGCGAGCACCGCGACGTGCCCGGCCCCGGCGGCGGCGCGCAGCGCGGCGTACTCGGGTCCGGTCAGCGCCGTCGGCACCGAGGAGAACGGTGGCCGGAGCAGGGTGACCTCCTGGCCGGTGGCCGCGGCGATCGCCTTGCGGGTCAGCGAGAGTTCGAGGTCACGCCGCCACGGCGGTACGGCGGCGAGGTCGGCGTGGGTGAAGGTGTGCGACCCGATCTCGTGGCCCTCGGCGAGGATCCGCCGGACCAGCTCCGGGTGTTCGTTGACCCGGGCCCCGACCACGAAGAAGGTGGCGTGCGCGCCATGCCGGCGCAGCACGTCGAGCACCTGCGGGGTCCAGCGCGGATCCGGTCCGTCGTCGAAGGTCAGCGCGATGGTCCGGTCCGGCAGGGCCCGGCTGGCCGGCTCGGCCCGATCCAGCCGCAGCACCGGGCCGCCCGAGCCGACCTGGGCCGGTACGCCGGCGGCGGGACTGTCGGCCGCGGGGATGCCGGAGCCACCGGCCATGCCGGTCACCAGGCCGTTGACGGTGAGCGCCGCGAGCAGCAGGAGCAGCCCGAGGAGGAGCAGGAGCCAGTGCGCCCGCGGATCGCGCCGGGCCACGTGTCGCGCCGTCATCACTGCGGCTTACCGGGTGACCTGCTCGGCTTCGCGGTGTTGCGGTGCTGGTCGCCCCGGCCCGGCTGCTCCGTGGCGGACGGCGCCACGGTGGCCGTGGTAGGCGGGCCGGAGCGCCGGGCGCCGGTGGTCGGGGCTGGGCTGGGCAGTGGCACAGACGTGCTGGTCGCCGGGGAGGACGAGGGCGACGGCGTGTCGGCCAACCGTGACTGGTTGATCCCGTCCACGCCGGCCTCCACCGGGGGCACCCGAGGGTCGTCGGACCAGCCGGGCAGCGGCACCGAGGTGTCCAGGAAGAGCCCGGCGGCGATCAGCCCGAGGCTGGTGAGCAGGCCGAGACCCATCGCGGTTCCGGCGATGACGGTCAGCCGACGACGGCGCCCCGTCGCGTCGACGAACACCGGCGGAGCACCGCCCGGTTGGTTGTGCATCTAGCGAGCTCCCGCCATTACCGCGCCGGGAACCATCCGGTCCGGCGCCGGGGACCCGATGGTCCGGGTCTCCGGTGCAGATAGCGGCACCGCCATCAACGGCGTTACACCGACTCAGGCCGTGCACAGCTCCTCCACCGCCGTACTGACCTGCAGGAAGAGCAGGCCGACACCGACCGTCACCAGCACCGCCGCCAACGCGCCGGCACCGAGCCAGGCCAGTTGCTCCAGCGGTACCTCCAGAGCCCGCTCGACCGGCGGCGTCTGCACGACGCGGATGTACTGCGCGCGAGTGGCCGGATCATCGCAGAGCGACGCCCCGGCATCGCAGATCTCCATCGACGACCCGCCCGGTGCACACCGACGAGGACCGGGACGGGTCGGAGACCGATGCGCCGCCGGGAGCGGCCAGGCGCGCGTCCGCCTGGATGATCCTCGCGGTGGTGGTCGGTGCCCTGCTCGTCTGCTGCTGCTCCGCCGCCGTCGGTCTGCTGATCGCCTGGTCCGCCGGCCTCTTCCACGCACCGAACTGACCGTCGGTCGTCGTTTTCCTGTCCGGTTTCATTGCGCGAGCAGCACGGATTCCAGAGATCGGTGAATCCTCAATTGCAGCCAGCATTCACTGCTGATTGCAAGACGCGGGCATTATTGCCAATGCGCACGGGCGTCGGACAGGTAGCGTCCGACGCCCGGCATCCGAGGATCTGACTATCGCGTCTGCCACGTCGCATTGAAAGCGACGTGCCCGTTGTCGCACTTGGCGAAAGACGACCAGGTCCCCACGCCCATCCAGGCGCCGTACCGGTCGTAGTCCGGGGCCCACGGCTTGTCACACCGCGTCTTTGCCCGGAACTCTCCGGTGCCGCCGCTGCAGTATGCGCCGGAGCCGTAACCGACGGCGGTCGCCGAACAACCGGTCGGTGCGGCCTGGGCGGCCCCTGACACGCCTACGAGAACCGATGCCGTGGCGACAGCCGCAAGCAAGAAAGCCCGCTTTTTCATCGCACCTTACCCCCCGTAATTGAGACCTCTATCCCAAGCGATCACGGGAATCTATCCCATCGACAGTTGTCAGTCAAGGCTGCTAATCGCGGACCAATGTCGACAAACGCGTCGAGATGCGCTCTGGCCCGGTCCCCGGGAACACCATGCGGCCATCACACCCTGCTGACCGCCAGAGAATGGGTCACGGGGTGGAAGGCCAGGTGGAGTTGCGGCCGGTGTGGGCCAGGAGGTGGTGCAGGTCCCGGGGGTCCTGGGTGGTCGGGGTCGGGGCCGGATCGGCGAAGACGCCCATCTTGCGGGCGGTCGGCGCCAACTGTTCGACCAGCCCGTGCAGCTCGGCCACGGCTTCCGGAGCCGGCTGGTACGGCTGGCCGGTGGCGACGGCGAGATCCCAGCCGTGCACGGTCAGATCCAGCAGCGCCATGCCGCCGATGACGGTCTGCGGCATGCCCATGCCCGGCGACACACCCTCCAGGGTGGATGGGTCCGCCCAGGCGGCGATCAGCCGGCCGGTCTCCGTCTCGAACCGGTCCCGCCAGCCGTCGGCCAGGTGGTCGGGCTTGTCGGACCACTCCACGTCCCGTTTCTCGGCCAGGTCCTGGAAGTTGACCACCACCTCGAACAGGTGGTTGAGCAGGTCGCGGACCGTGTAGTCGCGGCACGGTGTGGGCAGGTCGAGCTGGTCGTCGGCGATGCCGCGCACCACGTCGACGGTTCGCGGCGCGGCTGCCGCCAGCAGATCGCTAGTCTGTGTGGTCATAGGGCCAGCGTATGAGGGTGGTCTTGAAAAAATGCGACAGCGACCGCGTGGCGACAGCCGGGGAATTCTCGACCCGGGCCGGTTGCTGCGCGAGGTCCACTTCCGCCGGCACCTGCCGGCGGAGTCGCTGCGCCCGTGGGTCGAGCACTACTGGCTGATCGACTGGGCGTTGAGCGCACCGTTCGAGCAGCGGGTCGTGCCGCACCCAGCGGTGAACGTGGTCTTCCGACGCGACGGCAACGGTGACGGGCCGGAGACCGGCGAGGTGGCCGGGGTGGGCCGCCACCTCTTCCGGACCACGCTGGTCGGCACCGGTCGGGTCTGCGGGATCCAGTTCCGCCCGGGCGGCTTCCACCCGTTCTGGCGTCGACCGGTCGCCGAGTTGACCGGCCGCCGGCTGCCGTTGCCCACCGGCCGGTTGGCGCTGCCCGACGGTCGGGTATGCGCGGGCACCGACGACGAGCGCCGCCGCGCGCTGGACGCCCTGCTCACCACGTGGGCGCCCGAGCCGGACCCGGCGGCCGAGGAGGCCGTCCGGCTGGCCGAGGCGATCCGGACGGACCGGGCGGTGCTGCGGGTCGACGACTTCGCCGCGCGGCACGACGTCCCGGTCCGCCGGTTGCAGCGGCTCTTCACGGAGTACGTGGGGGTCGGCCCGAAGTGGGTGATCCGCCGCTACCGGCTCCAGGAGGCCGTCGAGCAGGCCGCCGGCGGGCCGCTGAACTGGGCGGGCCTCGCCGCCGACCTCGGCTACAGCGACCAGGCCCACCTGGTCCGCGACTTCACCGCCGTCGCGGGCGTGTCGCCCGCCGCGTACGCCCGATCGGTCCACTGAGGCCGGGACTGGCAGGCCCGCACCGCCGCGAGCAGCTTCGGCGCCGGCTCAGCGGCGATGCAGCACGACCACGGCGACGTCGTCCTGGATCTCCGGTGGGGCCAGCTCCACCAGCAGTCGGGCGCAGAACTGGTCCAGGTCCTCGTCCACGGTGCCGGACAGCGCGGCGAGCGCGGCCAGCCCCTCGTCGATGGTGGCGTCCCGGCGCTCGATCAGCCCGTCGGTGTAGAACACCAGCGTGGCGCCGGCCGGCAGCACGAACTCCAGGTCGGCCGGGCGGGGCGCGCGGACACCGAGCAGCGGTGCCAAATGCTGCACGAACTCCACCTTGCCGTCCAGGCTGAGCACCGGCGGCAGGTGACCAGCGCTGGCCAGCCGGACCCGCCCGGTCGGCGGGTGCAGCAGCAGCACGCAGAGCGTGGCGATCTCGGCCGGCAGCAGGGTCCGCATCAGCTCGTTGACCCGGTGCAGGATCTCGCCAGGCTGGTGCCCCTCGACCGCGTACGCCCGCACCGCGTGCCGCAGCTCGGCCATCACCGTCGCCGCGTGCAGCGAGTGGCCGGCGACGTCGCCGATCGCCAGCAGCAGGTGCCCGTCGAGCATGACCAGCTCGTAGAAGTCGCCGCCCACCTCGGTCTGTGCGTTGGCCGGCTCGTAGCGCACCGCGAGGTCCAGCCCGGCCACGTCGGGCAGCCGGCGCGGAAGCAGGCTGCGCTGGAGGGTGACCGCGATCCGGTGCTCCTCGTCGAACGAGCGCTGCGCCTCCACCGCCGCCGCCACCGCCTGGGCGAGCTGCACCAGCACCGGTGTCCGGGCGGTCTGGGTGGCGGTCGGGACCACCACGTACAACGGGGCCCGGTCCTCCCGCAGCCGGGCTGCGGCCACCGTCACCGAGCCCGCCGGCCACTCGATCAGCCCCCAGTTCGCCGGGTCCTCCACCCGGACCGTCGCGCCGGTCGGCACCCCGCTGTCGTCGACGACCCACGGCACCAGCGTGGCCCTGGTGCCGGGCCCAGCGGCGATCCCGGCCAGGCAGTCGCCGTCGAACGTCTCGGCGACCACCGCCACCGGGCTCTTGAAGATCTGCGCGGCGCCCTCGGCGGCGGCCTCCAGCAGCCGGGCGAAGGTCGGCGCGGCGTACACCGCCACCGTCGTGTCGGCCAGCACGAGCAGCCGCTCGGCGAGCAGCTCGGCGCGTTGCCGGGCCTGGTAGTAGCGCAGCACCGCCCGGGTGGTGGCGATCAGCTCTTCCGGCTCGATCGGCTCGGTCAGGTAGGCGTCCGCGCCCCGGGTCAGCCCCTGGGCGCGGTCGGCCACGTCCACGGCGTGCGCCGACACGTGGATCACCGGCATCGCCGGGTGCGCAGCCTTGACCCGTTCGCAGACCTCGTACCCGCTCAGGTCGGGCAGCCGGACGTCGAGCACCACCAGGTCGATCCGGTCCACCTCTACCCGGGCCAGCGCCTCTGCGCCGTTCTCCGCCTCGAGCACGGTGAACCCGGCCCGGGTCAGCCAGCTGACCAGCAGGTAGCGCTTGGTACGGCTGTCATCGACCACCAGGATGGTCGCCGCTCCGCCGTCCACCGTCACGCTCCGCCCACGGGCAGGGAGACCGTGAACGTGCTGCCCCGGCCCGGGTCGCTGGTCAGCTCCAGCGTTCCACCGAGCAGCGTCACCAGCCGCCGGGCGTACGGCAGGCCGAGGCCGGTGCCGCCGACCCGGGTCGCCCCGGGCACCTGGTAGAACTCCTCGAAGATCCGTTCGTGCAGCTCGGGGGCGATGCCTGGGCCGGTGTCGCTGACCGAGATGATCCACCGGTCATCGCGTTGCACGGCCCGCAGCCGCACCTCGCCGATCTCGGTGAACTTCAGCCCGTTGTGCAGCAGGTTGCGCAGCACCTGGCCGAGCAGCACCTCGTCGGTCCGCAACACGGCGCGCGCGGGCGGCTCCTCCACCACCAGCTCCACCTCGGGGCGGGTGGCCAGCGCGCGCAGCGTGCCGCGCAGTTGACCGAAGATCGGGCGCAGGTCCACCTCCGCCCAGTCCGGCTCGATCCGGCCGGACTCCGCCTTGGCCAGGTCCAGCAGTTCGTTGACCAGCCCGAGCAGGTCGGCCGCCGAGGACCGGATCAGATCGACCTGGCGGGCCTGCTCGGCGGTGAGCGGGTCGGAGGCGGAGTCGGAGAGCAGCCGCCCCAACCCGATGATCGCGGTGACCGGGGCGCGCAGCTCATGGCTCACATTGGCCAGGAACCGGCTCTTGGACTCGCTTGCCGCCCGCAGTTGGGCCGACTTCTCGTCCAGCTCGGCGTAGAGGGCGACCACACCCCGGTTGGTCTCCTCCAGCTCCTCGGTGAGCTGGTTGTAGAGCGCCAGCACGCCGCGATTGGTCTCGGCCAGCTCGTCGTTCAGCACGGCCAGGTCGTCGCGTTGGCTGCGCACCTCGTCGAGCGCCGCGATGAGCTGCCCGTTCTGGACGGTCAGCTCGTCCAGGGCGCTGGCCGGCGCGGTGCGGCCGAGTTCGGCACGGAACTCGGCGAGCCGCTCCGGGGTGGGCGTCGGCGCGTTGGCCGGGACTCGTCGGGACATCCTCACGACCGTAACCCCCGCGACGGTCGAAACGCTCAGTGTGTCGACCAGTCGGGACACCGCGCCGGACTGCGGCTCGTACCGGCCGTCCGGCAGCGGGGCCATAGGGGCCAGGTCGGCGCGGAGGTGGAACCGGCCGTCGGTGCCCGCATCGATGTGGAAGGAGACCTCCGCGCCCCCCACCGTCCGCAGCAGGTCCCGGGCCACCTCGCTGAGCGCGGTGGCGATCCGGATCTGGTCCTGGTGTTCCAGGCCGACCACCGCGGCCACCTCGCGGCCCCGCTGGCGGATCACGAAGATGTCCTGTTCGACTCGCAGCGCCATCTGCAGCAGCGGCAGCGCGGCCGGCTCCCCGGTCATGCCCAGGACCTCGCGACCAGCACGCAGGCGTCGTCGCGCCGTACTCCGGCGTCGCGCAGCAGGGTCGCCGCCATCACCAGCGGGGACCGTTCCGCGAGGCCCGGGTAGTCGGTCAACCGCCAGCGGTCGACCACTCCGTCGCTGTGCATGACGAGCCGGGCGCCCGGACCGAACGGGTAGTCGTATCCCCGGACCGTCGGCCGCTGGTGCCCGGCGATGCCGGGCAGCGACACCAGCCCTCGGCGCTTGCCGTCGCCCTCGACGACCACGCCGGCGATGTTGCCCAGCCCGGCGTAGTGCAGCACGCCGTCCTCCGGCACCAGCTCGGCGACCGCCAGCGCCGCGCCGCGGGTGTGCGACATGGCCCGGTGCAGGTGACTGACCACCGTTGCCGGTGGGCCGGCCGGGGCGTCACGGAACGCGGCCAGCGCAGCCTGGGTGGCCGCGGCGGCCAGCGGGCCGTGCCCCAGGCCGTCGCTGACCAGCACCTGGTGCCGCCCGTCCGCGATCCGGACGGCGTACCCGTCGCCGCTGACCGTCTCACCGGTCAACGGCCGGGTGAGGGCGCCGGCCCAGGACGGTCGGGCCGGCTCGGCCGGCCAGACCTGCACGGCGAGGACGGTGCCCCGGCCGGGCAGCGAGTACGCGTCGAACCAGTTGGCCTGCCGGACGATGGCGCCCAGACCGATGCCGAGCGTGCCGGTGGTGGAGTGCCCGTCCTGGGACGAGGCCGTCAGGTCGGCCATGCCGGGCCCGGAGTCGATGGCCACCAGTTCGACGCCTGCTTCCCCGGCGCGGCGTACCGGCCGCAGGAGCAGAGCGCCTTCGTCGGCGTGCTTGACCAGGTTGCTGGTCAGCTCGGCGGCGACGATGGCCAGGTCGGCGATGCGTGGCTGCCCCAGCTCCACCTGCTCACCGAGGCGCTCGGCGGCACGCCGGACGGCGCTGGCCGCGCTGCTGGCCTCCACCCGGAACCAGATACCGCTGTCGGTGACCACGTCCCCGTTCACCGGGACCACTTGGTGACCGCGATGCGGGTGCCGGTCTCCGCGGACGTCTCGATCTGGAACTCGTCGACAAGTCGCCGGGCGCCGCTGAGCCCGAGGCCGAGGCCGCCGCCCGTGGTGTAGCCGTCCGTGAAGGCCATGTCGAGATCGGCGATGCCGGGCCCGGAGTCGGTGAAGACGATCTGGACTCCCTGGCGCCGCCCGTTGTCCACGGTGGTCACCTCCACCGTGCCGCCGCCGCCGTACACCAGGGTGTTGCGGGCCAGCTCGCTCGCCGCGGTGACCACCTTGGTCTGGTCGACCAGGGAAAGCTTGACGGCCACCGCCACGGCACGGACCAGCTGCCGGACGCGCACCACGTCCTCGTCACTCCGGATCGACTGCGCCTGCGGGTGGCCCAGGTCGATACCCATGGTCACAGCGTGGCCGTCTCGGCGTCCGGATCGTCGGCGAGCTGGTCATCGAGCTCGTCTGGAAGCGCCGCCGCGATCAGCTCCATGCCGCGCTCGACGTTCAGAGCGGTACGGATGCCGTTCAGCGACAGGCCCAGTTCGACCAGGGTGATGGCGACGGCGGGGCGCATCCCGACCACCACCGTCTCCGCGTCGAGCACCTTGGAGATCGACGCGATGGTGGAGAGCATCCGCCCGACGAAGGAGTCGACGATGTCCAGCGCGGTGATGTCGATGATGACGCCGTGGCAACCGGTGGCCACGATCCGCTCGGCGAGGTCCTCCTGGAGCGCGACCGCGGTCTGGTCGGACATGTCGAGCTGGATGGAGACGAGCAGGATGTCACCGATCTTGAGGATCGGCACCCGTTCCATCAGGCGTCCCGGCGCGACTGTCGGCGGGAGTTCTCCACACCGGTCAGCCGCAGCACGTGGCGCAGGGCGTCGGCGAGGCTCGCCTTGGTGGCGATGTCACCGAACTCGATGCCGAGCGCGACGATGGTCTGCGCGATCTGCGGGCGGATGCCGGAGATGATGCAATCGGCGCCCATCAGCCGGGCGGCCACCACGGTCTTCAGGATGTGCTGGGCGACCTGGGTGTCCACCGCCGGGACGCCGGTGATGTCGATGATCGCGTACGGGGAGCTGGTGTCGACCAGGGTCTGCAGCAGCCGCTCCATCACCACCTGGGCCCGGGCCGAGTCCAGGGTGCCGACCAGCGGGACGGCGACCACGCCCTCCCAGAGCTTGACCACCGGCGTGGAGAGCTCGAGCAGCTGCTCGGCCTGGTCGGCGATCAGGCTCTCCCGGGTGCGTACGAAGCTCTCGAAGGTGAACAGGCCCAGCTCGTCGACCAGCCTGGAGAAGGCGACGTAGTCGTGCAGGGCCTTGTCGCCGCCGGCCTCCTGCACCAGGTCGGCCAACACGTCCTTGAGCGCGAAGATGCTGATCGCGGTCTCGGTGGCGGAGAAGCCCTGCCGGGCCCGGCCACGGGACAGCTCGGAGAGCGTGGCGCGCAGTTCGGCGGCGTTCTCGGCGGACAGGTCGATGACGCCCTGCTCGCCGGCGCTGACGATGGCATGGTGCAGGTCATGAACCTGCCGGCGCAGCTCCGCCTGGCTCAGCCGGCCGCGCAACGAACTGGCGATGATTTCGGTCCACCGCTGCGTGACCCGTTCGGCCTGCCCACCCAGCAACGCGGCGAGTCGACCACTTTCCTCGGCGCTCAACGCCATTGCGAAACCCCCCTCGACCTGGAACGGGCCGGACTCTATCACCGGAAACCGATCAAGTACTTGCCACGTAGCAACGGAATGATGACGACCACCAGATCACGGCTCCCGATCTGCGTCCGACCCCGTCCGTGGGATACCGTTCCCCCGATAACAGGAGGTCTGCAAATGTCCTTGACGGTGCACACGGAACAGCGCGACGACGTGGTCGTCGTGTCGGTCGCGGGCGAGCTGGACATGGCGACCGCACCGCAGTTGCAGGACCAGATCACCGATCTGCTCGACAAGGGCCGCAACCGGTTGGTGTTCGACCTGGCGGATGTCTCGTTCTGCGACTCGACCGGTCTGTCGGTCTTCGTCCGCGCCAAGAACAGCTGCGACGAGGCTGGCGGCGTGGTGCGGCTGGCCGCCCCGCAGCGAGGGGTGCTGCGCATCCTCGAGGTGAGCGGCCTGGTCGAGGTGCTGCACACCTATCCGACGGTGGATCAGGCCGTCGCCGGCGACCCGACGCCGACCTCCTCCTGACCGCTGCCGCTCGTCACTCGTCCTCGACGTAGCGGGGACGGGCGATCGCCAGGCCCGCCGCCGCCTGCACGGCGAGCGCGGCCAGCAGGAACCCGATCGGCGCGGTCCAGCCGCCGGTTACCTCGTAGAGGATGCCGACCATCAGCGGGCCGAGGGCGGCGATCACGTACCCGGTGCTCTGTGCGAACGCGGAGAGCGCGACAGTCCCCTCGGCGGTGCGGGCGCGCAGACCGATGGTGGTCAGGATCATCGGGAACGCGCCCTGGCCGATGGCCAGCAGGGCCACCCAGAGCAGCGCAGCGCCCTGCGGAGCGAGCGCCAACCCCAGGTAGGCCAACGTCGATGCGGCGGTCAGCCCGAGCACCAGCGGGCGCAGGGTGGCCAGCCGGCCGGCCAGGGTGGGCATCACCAGCGCGATCGGCACGCCGAGCGCGGTCACCCCGGCGAGCAGCAGCCCGGCCGACTCCGGCTGGTAGCCGGCGTCCCGGAACAGCTGGGCCAGCCAGCCCATGATCGCGTACCCGCTGAGCGACTGGGCGCCGAAGTAGATGGCCATCGCCCAGCCCAGCCGGGTCCGCGCCGGCCGGACCCGCGTCGGTGTGGCGACGGCCGCCGTCGGGGTCGCCCGCCGCGCGGCCGCCCGGGCCCGCAGCGCCAGCGGCACCCACGGGAGTACGGCCACCGCGGCCAGCCCGGCCCAGACGCCGAGCCCGGCCCGCCAGGACCCGAAGGCGTGCGCGATCGGCACCGCCGAGGCCGCGGCCACCGTCGTGCCCACGGTCAGCGCCATCGTGTACGCCCCGGTGACCAGGCCGGTGCGGTGCGGGAAGTGCTGCTTGACCAGCATCGGCAGCAGGATGTTCGCCACCGCGATGCCGGCCAGTGCCAGCGCGCTGGTGAGCAGGAAGACCCAGGTCGAGTCGGTGGCGACCCGGAGCACCTGACCGACGGCGAGGGCGAGCATGGCAATCACCAGCACCCGGGCCGGCGCCACCCGGCGGACCAGCCACGGGGTGAGCGCCCCGAGGCCGGCGAACGCGATGGTCGGCAGGGTGGTGACCAGGCCGGCGGTGGTCCCGGAGAGCCCCAACCCGTCGCGGATCTCGTCGAGCAGGGCGCCGAGGCTGGTGACCGCGGCGCGCAGGTTGAGCGCGACCAGCAGCATCCCGACCAGCACGAGCGCACCGCCGGTCGCCGGGTGGGTCCGACGGCCCGCACCGGGGTCGTGCGCCGGGCCGGGAGCGACGGGGGCGGGAGGCGCCGGAGCGGCGGTCGGTGGCGGGGTCATGACCTCTAACCTACAATCATGGGATGAATTTGGGACCGGTGATGTAACCAGTGCCACCGTTGGTCGATTCCCCCTCCGCGCCGCCGGTGCCGCCCCGCGGCCACCGCGTCCGGCAGACCATCGAGCAGCTCCGTGCCCGGATCCTGGGCGGCGAGTGGCCGGTCGGCGGGCGCATCCCCACCGAGCCACAGCTGGTTTCCGCGCTGGGCGTCGGGCGCAACACGGTCCGTGAGGCGGTCCGCGCCCTGGTGCACGCCGGTGTGCTGGAGTGCCGGCAGGGCTCCGGCACATACGTGGTGTCCACCGACGAACTGGCGCCGGTGGTGGCCCGCCAACTCGGCGACGACCGGATGACCGAGGTCATCGAGGTGCGGCGCGCCTTCGAGGTGGAGGCCGCCCGGCTCGCCGCGCTGCGGCGTACCCCGATCGACCTGGCAGCGCTCGACGGCGCGCTCGCCGAGCGCGAGGCGGCCTGGCGCGGCGGTCGGGTGGACGCGTTCGTCGAGGCGGACGCGGCGCTGCACACCGCGGTGGTCGCCGCCGCGCATAACCCCATGCTCGCCGAGCTGTACGCCTCGGTCGGCGCCGCCCTGCGCAGCACCGTCGCCCAGGCGATGGGGGACGTGCTCACAGCCGAGCGCTACGTCGACCACACCCGGCTGGTCGAGGCGATCCGGGCCGGCGACCCGGCGCTGGCGGCGATCGAAGCCGGCGCTTTTCTGGAGCCCGCTCCCGGGGCATAGGTTGTCCCCGACGGAAAACCGGACACGTCGGGAGTACGGATGTTCAAGGGCTTCAAAGACTTCATCATGCGCGGCAACGTCGTCGATCTGGCGGTCGGTGTCGTCATCGGCGCCGCGTTCACAGCGGTGGTCACGTCGCTGACCAACGCGTTCCTCAAGCCGCTGATCACGCTCCTCGTGCTGCTGATCACCGGCAAGGACAATGGTCTCGCAGGAGCCGCCTGGACGATCCGTGGCGTCGAATTCGACTGGATCAGCTTCCTCAACGCGTTGATCACCTTTCTGCTCACCGCAGCCGCGCTCTACTTCCTCGTGGTGTTCCCGATGAACAAGCTGGCCGAGCGGCGCAGGCGGGGCGAGGAGCCGCCGCCGGCGGCGCCGAGCGAGGAGGTCAAGCTGCTGACCGAGATCCGGGACGCACTGGTCTCCGCCGGCCACGCCACTCCGGGCCAGCAGCGCGGAGCGCTGGACGACGTGCTGGGCCGCCGCACCGAGCCGCCGGCGCCGCGCTGACCGACGGATGCACATCGGCCCCTGCGGGATTCCCGCAGGGGCCGCACCTTCTCGTACGTGTGTTCGATAGAGTCCGCCCATGGAGCAGCGAAAGCACTGGTGGAACGGGAAATGGGGGCGGTTGGCCCGGCGGGACGTGTTCCTCCGGGTGGACGCCGACCGGTGGCACGTCGAGCAGCGGGCCGGCGGCGCCGAGGGCATCTCCCGGTTCTACGAGTACGGCAGTGCGGACGAGGCCGAGGAGACGGTCCGGGCCCTGCTCGACGGCCCGGACGCCTGGCGCGAGCTCTCCCCGCGCCCGCCCGGCGGCTGGACCCTCCCGAACAGCTGAGTGGGCGGACCGTCTGGGCGGGCCGCCGAGTGCGGTGTGCCGTGCGCCTCTGGCGTCGCGGACCGTCGCCCGCCCCCGTTACTCCCGGGCCCTGGAGGCGGTACTGCTTTCGACGGCGATGACTCTGAGGCATGAATATGCCTCAGAGTCATCACGCTCTCCGGGCCTATCGCCTCCGTGCGCGGCCGCTGCCGGGCTGGCTGAGCGTGGGGCGGGTTGGCGACGGCGTTTAGCGGCGCACCGCCCCGGGAACCGCGGTGGGATGGACCAGCAGGACAAGCAGCAGGCGACCATCTCGCGGATCACCACCGGCATGCCGGTGATCGACGCCGCCGGCACCGAGGTCGGGACCGTGGACCTCGTCCAGCGAGGTGACCCGTACGCGGTGACCGTGCAGGCGCCGACCGCCGACCCGGGCAGCAGCCTGGACGAGCTGATCGAGGCGACCGCGGTCGAGGAGCCGGATGTTCCGGCCGATCTGGCGGCGCGGCTGCTGCACAGCGGCTACCTGAAGGTCTCCACCGAGCTGACCCGCACCGGGGCGGTCTACGTACCGGCCGACCGGATCGGGTCGGTGGCCGACGGCCGGGTCCTCCTCGCCGTGGGCGTGGCCGACCTGCCGCCCGAGGAGTGATCCACGGCCGTCCTGGCCCGAGTGGATCTCTCTGCGGCGGGTGGGCGACGGCGGAAGAGCAGCAGCATCAGGCAGCCGGCCACCAGCCCCCAGAACGCGCCGCCCACACCGATCAGCGTCACCCCCGAGGTGGTCACCACGAAGGTGACCACGGCGGCCTCCCGGGCGCCTGGATCGGCCACCGCCGAGGCGAGCGCGGTGGCGAGCGCCCCCAGTAGCGCCAGCCCGGCGACCGCCTCGATGAGGATCGGCGGGGCGACCGCGACCAGCGCGGTGGCCACGCCAGCACCCAGCCCGAGCAGGGCCAGGCCGACGCCGGCGGTGACCGAGGCGACCCACCGGCGCTCCGGGTCCGGGTGGGCGTCGGGGCCGGCGGCCAGCGCGGCGGTGATCGCCGCGAGGTTCACGGCATGCCCGCCGGCCGGTGCGGCCAGCAGGCTGGCCAGGCCGGTGGCCCGCAGCGCGGCACCGAAGGGCGGGCGGTAGCCGTAGCCGGCCAGCACCGCCATCCCGGGTACGTTCTGCGCGGCCATGGTGACCAGGAACAGCGGAAGGGCGAGCCCGACCAGCGCGGACGCGTTCCAGGCCGGCGCGGTCAGGGTGACCGACGGGGTCAGCGCGGCACCGGTCAGACCGGCCGGCGGTGCGGTCAGCGCGATCGCCGCCACCGCCACCAGCAGCGCGCCGGGCACCGCCCAGCGGCGGGCGAACCGGTGCAGCAGCAGCCAGCCGACCACCACCGGGCCGGCCACCGTGGGCAGTTCGACCAGCGCGCGGACCGGCGCGGTGCACAGCGGTAGCAGCACTCCGGCGAGCATCGCGCCGGCCACCGGCTTCGGGATGGCGGCCACCGCCCGGCCGAGCGGCGGGAACAACCCAGCCGCCACGATCAGCAGCCCGGAGACGAGAAACGCGCCTACCGCGACCGGCCACCCGCCCGGCGGCGGCCCCGTCGCCACCAGCAGCGCCGCGCCCGGCGTGGACCAGGCCACGCTCATCGGCACCCGGTGCCGCCAGCCCAGCCAGGCGGCGGCGAGGCCGCACGCCACGCAGAGCGCCAGCAGCCCGGAGGCGGCCTGCGCGTCGGACGCGCCGGCCGCCCGGAGCCCGGCCAGCACGACGGTGAACGAGCTGGCGAAGCCGACCAGCGCGGTCACCGCGCCGGCCAGCACCGGTTGCACCCGTCCAGCCATCCGATCCCCCCGACTGTTCCGTTTACGGAACGACAGCGTGTAGCACGATAGCCGGATGCCGCACCCACCACCAACCCGCCGTCCCGGCCTCGACGTGGATCCCGCCGTCGTGGGCCGCCGGGTCCGCGCCCTGCGCGAGGAGCGGGGGATATCGCTGTCCACACTGGCCCGGCTCGCCGGCATCGGTAAGGCCACGCTCTCCGGCTTGGAGCACGGCACCCGCAACCCGACCCTGGAGACGCTCTGGGCGGTCACCGCGCAGCTCGGCGTACCGCTGACCGCCGTACTGGCCGAGCCGACCGCCGCGCCCACCATGCACGGCAGCGCCGTCAGCGCCACCCTGCTGGAGGTGTTCACCGAGGCCGACGCGACCTACGAGCTGTACCGGATGAGGGTTGCGCCCGGGCCGGGGCAGCTCTCCCCCGCCCACCACCCCGGGGTCACCGAGCACATCACCGTCTTCGCCGGAGTGCTGCGCGCCGGCCCAGCCGACGCGCCGCTGACCGCCCCGGCCGGCGGTCACCTTCGTTGGGTCTCCGACGTGCCGCACAGCTACACGGCGGTGGGCGACGAGGAGGTCGCCGCCAGCCTGCTACTGCGCTACCCACGCCGCTGACCCGCGTCCCCCGGGGCCGCCATGGCCCGGCCGAGGGTGACTCAGCGGTCCACCGGGGCCGGCCCCGGCAGCCGGTGCCGGACCGCCCAGAGCGCCACCTCGGTCCGCGACGCCGAGCCGGTCTTGCGCAGCAGGTTGGACACGTGCACGGTCACCGTCCGCACCGAGATGCCGAGCGCCTTCGCGATCTGCTTGTTGGACATCCCGGCGACCAGGCAGCCGAGCACCTCGACCTCCCGACCGGTCAGCTCCGGGTCGACCGGTGGGACGACCTCCGACACCGGAGCGACCGGTGCCGCCGGTGAACGCGGTCCGGGCAACCGCCGGAACAACGCTTCCGGCCCTTCCCCGCCGTGCGCGGCCAACAACTCAGTCAGGGCGTACGGGTTGCCGCCGGTACACCGCCAGACCGAGGTGACCAGCCGACCGGACGGGTTGCTGCCGGCGTACACCTGGGTCAGCACCTCGGCGACCTCGGCCGGGCGCAGCGGGCCGAGGTGCTGGCGGACGGCGCCGCGGACCCCGCAGAGCCGGGCCAGCGCGCGGCTCGTGAGCTCCGGTGCCACCGCGTCGGCCGGCGGCCTACTGGCCACCACCAGCAGGGCTGGCAGGTTGGCAACGGTGGCCAGCTCGCCGATCAGGTTGACGCTGGCCGGGTCGAGCGCGTGCAGGTCATCCACCACCAGCACGGCCGGGCCGGCACCGATCAGCAACTGGACGGTCCGCACGGCGAGGCGGAGCAGGGTGCCCGGCGCGTACCGCTCGCGGGGCGCGGTGGGCTGCTGGGCCAACCAGGCCAGCGCGTCCGGCGGCAGGGCGAGCCGGCTGGTGTCCCGACCGGTCAGCACAGCGGCCAGCCAGTCGTACGGGGCGGGACCGTGCACCCGGGCGGCGCCGGAGAGAACCACCGCGGGACGCGGCGTGAAGGCGTCCACAGCGGCAGTGACCAGCAGACTCTTACCCACCCCCGCTGCGCCGGTGATCACCGCGACGGCCGCCGACGGCCGGCCGACGGTCGCCACGGCGGACCAGGCCCGGTCGAGCTCGGCAAGCTCGCCGGCGCGTCCGACCATGGACACCGGCATCATTTCTCAACCCTACGTAGTAGTGCGTAGAGACGGCGGTGGGGTGTTCTTGGCAAGCTTGACCCCATGACGCTCATCCTCCGCTCGGTCATCCTCAACGACATCGGACTGATCCGGACCAACAACGAGGACTCCGCCCTCGCCGGTGACCGCCTGATCGCCGTCGCCGACGGCATGGGCGGGCTACCCGCGGGTGAGGTGGCGAGCGAGATCGTGATCCGGATCCTGGACGAGTTGGCCCCGCCGACCGAACCCGACGCGGCCGCCGACGCCCTACGCGCCGTGGTCAGCACCGCCAACCAGCGCATCCACGCCGCCATCGCCGTCGACCCGGCCCGCGAGGGGATGGGCACCACGCTCACCGCGGCGCTGCTGGCCGCGGAGACGCTGGTGCTGGCCCAGGTCGGCGACTCCCGCTGCTACCTGCTGCGCGACGGGAAGCTCACCCAGCTCACCAGGGATGACACGTTCGTCCAGGCGCTCGTCGACCAGGGCACGCTCTCTCCCGAGCAGGCCCGGCACCACCCGCAGCGGTCCCTGGTGACCCGGGCCGTGCAGGGCGCCGACACCCCACCGGCGGTCGGCGTGCTCACCGTCGTGCCCGGCGACCGGCTGCTGCTGTGCAGCGACGGCCTTTCCGACTACGTCGAGGACGAGGCCATCGCGGCGACGTTGGGCATGTACGCCGACCGCCAGCAGTGCGGCGAGCAGTTGGTGAAGCTCGCCCACCACGCTGGTGCGCCGGACAACGTCACCGTCGTCGTCTCCGACGTCATGGCCCGTTGACGGGTTCGCGCAATCCGGTTGCGGCCAGTGGTGGCGCCGGTTGGGATGGGCTGATGACCATGCGCCGGGTGACCGCCGATGAACGCCTGACCACCAGCTTCCCGCTGGCCGCGTACGCCTTCGAGTCATCGCCGCTCGGTGCGGCCCGCACCGAGGAGTTCCGCGACTACCTGCCCTATCAGTCGGGCAACCGGACGCTGATCGTCGAGGAGGGCGGCAGCACGCTGGCCGCCGCCTCGGCCATCCCGATGCGGCAGAACCTGCGCGGAGTGGTGCTGCCGATGGCCGGCGTGGCCGGCGTGGCCACCCATCCGCTGGCCCGCCGGCAGGGACACGTCCGGACGCTGCTGCACCAACTCCTGGACGAGATGCGCGACGAGGGGCACCCGCTCAGCGCGCTCTACCCGTTCCGGCCCAGCTTCTACGCCCGGTTCGGCTACGTCGGGCTGCCCAAGCCGCGCACGGTCACCTTCAATCCCGCCGACCTGGGGCCACTGGTCCGCGCCGAACTGCCCGGCGAGGTGACCTGGGAGCGGATCCGCGCCGGTTACCCCGCGTGGCACGCGTTCACCGAGCTCTGCCTCCACCAACGCCACGGCTTCTCGGTCTTCCCCGACTACCGGGCCGTCGGGTTGCGCGACCGGGACGAGTACTGGCTGCTCACCGCCCGGGTGGACGGCGAGGTCACCGGCGCGGTCACGTACCGGATCGACGACCACGGCGGCGCGCTGATCGGCAACGAGCTGCTGTACGCCGACCCGCTCGCCCGTGCCCTGCTGCTGCAGTTCTTCGCTCGGCACGTCGACCAGGTCGAGCGGATCTCCGTTCAGGTCCCGCCCGACGAGCTGCCGGAGCTGTGGCTGACCGACCTGGCCGTGCACGTCGAGGCGCGGGCGGCCCGACCGGGCTCGTCCGCCCCGATGGCCCGGCTCCTGTCGCTGGACGCGCTGAGCGGGCTGCCCGCCGGGCCGGGCCGGGTCCGCATCGAGCTGACCGGTGACCGGTGGCTGGCCGGCAGCCACCTGCTGGACGGCACGACCGGGTCGCTGGAGCTGGTCGGTGGCGCGGGCGGCTCGGCGCCGACCGCCACGCTGACCGCCGCCGGCCTCTCCGCCCTGGCGTACGGGGTGCTGGATCCCGCCGAGCTGCCGTTGCGCGGGCTGGGCGAGGTGCCGGTGGACGCCGCCGCGGAGCTGCGCGGCATCTTCCCCCGCCGGGTGCCGTACCTCTTCGCCGACTTTTAGCAGCTGGTTAAGCCAGCATGGCGAATTCGCCGGACGCCGTCCCGGCTCCTAGCATCACGGGGTGCGCATGACGTCGCTTGCCGCCCTGCTCGTCCTCGGTGTCGCCACCGCGACCCTGCCCGCCTGCGCACCCAACGACCCGGCACCGGTCTCGCCGCCCGGCTCGTCGGCCCAGCCGGCGGCGCTGTCGACCGGTGAGCAGGGCGTCGCGCCGGCGGGCCGGGACGGCCTCGGCGGCCCCGGGGCCAGCGCGAGCCCGAAGCCGGCCACCAAGGCGCTCGCGGCCGGCAACCCGAACGGCAACGCCACCGTGCCGGCCGAGGGGCGGGCGGTCGACACCTCGAAGCCGACCCGGACCATCGGCACCGGCACCCCGGCGAGCTGCACCTCCGCGGCGGTGGTGAAGGCCGTCGCCGCCGGCGGCGTCATCACCTTCGACTGTGGACCGGCCCCGGTGACGATCAAGATGGCCGCCACCGCGAAGGTCCGCAACGCCAACGGGCCGAAGGTGGTGCTGGACGGCGGCGGCAAGGTCACGCTCAGCGGGCAGGGGAAGCGCCGCATCCTCTACATGAACACCTGCGACAGCGCCCAGGGCTGGACCACCTCGCACTGCCAGAACCAGGACCACCCGCAGCTCACCGTGCAGAACCTGACCTTCGCCGACGGCAACTCCACCGGGGACAAGGTCGAGGGCGGCGGCGGTGGGGCGATCTTCGTACGCGGCGGGCGGTTCAAGGTGGTCAACTCGCGCTTCGTCCGCAACCGCTGCGACCGTACCGGCCCGGACCTGGGTGGCGCGGCCGTCCGGGTGCTCAGCCAGTACGAGAACAAGCCGGTGTACGTGGTGGGCAGCACCTTCGGCGGTGCCGCCGGCCAGGGCGGCTCCTGCTCCAACGGCGGCGCGCTGAGCAGCATCGGTGTCTCCTGGGTGGTGCTGAACAGCGTGCTCAGCCACAACGAGGCGATCGGCAGCGGCGCCAACCCGGCCAAGTCCGGTACGCCCGGCGGCGGCAGCGGCGGCGCGATCTACTGCGACGGCAACGAGTTCACCGTGCGGATCGCCGGCACCATCATCGAGAACAACAAGGCCAACGAGGGTGGCGGCGCGATCTTCTTCGTCAGCAACAACCGCACCGGCACCATGGCGATCGAGAAGTCCACCCTGCGCCGCAACCCGAGCGGCAAGTTCGAGACCCGCGGCTTCCCCGGCATCTTCTTCCTCGGCGCCCGCAACCCCACCGTCAGTGGCTCCAAACTGAGCTGACCCTGGGCGTACCTCAGTAGGGGTTGCCCTGTCCGGCCGTCCGGGCGCGGAGCAGGCCGGCCGGGCGGCCGGGGAGGTCCGACGCACCGGACATCGGCGGGCTGCCGGTGTGGCCGCCGTCGGCCATCCCGGCGAACAGTTCCTTGAGCGCGGTCAGCGCGTCGATCTTGGGCTGCCAGCCCAGCTCGGCCTCCGCCCGCTCGCTGGACATCAGCGGCGCGTTCAGGCCCAGCTCCACCCAGCCCACGTCGACCGGCTGCAGCCGCGCCCGCCAGGTCAGCGCCGCCGCCGCTCGCAGCACCGGCGCGGCGACCGGCACCGTCCAGCCGTGGAAGTGCCGAGCCACCAACTCCGGAGTCAGCACCGGGTCCGCGGCGACGTTGAAGGCGCCGCGCGCGTCACCCAACACCGCCCGGGTGTACGCATCAGCCACGTCGTCGGCGTGCACCGCCTGCATCCGCAGCCGGCGGTTGGTGGGCACCAGCGGGATCCGGCCGAAGCGCAGCAGCCGCACCGGTGCCAGCGGGCCGAGGAAGTAGCGGGTGATCTCCACGCCGGCGTCCCGCTGAAAGATCAGCCCGGGTCGCAGCCGCACCACCCGGAGCGTCGGATGGTCCTGCTCGATCCCGTCCAGCAGCGCCTCCACCTCCGCCTTGTGCTCGCTGTACGACGAGCCGGGCACCCCGGTGGCCGGCCAACGCTCGCTGACCGGGTGGTCCTTCGGGCCGGGCGCGTAGGCGCCGACCGATGAGGCGTACACCAGCGCCGGCACGCCGGCCCGGACCAGCGCGTCGAACACCGCCCGGCTGCCGTCGACGTTGGTCCGGCGCAGCACCCGCGGGTCGTGGCTGGGCTGGATCTGCCAGGCCAGGTGCACCACAGCGTCCGCACCGGCGCACACCTCGGCGAGTTTTCCGGCTGCGCTCGGCGCGCCGATGTCGCAGGAGTGCCACTCCACCTGCTCGTACGGCTCGCCAGCCCCCGGCACGGGCAGCCGCCGGGCCACCCCGACCAACTCCACGCCCTGCTCCTTGCCCAGCCGGCGCAGCAGCGCAGTACCGACGTTGCCGCTCGCCCCCACCACCACGATCCGCATGTCCGACCCCGTACCCACCCAGCCGCCCGCCAACCACCCACCCCGGCGCGGCGCGGCCCGGCGCGGCCCGGCGCGGCGCGGCGCGGCCCGGCGCGGCGCGGCCCGGCCCGGCGCGGCGCGGCCCGGCCCGGCGCGGCCCGGCGCGGCGCGGCCCGGCGCGGCGCGGCCCGGCGCGGCTTGATCCACTCCACATCCCCGACAAAGGGCCATCCAGCGCGTCGGACACCGCCGGGTCACCGATCTGGTGATGATCAGGTGCGGCAAGCATCGGCCAGCCGTAGGCATCGACGGCCGGCCGGAAGCCAAGAGTCGTTGGCGCTCACCGTCGGGTAACCTGAGCGCGCGGGCCGCTAGCTCAATGGCAGAGCTGTGGACTTTTAATCCATAGGTTCAGGGTTCGAGTCCCTGGCGGCCCACTCCACCGCAGGTCAGCGGCCCCGACCGGGGTCGCTTTCGCCGCGATCAGGGCCTGTTCGTGGGCTTGGCCGGCAACCAGCCAGCTCATGCTGAAACGATCCTCCACGCTCTCGACCTCTCCGTGGACGTGATCGGCGCGTCGCACGGTTGGGACGTGGCGAAGCCGTCACCGGCCTTTTTCGAGCGGGTCATTCGCGAAGGTGGTGGCGATGCGTCTTCGATTCTGTACGTCGGCGATCGGCCCGACAACGATGCACGCCCGGCCAAGGAGGCCGGTATGAAGACGTGCCTGATTCGGCGCTCTCCGTGGGGTCACATCCTCGACATGCCAGCCGTGTCTGAGCAGAGCCTGTTCCGCATCGATTCGCTGGACGAACTCCAGAGCCTGGTTGCCAAGCACAACGCGGCAGGCAGCTAGCTCGCCGATAGTGCCGCGGGGGGAGCAGAGTGATCCGGCGCCAGCTGACCCGGCGGATGGTCACGGGCGAGCCGAGGCGGTCCCCTGTATTACCGAGGATCGCAGTACAGCCGTCCGTACAGCCAAGCCCACCGGCATAGACAGCCCGAGGCCGACGGGAGGCGACACGGCGAGCAGGTCACCGGCACTCACAGACGTTGGTCGGCAGCAGTCTCGATCTTTGCAAGGCAGGGGTTAGGGGTTCGAGTCCCATCCGCAGCCGGGCGCTGAAGTGAGGCAGTTGCTCTACTGATGCGATGAGCCCTCGTCCCCTTCTCTGCACCGCCTTGCTTGCTGCGGGCGTGATGACGGCAGGGACCGGACTCCTGGTCGCCTTGAGATACGTCGAGCAGCCGGGGCCCTTCAACGCGATGGTGCTGGGCGTCATCGGCGGAGGGCTGGCCTCGGCTGGTTTCCGCCGATGGAGGAAGTACCGCTCCTTGAGCTTGGTGCACACAGGGGGCACAAGGCAGCGTGAAACGTCGGCAACCAGCCACCAATGACGTGAGCCCAAGGCCGGTCCGGAACAGCATGCCCAGCAGGCCAGCGCAGGTCGCAGGAGGGTCCGTCTAAGTTCCGCTTAAACGTCTGGGTGCAGCCGGAGGCGGCGGCTACATCCAGATGTACTCCTCAGCGATGGCGCCGTCGCGCCATTTCGCTACCGTCACCATTCGGCTGCCGTCTTCCAGTTCGCCCACCACGCAGGTCCACTCTCCCGACCCGAAGCCGATGGGGTGCGACTTGATCTGGACCGGCTTGCCGCCGGTCTTCTGGGCGAACGCCTTCATGGCGTCGATGTGCTCCTGGATGCCGTGAGTCTGCGGTTGCCCCTTCATGTCCACGAGCACGTCATCGGTGTGGTGGTGGGCGAACACTCCGTCCCAGTCCGCCGGGTTCCACCCCTTGAAGTCGAGGTCGTCCATGCCCTTCACGTTGCGGATGACCTGGTCGTCGGCCATGACACAATCCCCTTCCACGGCCCGTCGCGACTCGTCTCTGAGTAAGCCTACGGAGACTTACGGGACCTATCAGGCGAATGGCGAGCCGGGAAGTGGTACCCACTGCGACGTTCCGCGCGGCGTCATCAAGGCCGAGATCGTCTCTAGGGACGACCGGGTTGCGGCCGGCAGTATGGCGGCGACCAAGCGGCGGGCAAGGTTCGCCTCGAGGACGGGGCAGCGCGTCGTTAACTGTCCGCCGAAGAACGGTGTCACGCGTACCACGGGTGGCTTCGACAGCAACGCTGACAGCAACCAGCCGAGATGGAGACGAGCGCCGGCTACTGGACATGGACAGCCGCCTGAGGTCGCGGATGCAGACGGACACCGCCAGGCCAAGCGCACAGAACTTGTAAGCGAGATGTCGCCGGTTCGATCCGGGCCGGGGGCTCCACACCTGTGCCAGCCATAACCCGCCTGGCGTGCCCGCTAGGAACGGTCGCCCCAGAGAGAGCTCCCCGCCGACAGTCCCGTCGAGCAGCCGGCGATCGCGGGCGGGCGGGCGGGCGATCATGGGCCTCGTAGTCGGCCGACGCCACCGCCTTGATCGGTGCGGACTAAGCGATATGCGACGGCTGGTCGGCAGTGCCCGGGCAGGATGTACCGAGGGCGTGCGGTTCAGCTGGAGGTGCGTGATCGACAGGGAAGCCCTCAAAAGGTTGGATGATGCCCGGCTCGCGGCGTGGGACACCCACCGTCTCGATGCCTTCGTTGACCTGCTTGCCGATGGTTTCGTGCTTCGCGACACCGCGATCGGCGCGCCAATCACTACCAAGGAGGGCGCG
This sequence comes from Micromonospora sp. NPDC005173, assembly GCF_040608515.1. Classification (NCBI taxonomy): domain Bacteria; kingdom Bacillati; phylum Actinomycetota; class Actinomycetes; order Micromonosporales; family Micromonosporaceae; genus Micromonospora; species Micromonospora sp. NPDC005173. Next base: position 239,977 of record NZ_JBEXIK010000001.1, read on the forward strand.
CGTGAATACGTGCAGGCATGGCTGACCGCGTTGCCGGACATGCGGATTCGCCGTACCAGCCGCCTCGTGGACGATGATGATGGTGCGGTCGCCGCCGAGGTGGAGTTCACCGGAACCCACACCGGTCCCATGGCGGTGGGTTCGACGCAGGTGCCGCCCACCGGCAAGACGGTGGTTGGGCGGGGGGCGTACTTCGCTCGGGTGAAGGATGGGCGGTTCGTCGAGCTCAGCTTCCACCCCGACTTGGCGGGCATCATGGCGCAGCTTGGCCTGATGCCCTGACACTGGTGCGAAGACGGCACCGCAGGCGCTGACATCCGCGGCAAGATCGTCGGGCACAAGGCGGGCACAGGTGACGCCGATAAGGGCTGTCAACCGCTGTAAGGCAGCGGAAGAGCTCGGCGAGGTCAGGCTGCCGATCCGCCCGATTGGAGTTGATCAGGAGCACGCCGGAGGGGTTCAGGGTTCGAGTCCCTGGCGGCCCACTCCACCGCAGGTCAGCGACCCCGACCGGGGTCGCTTTTGCCGCGACCGGGGCCGGTACAGCAGTAGCCACCTCACCGATCCAGCGCGCTGCCGAGCCGCTTGAGCGCGTCGCGGGTGGCTCGCCTGGTCATCGCCGTCGGCGACCCGCCGTCCGGCAGCCGCAACAACACCATCGTCTACCGCACCAGCGGCATCGAGGAAAAACTCGACGGGCGGCCCGTCATGGCCGACGGCGGTTACCGCGGCAGCTCCGAGGTGATCATCCCGTACCGCAAGCCCGCCGACGGCGGTCCTGCCAGCCTGGAAAGAAGAGCTGAACACCCACCACCGCACCATCCGCGCCGTAGTCGAACACGCCCTGGCCAGGATGAAGTGCTTCAAGATCCTGCGCGACTACCGCCGCGCCGCCCACATATTGGCCAACGCCGCTTCCGGCATCGCCAACCTCCACAACATCATCCTGGCCGGCTGACCGCCGGCCGGCGCCGGGCAACGCCTTCACCCAGTTACGGGAAGTCCGTTGGTGTGGGCGGGCCGTGGCCCGCCCACACTGGTGGTGCAGAACGCCAGGGAGCGCGACGGACTACACGTATCCGATCGGAACGTTGTCCATCCTTATCGGCAGGTCTGCCGGCCTGGCAGCCCGATGATGAGCGCCGCGCCGACGGTCAGGTGCATGCCGAGCAGGACCAGCCGGCTGCTGGTGCCGATGCCGCTGCCCAGCGGGCCGGCCAGCGAGAGCACCAGCACGATCAGGGCGATGATCCGGAACGTCCGGGCGGGGGCGCGGCCGACGGTACGCTCCAGCAGCGCGAGCAGGCCCCAGGCAGCCAGGCCGGCGATCAGCGCGGCCACCACCACTGCGGCCGGCCCGATGTGCTGGGTGGCGTCACCCTGGCGGACGGCGAGGTCGATGCCGGCCCAGGGGTCGTTGACGGCCCACAGCAGGAGAGCGCCGGCCGCTCCCGCAGCGACGGTGATCGCGCGGCCGGTACGCCGAGCGATGCTCCTGGTCTTGTCGGTCCACTGCATGTCGTTCGTCATGCCGATGAGCTTCTGCATCGTGTTCTCCCGTGACTCGTGGTTTCGAACGACGGAAACGCTACGACACTTGCCAGTCCCCTGGCAATAGTTTGCCAAGGCGATTTGCCAACGTGACGTCTAGGGGTGGGGCGAGTTGCCAGACTTGAGGCAAGCTGGCTAGGCTCGGGGTGTGGTGGAGCAACCAGCCTTCGGCCGTCGGCTCAGGCAACTGCGGATCGAGCGGGGCCTGACCCAGGGCGCGCTCGCCGGTGACGGCATGTCGACCGGCTACCTGTCCCGGCTGGAGTCCGGGGCCCGCCAGCCCACCGAACGCGCGCTGGCGCACCTGGCCAGCCAGCTCGGCGTCAGCACCGAGGAGCTGGTGGCGTCCACCGCCTCATCACTGGCGCGAAGCCTCACCATCGCCACCGGCCTCGGCGCGGACGAGACGGGCGAGCTGCTGTCCGGCGCGCTGGCCACCGCCGGGGGCGAGGACTCCCTGCTGCGCTGGCAGGCGTTGTGGCAGGTCGCCGAGTGGCGGCGGCAACGCAAGGAGTACGCCGAGCAGCGGGTCTACCTCGACGAGCTGACCGCCCTCAGCGACCAACTCGGACTGCCCGAGCTGCAGGCCAGGGCACTGGCCGAGTTGGCCCGCTGGCTGCGGTCCACCGGCGAGGTCCCGGCCGCCGTCGACACCGCGCTGACGGCCCACCAGCTGGCCAAGGACAACGCGCTGGCCCCCTATGTCATGGCGAACGTCCTGCTGGCCGTGGTGTCAGCGCTGGCCGAGGCAGACCGGCTGCCCGAGGTCAACCGGCACACCGACGAACTACTCAGCCTCGTCGAGGGCCGGTCAGACACGCTGTGGGCCGAGGCACTCTGGACCGCGGCCAACATCCGGCTCCGCCAGGGCGAGCCCGCCGCCGCGGCCGAGCTCCTCGGCGAGGCCGTGCGAGGGTTCGACGGACGCGACAACCCCACCCTGTGGACGCGCCTGCGGATCAGCGCGGCCAGGCTCAGCCTCCAGACCACCCCGCCGGACACCGAAGCCGCCCACCGCCGCGTCGAGGAAGTCCAGGCCTGCCTCCCCTTGACCGGAACACCCGCCATCGAACAAGAGCTGCTGTTCCTGCGCGCGCACCTCGCCATGCACACCGGACACCCCGCCGAGGCCCGCGTGCTGCTCGACCAGCTCGACCGCCTCGACCCGCTCCTGCCCTACCAGGACCGCATTGAACTCGACGTACTGCGCAACCGGCTCCTCCTACTGGACGGCGCACGCGACGAAGCGGTGGCCGGCCTGCGCGGCCTCGCCGAACAGGCCCAGGACAACGGCAACATGGCACTTGCCGCTGATATCTGGCGGCTCCTCGCCGAATCCCTCGCCCAGGACACACCGCGGCCGGCCCGCGCGTAGACCCAGGCCCTGCTTGTCCGGTCCCTAACGTGAGCCGGGAGCCTGTCTAATCTCGCGAGACCGGTTCCGGCGCCGCGAAGTCGACCTCCATCGCTGACAGAACCCGAACGCTGCGATCGGGGAAGTCGATGTGCCGGTAAATCTCGTTGTGGTGGGCGATCGACTGGTTTGGCGGAACGAAGTCTGTCGGTTCGGGGCGAATGGATGTCGTGTGCCCGTCCGCCACAATTACCAGGTCGTAGCCGTGGCTGAGGGCCTGGCGCGCGGTCGTCTCCACACAGTTCTCCGTGGCGAAGCCCGTGACCAGAACCTCGGTCACGCCGACACGCCGCAGCGTCGCATCGAGTTCGGTGTCCAGGAAGGCGTCCGCAGTCGTCTTCGTAACTACCGGCTCACCTTTCTGTGGCGTCAGTTCGGGCAGGACGCCACCGCATTGGTGCTGTTGGATGGTGACAACAGGAACGCCCGAGGCGCGCGCCCTGGAGCTAAGGTTCGCGATGGTTGCGATGGTGCGGTCAGGGAAGTGCATGATCGACAGCATGTCGTCCTGCATGTCGATGACGAGGAGCGCAGGGCGGTGTGGCTGCGGCGGCATGAGCACACCGTAGCTTTGGAGAGTTGGCCGCAACCAACATCAGAAGCCGCCAATCCCCAAGCAGCGTGCCAGGTGCCACAGCCCTAAGTTCCTTCGCCCAGTCCGCGGGAGCGGGGTAAGGGCAAGGTCTCGACGTACGTCTGCCACTGGCGCAAGGCGTTGAAGGCGGCCAGTGTGGTGACGCCGGACGGGAAGCCGAAGTGCACGCCGCAATCGCTGCGACCATTCTTCGACTCGACGGCCCTCGCCAACGGCGTCGGGCGGGTTCGTGACGATCGACGAAGCCACCGGCCACGTGAGGGCGTACCTTCGCCTGCATGTCCGACCTGGCGCTCGACTCCGCGTTCACGGTCTTCGGCACCCAGGACTCGGGATGCCTGTCGTACGGCGTCGAGGATGCCGGGCGCCGCTGGTTCGTCAAGAAGGCCATCACCGTGCAGGCCCGCCTGTCGCTGATCCGGGCCACGCAGTTTCACACCGCGGTCCAGCACCCAGCGATCATTCGCCCCGAGCAGGTTCTCGATGGCCCGGACGGGCCAGTGCTGGTCTACCCATGGCACGACGGCACAGTTCTCAACCACGCCACCATCCACGGCTCGGACCGGACCGCACTGGCCCGGTTCCGGCAGTTGCCCCTCCCGGACGTCGAGGCGGCTGTCACCACGATCCTCGACGCGCACGTGGCCATCACGGCGGCCGGCCACGTCGCGGTCGACCTGTACGACGGCTGTTTCCTCTACGACTTCGACAGTCGGCAGATGCGGCTGATCGACCTGGACGAGTACCGGCCCGGCCCCTTCGTCCTCGACGCCGACCGCCTCCCCGGATCCCGCCGCTACATGGCACCGGAAGAGTTCGTCCGTGGTGCCGTCATCGACCAGCGGACCACGGTGTACGCCCTTGGCCGCACCATCCAGCACCTGCTCGACTCCCCACACGGCTGGCGAGGCTCTCCGGCCCAAGGTCGGCTCGCGACCCACGCCACCCGACCGACACCCGGAGACCGACATCCCGACGTGGTGGAGCTGGTCACCGCGTGGCGAGCCACGCTCACGACGTGAGACGGGCACTGGTGGGCCTGGACAATGGCGTTGCGCAGCCCCCGGTCCGGCCGATTAGGCTGCTGGCATGATCAGCTCGCACGCGTTCCCGACGGCGTCCTCCGACGTCCTGTTCGGCGCGCTGCGACGCCGGCGGTCCCGCGACCGCCTGCGCTGAGTCTTCTTCTCCTGCGACCGGCGGATCGAGCCGCCGGTCACCCTCGATCGTCCTCGGTCCGCCCGCATCCTCATCCGGTGATCCGCGTGGCGGATCCGAGCGAGATCGGCGTACCCATGGATCTGGAGAAACTGCTGACCGACCGGCTGGCACCGGCGTTCGCAGCGGTGGCCGGCGCGTCGGTGGACCCGGTCGTGCGGCGCTCCCAGCACGCGGACTTCCAGTCCGACGCGGCGCTGGCACTGGCCCGGCGGCTCGGCCGGCCGCCGCGCGCCATCGCCGCCGACGTGCTGGCCCGCGCGGACCTGACCGACCTGTGCAGCGCGGCGGAGGTCTCCGGGCCGGGCTTCCTCAACCTGACCATCGCCGACAAGACCTTGGCCGGGCTGGTCTCCGCGCTGGCCACCGACCCGCAGCTCGGGGTGCCGGTGGTCGCCGAGTCGGAGACTGTGGTGGTCGACTACTCGGCACCGAACGTGGCAAAGGAAATGCACGTCGGGCACCTGCGCTCGACGGTGATCGGCGACGCGGCGGCCCGGCTACTGGAGTGGCTGGGGCACCAGGTGCTGCGGGCCAACCACCTCGGCGACTGGGGCACGCCGTTCGGCATGCTGATCGAGCACCTGGTCGACCTGGGCGAGGCCGAAGCCACACAGGAAGTCTCCATGGGCGACCTGGACTCGTTCTACAAGGCGGCCCGGGTCAAGTTCGACGCCGACGAGGCGTTCCGCGAGCGGTCTCGGCTGCGGGTGGTGGCCTTGCAGGGCGGCGATGCGGTGACGCTTCGGTTGTGGCGGCTTCTGGTGGAGCAGTCCGAGCGGTACTTCCTGACGGTGTACGACCTGCTCGACGTCACCCTCACCGAGCGGGACTTCCACGGCGAGAGCAGCTACAACGACCTGCTCGGTCCGGTCGTCGAGGAGTTGGACCGGCTCGGTCTGCTGCGGGAGAGCGACGGCGCGGCCTGCGTCTTTCCGCCCGGCTCGGTCGGCCGGGACGGCGAGCTGCTGCCGCTGATCGTGCGCAAGTCCGACGGCGGGTACGGCTACTCGGCGACCGACCTGGCGGCGATCCGGCACCGGACCGGCAGGCTGGGCGCGACCCGGCTGCTCTACGTGGTCGGGCTGCCGCAGCGGCGGCACTTCGAGATGGTGTACGCCGCCGCCGCGCAGGCCGGCTGGCTGGCCCCGCCGGCCCGGGCCGAGCACGTCGGGTTCGGGTCGATCCTCGGGCCGGACGGGCGGATGCTGCGTAGCCGGGCTGGCGGGTCGGTGAAGCTGGTCGGGCTGCTGGAGGAGGCGATCGTCCGGGCCACCGCGCTGGCCCGGGAGCGGAACCCGGACCTGGGCGAGGCGGAGGCGGCCGAGGTGGGTCGGGCGGTCGGCATCGGCGCGATCAAGTACGCCGACCTGTCCAGCGACCGGCACAAGGACTACGTGCTCGACTGGGAACGAATGCTCTCGCTGGACGGCAACACCTCGCCCTACCTGCAGTACGCGTACTCCCGGATCCGGTCGATCTTCCGGCGGGCTGGCGTGGCGGCGCGGCCGGAGGCGGGGATTTCGCTGGCCGAGCCGACCGAGCGGGCGCTCGCCTTCGAGCTGGTCGGCTTCGGCAGGGTGGTCGGCGAGGTGGCGGAGAACCTGGAGTTCCACCACCTGGCCGGGTACCTGTACCGGCTGGCCGCTGCGTTCAGCGCGTTCTACGAGCGGTGCCCGGTGCTGCGGGCCGACGGGCCGGTCCGGGAAAGCCGGCTGGTGCTCTGCGATCTGACCGCGCGGGTGCTCCGGCAAGGGCTGTATCTGCTCGGCATCCGGACTCCCGAACGAATGTGATCGGAATCGGGCGGCCGCTACCGCCGCCTGATGAGGTAGAGGCCTTGGCAGGTGGTGGCGAAGTGCCCGTCCGCGGGGTGCAGTGTCGAAGAGTGGTAGGTGCCGGGCTGGCGGAGGTCGGGGCGCCAGAGGGCCATGTCGAGGAGGTATCGGGCCGTGCGCCTGTACGCGACCGCGTTGCCGGCCAGGAACAGGGTGTGGCTGTGGAGGCGTTGGTGGAACCTGTCGCTGCGGGAGGAACGCTGATGGGCTTGGCGGTTTATCTCGTGCACCTCGTCCCACGTGGGGACGTCGTTCGGATTCCAGGAGATGGTGTGCGGTGCCCCGACTCCCAGTCGGTGGCGTAGACGCTTCCACTGATGCGGAGCGAATTGCAGGTTGTGGTGGCTCAGTACGAGGTCGAGCTCACCGGTGACGGTGGGGAGAGATGGCTCCGCAGGCGTGTTGTTCCGTAGCGGTAGATGGATGAGCGTGTGGCGTGATCGGGCTGCCAGCATCCACAGGCCCGTGATGGTGAACGCGGCGTCGGCGTTGAGCTCCAGAACGAACCAGGGGTTGTTGTCGCTCAGCACTGCGCCGGTCACCGAGGTAGCTGGGCGGATGACGCGGTACGGTTCGGCACCGAGCAGTGCCTGATATGTGCGGATCTTGAGGTTCATCCGTTGGTGAGCTGTGCGCGGGCGTGCATCAGCGCGAACCCGAGGAGGTTGCGGCCTCGCCATTGGGCGGGATCGTGCGCGCGTGGGTCCGTGGCGGCGAGGCCGATGCCCCAGACGCGATCCACCGGGCTGGCTTCCACCAGTACCCGGTTGCTCGTACGCGACAGATACTGCCCGAGGTCGGGGTGCTGGCTGAACTTCGCCACGTTGGCGGCGACGACCAGGTCGAAGCAGTGCCTGTCCCAGATGGCCTGGTCGAAGTCCCGGACCTGCCGACCCAGGGCCTTGACCGCGCCCGGGTGCGGCACCGTCAACATCTGCGCGGCGATCGCCTCATCGCCGAACAGGTGGGCCTTCCCGACCATCATGTAGTGCTCAGCCGTGGCGTACCGGATCCCGTCCACGATGAATGGGGCCGGCCACCATTGGCTCAGGCACTCCGGTCCGATGCTGCTGTCCGGCTGGGGGTGGTGCCCCCAGAAGAACAGGTACTTGACCGGCCCGCCCTCGGCAATGAGCGCCCGCAGCTCGGACAGGCTGCGCGGCGGGGAGGCGGTCTCGGGCACGTCCAGCAGGGTGCCAGACCCGCGTGGTCACGCACCATCGTGTTTGTCCACCGTGCGCGGCTACGATTCGCGGTCAGTTTGCCACGCAGCCCAGGTCACCGGTCTGGGTTCTGTGTCAGTGCGGGTACTTCCCGAAAGCGCTGCTCAAGGCGACCTCGGCGGTGCAGCTCATCTCGCCTGGGGCTAGCTGGGTGTGCGAGGGCCGCCAAAGCTCCGCTCCCTTCGAGGTGACGCGGGCCAGGATGCAGTCGTACTGCGAGGCTCGCAAGGCGACGCCAACCGTGCCGTCCCGCGCGGCGACGTCCTGGCGAATCGCCGGGTCAAGCTGCAGGCCGACGATCGCCGCGCGGACGGCGGCTTCGTTCGAGCCGGCGGACTGGAGGGCGTGCTTCAGACGGTCATCGACGCCGTCGAGCGACGGGTCCTTGGTGACCGGTACCGCAGCTTCCGTCGGGCAGGCGATGTCGTCGTCGCGGGTGTCGTCCTCCGGGCCGAGCTGGATACGAAAGCAGATCTGCTCGTCGCGTTCTTTGATCACTGAGCCGTCCGCGCCGATCTCCACACCATGACCGACCACCTGGAGCACCAGGCTCACGCCGGTCTGCCAGTGCGTCTCGCCGCTGACCGCGAGGACCTTGACGTCGGGGTGCTGGCCTGCGGAGTGCACGTACTTGTCAGCCTGGTAGAGGTGGTCGTACTCGAACCGGAAAAGGACCCTGTCGACCTTCTCCGCAGCATCGGCCACCGCGCTCTTGTGGACCGAGCTCTCCCGAAGGTCAACGGAAGTGCCGATCTTGTCCGCGAGCCGGCCCCCCAGTTTGTTGAGGAACGCCCACGACGCGCCGCCCACCAGCGCCACAACCAGGAGCACCACCACGCCGGACGCTATCTGCTGTTTCCTGCGATCCACGAGCGTGAGTATGCCCGCGCCGGACAAGCCGCGCCGCCCACAAGGCCCGCGACAGAAATGTCTCGGAAGGGAGCCGACGGCAACAGCACCCCGGCATGTTTCTCATTCTGCCCGCAGAAGAGGACACATCCTGGCCGCTTCCGCTGTGAGGGTTGTCGAGCGTCAGACGTCCACCCGAACGCGCAAGGAGCTCATCATGTCCGTCACGACCACGACCCACCTGAACTTCCGGGGTGACGCCCGCGCGGCGCTGGAGTTCTACCATTCCGTGTTCGACGGCCACCTCGTCCTCGTCACCTACAAGGACGCCGGTAACGTCCAGGAGGAGTCCGAGGCCGACCAGGTCATGTGGGGCCAGGTGCTCGCCGGGAACGGTTTTCACGTCATGGCGTACGACGTGCCCTCCAAAATGGCCTACGACCAGGGAGAGAACTCCTTCTTCGTCTCCCTGCGGGGCAAGACGGTCGAGGAGGTCACCGGCTACTGGGAGAAGCTCTGCGACGGGGCGAGCGTGGTGATTCCCCTGGGCCCGGCGGGCTGGGCGCCCGCCTACGGGATGCTGCGGGACCGCTTCGGTGTCGTCTGGGTCGTCGACGTCGTCAGCGAATACAGCGCGTAGCAGCACCCACCCTGGATGGGCGGGAGGGAACCACCCCGCCCATCCAGGGCCTTCGGCCAACGACCAGACCGGGCCTATCAGCACTGCCGCATGGTACGAATGCCTCGACACGTGCAAAAGCCATAGAACGGGCGAGTCGATGACGGCGAGTAGGGCAGGCAAGCTGCTGCGGAAGCCCGGGGATCCGCAACGGGCAACATTCCTGGAGCTGTTCTTCGACCTGGCGTTCGTCTACGTGCTCACCCAGCTCTCGCAGGTGCTCAGCCGGGATCTCACGTGGCGCGGCGCCTTCCACACGATGGTGTTGCTGCTGGCGGTGTGGTGGGTGTGGTGCAGCACGGCGACAGTCCCCGACAGGTTCGACCCGCAGCGGCCGGCGATACAGGCGCTGGTCATCGCGACCCTGGTCGGCAGCCTGGTGATGGCTGTCGCGCTACCCGAGGTGTTCGACGCGCAGGGCCTCGTCTTCGCGGGCGCGTACGTCGCCATTCAGGTTGGTCGCAGCCTCGTCCTTCTGATCGCCCTGCGGGGCCACGAACTGCAGCGCGGCGCCGTACGGACGCTTGTCTGGTTCGGCGTGTCTGCCGTGCCGTGGATCGCGGGGGCGCTCGTGCACGGCGCCACGCGCGAGGCACTGTGGACGCTGGCGGTGGCCCTTGACTACCTGGCCGGCAAACTCCGCTACCCCATACCCGGCCTGGGCCACTCGCCGGCCTCCGAGTTGCCGAGCGCGGCCGAGCACCTGGCCGAGCGTCACCGGCAGTTCTTCATCATCGCGCTCGGCGAGTTGATCCTGGTCTCCGCTTCGACCCTCGGCGGCGAGGGCTTCGCGCCCGACCGGACCACGGCATTCCTGGTGTCGATCGCCACCACCGTGCTGCTCTGGCGCATCTACATCTACCGGGCCGGGGAAGTGTCGGCCGCGGCCATCGCCGGATCTTCCGACCCGGCCCGCCTCGGCTTGTCGGCGTTCTACGCCCACCTGGTCATGGTGGGCGGCGTCGTCGTGACCGCTGTCGGCGCCGAACTCGTCATCGCCCATCCAGGTGGGCACCCTCAACCGGCCTGGATCGCGGTCATCCTCGGTGGGCCCGCGCTGTTCCTGGTCGGGCGTGCCCGCTTCGAGTACGCAGTCTTCGCCCGGGTGTCCTGGGATCGACCGATCGGGCTGCTCGCGTTGGCCGCCCTGGCACCGGTCATGCTCCTCGTACCGCCGCTCGTGGCCACCCTCGCCGCCACCGCGGTCCTGGCGGGGGTTGCCATCTCCGATGCCGCCCACGCGAGAGGGCACCCACCCGAGCCGCCCTCACCACCCGGCTAGCCCGAACCATCCGACGACAACAGGAGCAGCATGGACCAGCCGAGCCGCCGCGCCCGCGACCTCGGGGTCGTCGTCGGGCCGCTGCCGACCGGCCCGCACAACGCGATCACCGACGTCGCCGGAATCCTGGTCGGCCACACCACCATCGACGACGGCGCCGACCTGCACACCGGCGTCACCGCCGTCGTACCGAGCCAACTCGGCCCGGGACGATGGACCCTGCCGGCCGCCGTGTACTCCGGCAACGGCCACGGGAAGCTCGTCGGCTCGACACAGGTGGACGAACTCGGCGTACTGGAGTCACCGATCGTCCTGACCGCCACGCTGTCCGTCTTCCGGGCGGCGGACGCGCTGCTGAGTCACCTGATGGACCGTCGCCCCGAGGGCCTGTCGTTCAACCCCCTGGTCGGCGAGACCAACGACGGCCACCTTTCGGACATCCGCCGCCGCCCGATCAACGAGGGACACGTGCTCGCCGCGATCACGGGGGCGTCCGGCGAACCGCCGGCGGAGGGCTGCGTCGGGGCGGGCACCGGTACCACGACGCTGGGCTTCAAGGGCGGCATCGGCACCTCGTCGAGGACGGTACGGGTGGCCGACCGTCCGGCGACGGTCGGTGCCCTCGTCCAGTCCAACTTCGGTGGCGTGCTGACCGTCCTCGGCGTCCCGCTGCCGGTCGATGAGCTGATCCCGGACGCCGACCGGAGCGACCCGCCCGGCAACTCCTGCATGATCGTGGTGGCCACTGACGTGCCCCTGGACGCCCGGCAGCTCGGACGGCTCGCCCGGCGGGCGGTCTTCGCGATGGGCCGGGTCGGGGCGTCCTACAGCAACGGCAGCGGCGACTACGCGATCGCGTTCAGCACCGCACCACCGGACCGGCAACCCATCCCCGACGGGGAGATCAACCCGGTCTTCGCCGCCGTCCTGGACTCGGTCGAGGAAGCGCTGCTCAACTCCCTCTTCACCGCAACCACCACCGGTGTGGCCGGTCGTACCAGTCACGCCGTTCCGCACGAGGCGATGATCCGGCGGTTGTCGGCGGCGGGCCGGCTGGCGGCGCCAGCCTGATCGGGGTGGGGATGACGGGAGCAGGACGGCACCAGAGTCCGGCCGTCAGCGGGGTCGGGTGCGGCGGAAGGTGAAGATGTCGGCCTGGTCCAGGACGGCCACCACGATCAGCACCCCGGTGGCGACCGCGCTGACCGCCACCAGTGGAAGTCGCAGGGCGACCGCCGCGAGGACAAGGGCGAACAGGCCGACCACCCTCGCCCAGGAGAGTCGCCGGTGGACCGCGACGGAGAACAGGATCCGTCCGACGAGGAAGAGGGTGGGTCCGCCCAGGATGACCACGACGGCGGTCGTGTGGCCGATCTCGGTGGGGTGGGCGATGCTCACCTCGGCCCCGACGGCGGTGGCCACCACCCCGGCGATCATCACCAGGTGCAGGTAGCTGGTGGTGACGCCGAGCCGGGACGGATCGGCGCGCTCGATGGCCGGGCCCAGGCGCTGGCCGGCGGGTGTCACGTAGAGCAGACCGATCAACACGGCGGTGGCGAAGACCAACAGGAAGGCTGCGGTCTCCGGGAGGCTGAGGCGGGTCCCGGAGTACGTGAGACCAGCGACCAGGACGAGTTCACCGAGCGCGATGATCATGATCTGCTGGTACCGCTCGGCGAAGTGCTCGCCCGTGAGGTGCAGCTCCTGCTGCCGTGCCCGACCGAGCCGCGGCGTCGGCCAGCCGAGTCGTGGGCCGATGAGGTCGATGGCGAGGGCGAGCAACCAGAGCGGCACCCGCCACTCCGGCAGGAACGCGCCGATCAGCCACGGTACGGCGGAGACGGCGTACCAGTTGAGGATCCGCAGCGCCCGGCTCTGCCGCGGGTGACCACGCAGCATCTGGACGGTGACCACGCCCCGGGCGAGGTGGACCGCGACGTACGCGCCAGCGAAGAGCGGGCCCCGCCCGTCCAGCGCCTGCGGGATCGCCACTCCGACAAGCAGGCTGCCCAGCGTGGCGCCGACCAGCAGCCCTCGGATCGCCGGCGTCTCCGGGTCGTACCAGTCGGCGAGCCAGGTGGTGGTCACCCAGATCCACCAGACCGCGGCCAGTAGCAGCGCGGTGCGCAGCCCACCGACCAGGCTGAGGTCGGCGAGGAAGTGCTGCGCCAGCTGACTGAGGGCGAGGACGAACGCCAGGTCGAAGAAGAGTTCGAGGAAGGAGGCGCTGAGCGGCACGTCCTTTCCGCGCAGCAGCCGTTCGGGCTTGCTCACCATCGGCGCTCCTCCCGGTGGCACGCCCTGCGTCCGTTCGTACCATCCGGGATTGGCCGCTGGCGGCGAAAGCGGGTCAGTGGCGGATGCCGACCCCGGCATAGCCGTGCGAATCCACGGCCTCCCGTTCGCCGTCCGGCCGCCACCGGGTGGTTTCGACCAGGCCGGGCTCCACCAGGTCGTACCCGGTGAAGAAGCGCAGCGTCTCGGCGTGCGTGCGGGGCACCAGCGGGGCGCTGCTGTTGCGATAAACGGCCTGCCCGCGCTCGGCCAGCTCCGGCGGGATGCCGTCCAGCGTCAGGTGGGACAGCACCAGGTGGCTGCCGGGCGCGGTGGCGTCGCGCAGCCGGGCGATCGCCGCCCACGGGTCGTCGTCGTCCGACACGAAGTGCAGCACCGCGAGGAGCAGCACCGCCACCGGGCGGTCCAGGTCGAGGGTGCCCCGCACGTCCGGGTGAGCGAGCAGCTCGTCCGGGCGGCGCAGGTCGCCCTGGACGACCGCGGTCCCGGGCGCGCCGGTCAGCAACTGCCGGGCGTACGCGACGGCCACCTCGTCGTAGTCGACGTAGACCACCCGAGCGTCGGGCGCCACCGTCTGCACCACCTCGTGCACGGTGCCCTGCGTGGGCAACCCGGCACCGATGTCGAGGAACTGGCGGACGCCCTGCTCGGCGGCGTACCGGACGGCCCGGCGCAGGAAGTGCCGGTTGGTCTGGGCGGCGACCCCGGTCTCCGGGAAGAGTTCGAGCACCCGTTCGGCGGCGGCCCGGTCGGCGGCGAAGTTGTGGCTACCGCCCAGGAAGTAGTCATACATCCGGGCGACGTTGGGTCGGGCGCTGACATCGGTCGGGTCGGGTGCCGGCTGGTCGGTCACGAGGGAGTCCCTTCGACGGCAAGGTCGGATCTCGATGTCTAGCACCCGGGACGACGACCCGCTGACCCCTCGTGTCGTTGATCCGGCTGCGCCCCTGGTCACGGCCGACCACGGTGGGGGCACCGACTCATCGAGGAGCGACGCCGATGACCAGTCAGCGGGAAACCGTGCGGGTCGACCACGACCTTTTCCGCGCCGTGTACGACTCACCCGCGTCGCTGCCCGGCCAGCACCGGTGGACCACCCCGGAATCGGACGTCCGGCGGCTGGAGAAGCTGCTCGGCATGCCCGCACGCAGCATCGGCGCCCCGCTCTGGGTCAGCGGCGACGAGCCGGACTGCCCGAAGTGCAGCCGGCGGATCACCTGGTACGACATCGTCTCGTCGGCGCTCTCCGGCCTGCACGACAAGGCCATGATCGCCACCGTCATCCTCGGCGAGCACAAGTACGTCAACACCGAGGTGCCGGATGCCATCCCCGGCGTCCGCTGCGCCGACTGCCGTACCGCGATCGAGGGCCTGCGCAGCTTCAAGTGCCACAACTGGGCGTACGCCTTCGAAGAGCTGGAGGCCGTCCGCGAGCGGATGGCCGGCGGTCCCGCGCCGACCTGAGCGGACCGTGGCGGGTCAGCCGGCCGAGCGATGGGCGGGGCGGCGACCGGGTGGTGACTGCGGCTCGGGCCCGGGGTCGGGCAGCGGCGGCATCGGCCGGGTGACCGGCGTGGTGCCGGTGACCCGCAACTGCGTACCGTGGCTGGCACTCGTACGCGGCGAACTTGGTCAGCCTCAGCCGCTCGCCCGGGTAAACCGGTCTCCCGGCGCAGGACGCCCGCGCGCAGATCGAGCGCCTGCTCGTAGCTGCGCAGCGCCCCGGTCCGGACGTCCAGCGGCTCGTCGTGGACCCAGAGCCGGATCAGCGCCGCGTTCGGCGCGCTGACGACGGTGTCGCTGGCCTGCCGATAGGCGTACCCCTCCTCGGGGTAGCTCAGCTCGCACCGCTCGTGGAACCCATTGACGTGACTGCCCGCTTCCCGCACGGCGCCCTCATCGACGTCCCTGATCAGACAAGCAGAGCCCGACTGTGTGATCACTGGACGAAGGTCGGGAGGCGGCCCCGACCTTCGACTCCTGCGATACCCAGTGCCGCTTTCTACGCTTTCTCCCAGATGAATGGGGTATGAACATTTGGTGAGGTGATTCATGGTCGACACCGGCAACGTGGACGTTCCGGAGATCAGCGCCGAGTGGTACCGCGACGTGGTCGACGTCGCGGCCGACAGCCCGCAACCGGTGCAGTGGTTCGTCGGGCACGCCACCGAGGGGGTGATCCTGCTGCTCGGCGCGCTGCTGCTGATGGCCGCGCTGAGCCGCCTGTCCGGCTGCCCGCGCGACCGGGCGCTCGCCCTGGTCGCGCCGGTGCCGACCCTCCTGGCGTACGTGGGCAGCGAGTGGATCAAGACGGTGGTGGACGAAGATCGCCCGTGCCGGACAATTGGCTCGGCGATCATCGCGGGTGCCTGCCCACCCCCGGGCGACTGGTCGTTTCCCAGCAACCACGCCACCCTGGCGGGTGCGCTGGCGGTCACCACGCTGCTGCTGTCGACCCGGTTCGGACTGGTCGCGCTGCCGCTGGCCGCGCTGGCCGCCTTCTCACGGGTCTTCGTGGGCGTGCACTACCCGCACGACGTGGCCGCGGGCGTGCTGTTCGGCGCCCTGGTCGCTGTGCTGGCCACCCCGCTGCTGGCCCGCCTGGCAGCCGAGGCGCTACACCGCCGGGCCAACCGCACCCGTCGCCCGGTCCCCGACCTGGCCGGTCCACCCCGCTCCTGACCCCACCCGGCTCAGGCCGCCGCGCTCACACCGCCATTCGCCGCCAAGATCGTGCTCGATCCTGGTTGTAGTGGCCTCGACCGCGAACGAGACGACTACGTCCTGGATCGAGCACGATCTTGCAGCGGGCAGCGGGCAGCGGGCAGCGGGCGGCGGGCTGGCGGGCTGGCGGCTGGGCAGCGGGCCGGGCTGGCGGCGAGCGGGCGGGTGGCCCGGACGACAGGCGGACGCGGCGCGGGCGGGGAGGTCCGGGCGGCGGGCGGGCTGGTGGCCCGGGCGACTGCGGGCGGGCGGGGAGGCCCGGGCGGCGGGTGGTCAGTTGGCTGCCGCGAAGGGCGCCGACGGTGCCGAGCAGCAGGAACGGGCCGAACGGCAGGTGGCTGCTCCAGCGGGCGCGCCGGGCGACCAGCAGTCCCAGGCTGACCAGCGCGGACAGCCCGAACGCGAGTAACAGCCCGAACGCCAGGACCGGCCAGCCGTACCAGCCGAGCAGCGCGCCCACGTTGAGCGCCAGCTTGGCGTCGCCCAGCCCGAAGCCGCGGCGGCCGAGCAGCAGCGTGCTGCCGGCGAAGAGCAGCGCCAGCCCTGCTCTGGCGGTGACGGCGCGCAGCCAGTGCCCTGTTCGGCATCGCCGAGTGCGGCAGCACCGAGCAGCAGCCAGGTCCCGGCTGCCGCCGGCAGGGTGAGCCGGTCCGGCAACCGGTGCACGGCCAGGTCGACGAAGACCGCCGGGACCGTCCAGCCGAGCCACCAGGCCAGTGCCGGCAGCACCCCGACCGGCGGGCCGACCAGCACCAGCAGGACCACTGCGGCGAGCGCGACGAACTCGACCGTGCCGGGCCGCGGGCCGACCCGGGATCGGCAGCGACCGCACCGGCCGGTCGGTCCCAGCGCGGGCCAGGGGCGGTCAGGCGGACCGGCTGGCCGCAGGCGTCGCAGCCGGTCCGGCTGGCGGTGCCCGGGGGTACGGCGTAGCGCAGGGCGGCCAACCGCAGCACCGGGCTGACCGCCATGATCGCCAGCACGCCCGAGAGCGAGATGCGCGGGGTGGCCGCCACGATCCCCGCCGATCGCCGGAGACCCGGGGTATCCGGCGGCGCGGCATTCGCCGGCCGGGAGGCCGGTCCGGCGGGTGCCGTCGGTGTGGTCTCGGTCTGCTCGGCGTTCCCGGCCCTCATCCGAGGGTCGAACCTGACACCACCGCCGCCGGACGGCTGGGGCGCAGGGCTCCGATCGGGTGCGTCGCTGGGCCGCTCGGGCTGGTCGCGCCCGCCGGGACCACCGCCAGCGATGAGGCGGCGCCGGTGTACCGGGTGGCACGCGGCGACTACCTCGGCGAGGTGGCCGAGCGTTACCTGGACGAGTTCGCCGACTACCGACGACTTGCCGAGTTGAACCGGTTGGACGACCCGGACCGGATCCACCCCGGCCAACTCCTCCGGCTGCCCGCCGAGGCCGCAGACCAGGGCGCCCGGCCGCACGCCACCGGCCGACTGGCCGGCAGGCCCGCCGCGCCCAAGCCGCCGCCGCCCCGGTCGGCGCCCGAAGGGACCGCACCGGAGCGGGTGGCCCCGGCATCCCCCAGCGGTACGGAGTCAGCCGGTCAACCGCCCGCCATGACCGTCGGCGCGGCCCGGGCCGGCACCAGTGACCGGGTGAACCGTCCGCTGGCGGTCTCCGCCGTGCTGGCCGTGGCGAGCATCGTCGGTGCCCAGATCGGCGCGGTGCTCGGGCTGCGTCGCCGGCCGGCCACCGCCGGTGCGGCTCCCCGGCTGGCCGCATCCACCCGCACGCCCCGCCGCGGTGCGGGCCGGAGGACCGGCGACAGGACCCCGACCGGCGGCACCCCCACCCGGCAGCTCGGCGACGGCCCGGCCGGGAGCGGCGCCACCTGGCCCCCGTCCGGACGGCACCGGCCATCGAAGCCACGGCACCGACCGCCGGTGGGACGGCACCTGCCGGCGCGCCGGCTTGGGGTGGCGCCGAGGGTTGGGGCAGTGACGAGGGTTGGGGCAGTGACGCAGGCGGTGACCTGCTGGCCGGCGGGCCCGGCCTGGATTCCGTGCCGGACGGAACTTCGGTCGGTCGGCACCGGCGCAGCTGACCAGGTGCCTGCCCGTCCCGACCCAGGTCGCACACGGGCTGACCGCGACGTGCGCGCCGCCGCCGCTGCCGTGCCTTCCCCAGCCCGCACCGGAATCAGCGGCTCGGCGGTAGGCCGCGCTCAATCGCCCACCCATCCGGCGGCCGGTGCCGTCGGTGGCGCGCCGCGCTCAACAACGCCCACCCACCCCACAGCACGTGGCGTCAGTGGCCGGCCTCGCTTGAAGCGCCGCGGGCCTGGCGACGCGGAGCGTCGGTGGTGGGGCGCGCTCAAGCCAGGGCGACCGGGCGGACAGCCGTTCAGGGCAGGCGGGTCTGCAACACGCCGTTCTGGATCCGGGTGGGCAGGATCTGCTGGTCGCTGCCGGACGGCCCCTGCACGACCTCGCCGCCGTTGAGCCGGAACGCGCTGCCGTGCCACGGGCAGACCACGCAGGCGTGGCCGTCGATCTCCTGCACGTCGCCCTCGCCGAGTGGCCCGCTCTGGTGCGGGCAGCGCTCCAGCATCACGGTGACCCCCTCACCGTGCCGGTAGAGGATCACCGAGACGTCGTCCACCTCCCGGGTGACCAGCGTGCGTTGCGGCAGCGCCGCCATCTCGGTCAGCGAATGCCAGCCTTCGCTCATCCGGTGCAGCTCGGAGATGCTCTGATTGACCTGCGCCCCCTGCTTGTACGCCAGGTGACCGCCGACGTACGCGCCCAGGCTCACGGCGGAGAGCCCGAGATAGCCGAGGGCACGGCCGACGCCGTGTCGGCCGGCGAGCCGCGCGGCCAGCGAGCCGGCGTAGAGCGTCACGCCGACGGTGTTCGCCGCGGCGTGCACCAGGCCGACCCGGCGCTGGTCCCGGGAGAGCGCCGCCCAGTCGTTCAGCCCGGCGACCGCCGCCGGCAACGCGCTGACGGTGCCCAGGCCGACGAGCATGGTGGCAGGCCGGCGCTGCCCGGGCATCAGGTCCAGCACCGCGGCGCTCGTCCAGGAACCCAGCGGCACCTGCACCATCGCCGGATGCAGCGGGTGCCCCAGCGTCACCCCGTGCAGCAGGTCCCGCAGCCGCCGCGGACGCAGCGTGCCGAGGACCACCCGCTGCAGGCGGTCACCTGCCCGGTCCAGCCGGGATGCCTGCTCAATTTTCGTCAATAGCGCTCGCACCCGTACCGACTTCCCGGCGAACGCGGTCGCAAACCGGTCGACGGTGACTAAACCTGTAGCGAAACGTGCAAGATCGACGAGGATTGTCCCGGCGGAGCGCGGCGGGCATGCTGGGCCGATGGGTGTACGGGTGGAGCGCGCCGGGCCGGTGACCACGGTGGTGCTGGATCGGCCGGCGGCCAGGAACGCGGTCGACGGGCCGACCGCTCGGGCGTTGGCCGACGCCTTTCGGGCCTTCGACGCCGACCCGGACGCGGCGGTGGCCGTGCTCTGGGGAGCCGGCGGCACGTTCTGCGCCGGTGCCGACCTCAAGGCGATCGGCACGCCGAGCGGCAACCGGGTCGAGTCGGAGGGGGACGGCCCAATGGGTCCGACCCGGATGACGTTGGGCAAGCCGGTGATCGCGGCGATCTCCGGGTACGCGGTGGCCGGCGGGCTGGAGTTGGCGCTCTGGTGCGACCTGCGGGTCGCCGAGTCCGACGCGACGCTCGGGGTGTTCTGCCGCCGCTGGGGGGTGCCGCTGATCGACGGTGGCACGGTCCGGCTGCCCCGACTGATCGGTGAGAGCCGCGCACTCGACCTGATCCTCACCGGCCGGCCGGTGCCGGCGGATGAGGCGTACACGATGGGGTTGGTCAACCGGCTGGTGCCGCCCGGCCAGGCGCGGGCCGCGGCCGAGGAACTGGCGGCGGAGATCGCCCGGCACCCACAGACCTGCCTGCGCAACGACCGGGCGGCGATGCTGGCCGGCGCTGGTCGGCCCGAGCCGGAGGCCCTGGCGACCGAGTTGGCGTACGGGATGGACTCGCTGGCCGCCGACGCGGCCGCCGGTGCGGCTCGGTTCGCTGGCGGCGAGGGCCGGCACGGCGCGATGCCGCCGGGAGGGGTGAGCTTCCCGGCGGCATCGGCTACCGGCGAGATCAGTTGCGGTTGATGGTGAAGGTCGACGTGGTGTTGCGGATGTCCTGGTAGTTGTTGGTCAGTCGCAGGTTGTTGAAGGTGACCGAGCCGACCGCCGGGCCCTGACCGGGTTCCGGCATCTCGTTGGCCCAGATCGCGTAGCCCGACTTCGCGTCGAACGCGTCACCGCTCTTGCGGACGCCGCTGATCGAGACATTGGTGAAGACCGTGTCCGTGATCGGGTTCTCCGGCTGCGACCCGTTGTACTTGGTCTGGAACATGATCCCGGTGTACGTCGGATCGACGATGTCCACGTCGGACACCCGGATACCGCGGAACTCCTTCGAGGCGGAGAAGACCCAGATCGCGGGGAACGTCTGCGATCCCCAGAAGTGCCCGCCGGCCCGGATCAGCGAGATGTTCTGGAACTGGGTCGGCGGGCTGGCCCCGAACCCGATGAACGGGTAGCCGAAGTCCAGCGAGCTGATGGTGACCCCCGAGTACGTCAACATGTCCGCGATGTACAGGTTGCGGAAGATGTTGTTGTAGCCGCCGTAGACCGCCAGCCCGGCCGCCCGCCAGGTCAGCGTGGCCGAGAGGTTCTCGAACACGTTGCCGTTGTTGGAGGTCGACGCACCCTGGTCGGTGGCCGAGAAGAGGGCAAAGGCGTCATCGCCGTTGGACCGCCCCTCGGTGTTGGTGATCAGGTTGTTGGTGCTGCCGTTGGTCAGGTTCACACCATCGGCGAAGGTGTTGCGGAAGCGGCTGTTGCGGATGGTCAGCCCGCTGACGCTCACCCCCCAGTACGCACAGACGGTGTGCTCGACCCAGACGCTGTCCAGGGTCATGTTGTCGACGTCCTTCAGCTCACCCCAGACCTTGCCCGGCCCGTCGATGCGGTTGGTGTAGTTGCCGAAGAAGGCCAGGTGCGAGAAGGACGACCCGCTGGCCGAGGACTCCACCCGGAAGCCCGCGTCGGTGTTCTGCTGGCCGGTCGGCGTCTGGAAGCGGGTGTACCACATGCCCGCGCCGACCACCGTGATCGGCTTGCCGTACACCTGGAGCTTCTGCGCGGTCTCGTAGGTGCCGGCCGGCAGGTAGACGCCGATCAGGTTTCCGGTGGTGTCCATCCGGACCGCGTCCAGCGCGTTCTGGACGTCCTGTTGGCTGAAGCCGGTCGGCACCCGGTACCGGGCCGGGTCCGGGTTGGCTCGGGGTGCGACCAGCTCCAGGTTGATGAAGTCGATCGCGTACGTGGTGGTGTTGGCCGGGTCCTTCTGCAACCGGATCCTGCTGCCGGCCGGGATGGTCGAGTTCAACATGACGTTCGCTTCGTCGTACAGGTGCCGGGGCGGTCCGGCGCTCGGCGAGTCACTCGGGCTGGCCTCCGCACCGTAGAGCCAGATGTGCTTGGAGGTCAGGTTGATCGGCTTGTGCAGGGTGCCGTTGACGTAGATGTTCAGCGTCGAGTCGATGCCTCCGCCGCCGGCCGAGTCCGGGATCGAGAAGCGCGTGACCAGGGTGTTGGTCGCCGCCCGGGTGGTCCACTCCACGTACGAGCCGGTGCTGTTCAGGGTCACCGCCCGCCGTCCGGACGCTTCACCGCCGAGGTTGCCGATGTCCCGGTTCGGCCCGACCTGCCCGGCCCCGCCGCCGGTCGTGCCGTCCTCGGCCTCGTACATGTCGTAGCCGAGGTTGGCGCCGCGCCCCACGAAGAGCGGGCGGTCACTGGTGTTGTTGGTCTGCTTGACCGGCAGTTCGTTGCCGTCGACGGCGAGCACCACCCGGACGGTGTACTTCCCGTTCGCGGCGGTCCAGGTGCCCAGGTTGATCGGGCCGACCGTCGCGCCGGCGTTGATCACGCCGGAGTGGGAGCCGGTCAGGGTACGGACCACGGTGCCGGATTCGTTGAGCACGGTCAGGGTGATGCCGTGCGCACCGGACGCCGAGGCGACGTTGCCGGCGTTGCGGATCGATACGGAGAAGGTCACCGTGCTGCCGGGCGGCGGGTTACCCGGCGACCAGTCGACCGCGGAGGCGACCAGGTCGGAGCTGGCGACCGCGCCGACAACCAGCGGGCTGGGGTTGGCGTAGCTGTTGTTGGTGTCGTCCTGCTCGACGACGGTGTTCGACTCGTCGACCTTCGCGCTGAGCGGGTAGCTGCCCGAGTCACGCGTGCCGATGTTGGCGTTGACGGTGGTCGAGGCGCCGGCCGCGAGGCCGCCGACCGACGCGGTGCCGACCCGGGTGGAGCCCAGGTAGAAGTTGACGTTGGTCGCACCGGAGGCCGCCGAGCCGGCGTTACGCACGGTCGCCGAGAGCGTGATGGTGCTCGTCTCGACCGGCGCGGACGGGCTGAACGACATGCCGGTGACGGTCAGGTCTGGGTTCGGCGCCGGGGTGCCGAAGACCTGGAACTCGGCCACCTGCCCGGCGGGGGCGCCGGTGTTCGAGGCGATCGAGAGCCGTACGTCGGCCGCCGCACCGGAGACCGGGATGGTCACCGTGTTGCCGCTGGCCGGGTTGAAGCTGTAGTTCGCGGCACCAACCAGGGTGGTGAAGGTCGAGGAGCCCTGGTCCCGGCCGAGCACGGTGATGTTCTGGGTACGCGCACCCCAGGCCGAGTCCGGGTTCAGCTTCAGCACGATCTGGCTGAGGCTGGCGTTCGCGCCCAGCTGCACGGTCAGCGTGCTCGGGTTGCCGTTGCCCTCCCAGTAGGTGGCCACGTTGTTGTCGTTGGCGTTGGTGGCCACGAACGTGTGCACGTACCCGGAGGCGGTGATCGGCTTGCCGATCGCCAGGTTGGTGCCGGTCGGCGGGTTGCCGGTGCCGGTCCGGGTCACGGTGTTGCTGTTCGCCGACTGGTTGCCGGCCGCGTCCTTGGCTTGGACGTAGTACGCGACGGTGGCGCTGTCCGGCTGGCTGTCGGTGTACGTCAGCGTCGAGCCGTTGACGCTGCCGCGCAGTCCGCCGTTGGCGTAGACGTCGTACCCGGTCACGCCGACGTTGTCGGTGGACGCGGACCAGGTGAGGCGGATCTGCCCGCTGGCGGGCTGGGTGTACGCCAGGTTGCCGGGGACGCTGGGGGCCTGGGTGTCGGGGCTGCCGACGGCGCCGTAGACCTCGACCTCGGACAACTGGGCGGCCGGCCAGCCGGTGTTGCCGGTGACCTGCACCCGCACGTAGCGGGTGCTGGCCGCGGTGAAGCTGACGGTGGCGGTGTTGCCGGTGGCCGGGTTGAAGGTGTAGCCGGCGGACGCCTTCAGGGTGGTGAACGACGAGCCGTTGGTGGAGCCGAGCACGGACAGCGTCTGGGTGCGGGTCTGCCAGGCCGACGGTGGCGGCAGCTTGAGCACCACCCGGTCCACGCTGACCGTGGCGCCCAGGTCGGCCTGGATCCACTGCGGGAACGCGTTGTTGGCGCTCTCCCAGTAGGTGTCGGCGTTGCCGTCGTTGGCGT
This sequence comes from Micromonospora sp. NPDC005173, assembly GCF_040608515.1. NCBI lineage: Bacteria > Bacillati > Actinomycetota > Actinomycetes > Micromonosporales > Micromonosporaceae > Micromonospora > Micromonospora sp. NPDC005173. The sequence continues at coordinate 263,218 of NZ_JBEXIK010000001.1, forward strand.
TGCTCGCCACGTAGTTCTGGTTGTGGCTGCTGGCGGTCATGGTGGCGGAGAGCCCGGCGAGCAGGGCGGCGCGGGCGGCAGCCGCGGAGGGGTCCGCCGCCGGTGCGGCGGTCGCGGGGGTCACGGCCGGCACGGCGGTCAGGAGCAGCCCGGCGAGTACGCCGGCGAGCAGCCGCCGGTGGCCGGTACGGGTGGTTCGGCGAGTGGGATCGGGCGCGGCGGTCGGCGGGGTGCCTCGTCTGGTACCGAATCTGGACATGGCGTCGCTACACCTCTTTCGGGGGTGGGGTGTGGGTGCGTTGCCCGGCGACGGGTGCAGGGGTACGCCCGTCGTACCGCGACAGGTGGGGGACGGTGCGGTGGACAAGACGGGGGATCAGACCGGCCCGGGGCTGCGCTGCGCCGGGCCGCCCGACCGGGTGGCCCCGCCCCGGGCGGGCGGGGGCTGCCCGGCCTAGCTGGAATAGACCTCGAGCTCGCTGAGCTGACCGGCGGGCCAGCCGCTGTTGCCGGTGATGGTCAGCCGCAGGTACCGCTGGCTGGTCGCCGCGAACGTCACGGTGGCGGTGTTGCCGGTGGCCGGATTGAAGGTGTAGCCGGCGGACGCCTTCAGGGTGGTGAACGACGACCCGTTGGTGGAGCCGAGCACCGACAGCGTCTGGGTACGGGTCTGCCAGGCCGACGGCGGCGGCAGCTTCAGCACGACCCGGGAAACCGTCCGGTTGGCGCCCAGGTCCACGGTCAGCGACTGCGGGAACGCGTTGTTGGCGCTCTCCCAGTAGGTGCTGGGGTTGCCGTCCACCACGTTCGGCGCGACGTACACGTCGGAGTGGCTGGTCTCGGTGACCGGCCGCCCGGCCGCCAGGTTGCCGGTGGGCGGTGGCGTGGTCGGGGGCGGGGTGGTGGGCGGTGGTGTGGTGGGCGGCGGGGTGGTGGGCGTGCCGCCGTACACCTCGACCTCGGAGAGCTGGGCGGCCGGCCAGCCGGTGTTGCCGGTGACGGTGACGCGGATGAAGCGACGGTCACCGGCGGGCAGGCCGATCGAGACGGTGTTGCCCGCGCCGGGGTCGAAGACCCGACCGGCGGACGCCGCCAGGGTGGCGTACGACGACCCGTCGGTGGAGCCGAGCACCGACAGGGTCTCGGTACGCCGCTCCCAGCCGGCGGGCAGCTTGAGCACCACCCGGTCGACCGACCGGGCCGAGCCCAGGTCGACGGTCACCGTCTGCGGGAAGGCGTTGTTGGCGCTCTCCCAATAGGTGGCCGCGTTGCCGTCCACCGCGTTGGCCGCGCTGTAGCTCTGGTTGGTGCTGGTGGCGGTCGCCGGCCGGTTCAGCGCCAGGTTCCCCCCGGTCGGGGGCGGGGTGGTGGGTGGCGGGGTGGTCGGCGGCGGAGTGGTCGGGGGCGGGGTGGTGGGTCCGCCGCCCCACTGTGGGTCCGGCCACGGGCCGCAGTACGGGGTCGGGGTGTACCAGCCGGAGTTGCCGGCGCCCTGGGTGATCTGGAAGCCGCCGCCCACGCAGTTGTGGATCGGGTTGCTCTGCGCGATGCCGGTGGCCCGCACGTTGGTGAACGACACCTGACTGGGCGCCTGCACCTGGAGCGCGTACGTGCCGGCGCCGTCGATCCGCACGTTGTTCAGGTTGATCCCGCTGGTCTGGCCCTCGATCCAGTGCAGGGCGGCGTACGAGCTGTCCAGGATGTCGGTGTCGGTGATGTTGATGGTGGGCTGCTGGAACGCCTCGTTGAGCGCGGAGAACCAGATCGCCCCGACGCCGAAGTTCCAGTTGTAGTCCGAGTTGCCGTTGCGGATCAACGTGTTCCGGGCGATCGTCCAGGTGCCCTGGACGCCGGTGGCGCCCTGCACGCCGGGGTAGCGGTTGGCGACGTGGATGCCACCGCCGTTGGTCAGCGAGTCGGCCGTCACGTTGTCGGTGATCTTGATGTCCCGGCCGCCGTAGCTGACCAGGTGGTTCGCCAGCAGGGTCACGCCGATGGTGTTGTGCGTGAAGGAGTTGTTGACGTTCGCCACGTTCTGCGCCCACATCGCCAGCGCGTCGTCGCCGGTGTTGCGGACGAAGGTGTTGGTCACCGTCGAGTTGGTCACGCCGGTGTGGAAGTTCACCCCGTCGGCGGTCTGGTCCAGGATCCGGCTGTTGCGGATGGTGAAGTTGTCCATCGGGCCGTCCATCCACGCCCCGACCTTGGTGTTCTCCAGCCAGAGGTTGTCCACCACCGAGTTGGTCATCGCCCCGCCCAGCGCGTTGACCTGGTCGTCGTCCACCCGTTCCCGGATGTCGCCGATGATGGCGAAGTCCCGCAGCGTGACGTTCCGGCTCGGGCCACCGGCCTCGTGCGGGCGGACGCCGCCCGTGTAGCCACCACCGGGCACGTACTTGCCGTAGATGCCGGCGGCCCGCTTACGGTCGGTGGGGTGCCGGCCGCCGAGCACCGAATACCACGGGCCGGCGCCGCGCAGGGTCACCCCGTCGACCACCACGTGGTCCCAGAGGGTGAAGGTGCCGGTCGGGATCCAGACCACCCGGCCCTGGGCCTTACCGGCGTCGACCGCCGCCTGGAACTTCGCGGTCGAGTCGGTCGCACCGCTCGGGTCGGCGCCGAAGTCGGTGACCACGTCGAGCGCACCGGCGGGCTTGTCGATCGGCCCGCCGACCAGCTCGAAGTCGGCCAGGTCGATGGTGAAGGTGGGCGACTGGGCGGTCGAGGAGACCTGCAACCGGACCTTCGTACCGGCCGGGTAGGTGCTGCCGAACATCGCCCGGGTCTCGTCGTAGAAGTGGTGCGGGTTGGTGTCGCCCGGGTTGTTGTTGAACGGGTAGCCGCCGTAGTACCAGCCGTACCTCGAGGTCACCGGGACCGACTTCAGCAGCGTTCCGTTGGCCCGCAGGTCGATGGTGGCGTCCCGGCCCGTGCCGGCCGGGCTGTCGGGCAGGCTGTGCCGGAAGGTGACCGCATTGGCTGGGGCGGTGAGGGTGAACTCGACGTACTCGCCGACGGAGTCGAGGGTGACCGCCTCCCGGCCGGACGCCTCGGACGGCAGCGTGCCGTAGCGCCGGTCCGGACCGATCTTCGTGCCGTTGTGGGCGGCCTTCTCCGCCTCCTGCTCGACGAACGGGACGGTGGCGCCCCGGCCGGGAATGTCGAAGGGGGACAGCCCGGCCGCCGAGGCTGGGGTTGCGGTGCCGGTGACCGCGAGGGCGGTCACCGAGGTCGCGACGAGCAGGGTGGCGGCGATGGCGGCCAACCCTGCCCGGGTCGGGTGTCGGAGGTGGTGCGCGGTGCCGGTGGTGTGGTTGGCCATGAGCTGCGCTCTCCCTTTCGTCAGGCAGGCCAGATCCCCCCGTATCCGTGCGGCGTGGCGGGTCCCCCCTCTTTCCTCCTTCCTCCGACGGCCCATGCTGGGCCGGGGTGGGTGCTCGGTGCCGGCGACCGGGACGGGCCGCCGGCACCACGGCGATCAGGTCAGGCCAGGCCGGGCCCCTCCGCCGGCTCTGGGGTACGCAGCCAGACGGCGGTGTCCGGTGGCAGCAGACCGTCATCGAGCGGCCCGCTGGCCAGCAGCAACTCCCCCTCGGCGGGCAGCGGGACCGACGAGTCGGCGAGGTTGACGAGGCAGCGGAACCCACCGCCGCGGCTGAAGGCGAGCACCCCGTCCGGGGCGGGCAGCCAGCTCAGGTTGCCGTCGCCGAGCGCCGGTTCGGCCCGCCGGATCGCGATCGCCGCCCGGTACAGCTCCAGCATCGAGGCCGCGTCGCCGGTCTGCGCCCGGGCCGTCCGGTCCTTCCAGTCGGCCGGCTGGGGCAGCCAGGGCGCTGCGGCGCCGGCGGGGCTGAACCCGAACGGCGGCTCGTCACCGGCCCAGGGCAGCGGCACCCGGCAGCCGTCGCGACCGGGGTCGACCCGGCCGGAGCGTTCCCACATCGGGTCTTGGCGCAGCGCGAACGGAATGTCCTCGACCTCGTAGAGGCCCAGCTCCTCGCCCTGGTAGACGTAGGCGGCGCCGGGCAGTGACAGCGAGAGCAGCGCGGCAGCCCGGGCCCGGCGGGTGCCCAGCTCCAGGTCGGTGGGGGTCCCCTCGCGCTTGGCGGCGAAGCTGAACGTGGTGTCCGCGCGGCCGTAGCGGGTGACGTGCCGGGTGACGTCGTGGTTGGAGAGCACCCAGGTGGCCGGCGCGCCGACCGGCGCGTGCGCGCTCAGCGTCCCGTCGATGCTCTCCCGCAGGGCGGAGGCGTCCCAGGCGCAGCCGAGGAAGTCGAAGTTGAACGCCGCGTGCAGTTCGTCCGGGCGCAGGTAGTTGGCGAACCGCTGCCGGTCCGGCATCCACACCTCGCCGATCAGTGCCCGGTCGCCGGGGTACTCGTCGGCGACCCGCCGCCACACACGGTAGATGTCGTGCACCCCGTCGAGGTCGCGGAACGGGTGCGGCCGGCCCGGCACGGTCTCGGGCAGCGTCCCGTCCTTGACCAGCAGCCCGGCCGAGTCGATCCGGATGCCGTCCACCCCACGGTCGAACCAGAACCGCAGAATGTCCTCGAACTCGGCCCGCACCGTGGGGTGGTCCCAGTTGAAGTCCGGCTGTTCGGGGGCGAACAGGTGCAGGTACCAGTCGCCGGGCGTGCCGTTCGGGTTGGTGGTCCGGGTCCAGGTCTCGCCGCCGAACTCGCCGACCCAGTCGGTGGGCCGCTGGTCGCCGTTCGGGCCCCGGCCGGGCCGGAACCAGAACAGGTCCCGCTCGGGCGCGCCGGGCCCGCCGGCGAGTGCCGCCTGGAACCAGGGGTGCGCGTCGGAGCAGTGGTTCGGCACCACGTCGACGATGGTCCGGATGCCGAGCACGTGTGCCTCCGCGATCAACGCCTCCGCCTCGGCGAGGGTGCCGAAGACCGGGTCGATGTCGCGGTAGTCGGACACGTCGTAGCCAGCGTCGGCCATCGGCGAGGGGTACCAGGGGCTGAACCAGATCGCGTCGACGCCGAGCGCGGACAGGTGATTCAGCCGGGACCGGATGCCGGCGATGTCGCCGATGCCGTCGCCATTGCCGTCGGCGAAGCTACGTGGGTACACCTGGTAGATCACCGCTCCACGCCACCACGGACCGCTGTCTGCTGTGGACACGAGCACCTGCTTTCTGCGTCAGTACGTCGGCGGGTTCGCCGGACCTAGATATGTGTCGGGCGAACAGTCGTTGTTCGCCGCGGGAGGTTACGCTGCCGGCTATCCCTTGAGGCTGCCCGAGGTCAGACCGGACATGATGTTCCGCTGGAAGATCAGGAAGATGATGACGGTCGGGATCGCGGCGATGACCGACGCGGCGATCACCACGTTCATGGGCGTACCACCCGAGAAGGCGTAGATGCCGACGCTGACCGTCCGGGTCTCGGGCGACGGCATGACCAGCTTCGGCCAGAGGAAGTCCTTCCAGACCGCCGTCACGGCGAAGATCGAGACGACGCCGAGGATGGGTCGCGACAGCGGCAGGATGATCGACCACAGCGTGCGCAGTGACGTCGCCCCGTCCATCAGGGCTGCGGCCATCAACTCCTCGGGAATCGAGTCGAAGAACCGTTTCAGCAGGAAGATGTTGAACGCGTTCGCGACCAGCGGCAGCCAGATCGCAAACGGTGAGTCGAGCAGGTTGATGTGCAGGATCGGCAGGTCGATCACGGTCACGTACTGCGGGACGATGAGGACCATCGCCGGAATCATCAGCGTGCCCAGCATCAGGGCGAGGATCACGTTGCCGAACATCGGTCGAAGCTTGGACAGCGAGTACGCGGCAGCGGTGTCGAAGACGAGTTGGAACAGCACCGCGCCCGTCGCGTAGTAGAACGTGTTGAACAGCAGTTTGGCGAGGTCCAGGTTGTTCCACGCATCGATGTAGTTCTGCGGCTCGGGATCCTGCGGGAACAGCGAGGGTGGGGTCTGCGCGATCTCCTGGCCGGACTTGAGCGCGCCGGTGACCATCCAGTAGAGCGGCCCGAGGAAGACGAGGGTGAAGCCCGCGACGACGACGGCGAGCAGCGTCCAGTAGATGACCTTGCCGCGCCCGCGGCTGAGCTGGGCGTGCGAGATAAGGGTCCGGGTCCCGGAGTCCTGTGCCATTCCTCGTCCCGTCCTAGTCCTGTTTCGCGCTCAGCCGCAGGTAGGCGGCGGAGAAGCCGGCCAGCACCACGAGCATGATCACGCCGAGCGCCGCAGCGCCGTTGAGGTCGTTCTGGAAGAATCCGTGCTGGTAGATGAGGTACGCCACCGAGGTCGCGGAGTCCTCCGCGCCCGCACCGTTGGCGAGGATCAGCGGTTCGATGAAGAGCTGCATCGTGGCGACGATCTGCAGCATCGCCAGGAGCGCGAGGATCAGCCGGGTCTGCGGGATCGTCACGTTGACGATCCGCCGCCAGATGCCGGCACCGTCGAGCTCGGCCGCCTCGTAGAGCTCGCCGGGGATGTTCTGCAGCGCCGCCAGGTAGATGAGCACGGCGCCGCCCATGTTCATCCAGGTCGACGCGATCACCATCGCCGGCATCGTCATCTCGGGGGACTGCATCCACTGCGAGGTGGGCAGGTGCAGTGCCTTGAGGATGGCGTTGAAGAGGCCCGCCTCGCTGGGGTCGTACGCGTAGAACTTGAAGAGGAAGAGCGCCGAGGCTGGTGGCAGCATCACCGGCAGGTAGACCAGGATTCGCAGGTACCCCTTGGCGTGCCGGAACTCGTTGAGCAGGATCGCCACGAAGAACGGCACCGCGTACCCGAGCACGAGTGCGAGCACCGTGAAGTAGAGCGTGTTCTGCCAGGCGGGCCAGAAGCTGGGGTCGGCGATGATGCGGGAGTAGTTGTCCCAGCCCACCCAGGTGGTCTCGCCCCGCCGGGTGCGCTGGAAGCTCATCACGATGCCGCGGATCATCGGATACCAGGAGAAGACAACGAAGCAGAGCACCGCCCCGATCAGGAACGCGTGACCGGTGAGGTTGTCCCGTACCTTGCGGCCGAGGCTCGTACGCTGCGGCCCCGGGTACGAGGACGTGGGGCGCCCCGGTTTTCTGGCGGCCGGGACGGTGGTGATCGCCAAGGCAACTCCTGGGTGATTCAGTGACCGGACGATGCGGCGCGAATGGTGTGGGGGCCGGCGCACCGGCCCCCACAGCATCGGATCAGCTCTCGGCAGCGAGGAGCTGGTTGACCTTCTCTTCGGCCGTCTTGAGCAGCGCGTCGATGTTCGCGTTCGGGTTCGTCAGCACACCGGACATCGCGGCGTCGAGCACCGCGTAGACCGCCTGCGCGTTGCGCGGCTCACCCTTGATCGTTACCGGGGTCGCCTCGAAGAGCGCGAAGTTCGCGGTGTCGACGTTCGCGTTCGCCTTACGCAGCTCGAGCTCCTGCTTCTGCGCCGCACTGCCGTTGGCGAAGAGCAGCGGCTGGGGCAGACCGACCGGGTAGTTCTGCGGCTTGGCCCGGACGTAGTCGAACTGACCCTTGCCCGGCGTCAGCTTCTGGTACGCGATCCACTTCAGACCGGCCTTGACCTGCTCGGGAGAGAGGTCCTTCTTGAAGAAGTAGCCCTCGCCACCACCGAGCGTGCCCTTCGCCGCGCCGTCCTGGCCGGGCAGCGGGCTCATCGCCCAGTCCTGGAACTTGCCCTGGAACTGGCTGACGATCGCCTGGGTGGAGTCGGGCGCGCCGATGAACATGCCGACCTTGCCCGCACCCGCGTTGGTCAGCAGGTCGCCCCACTGCAGCAGTTGCCGGGCGCCCATGCTGTTGTCGCCGTACCGCATGTCCTTGAGGTTCTGCAGGACCTGCTTGCCCGCCGCGTTGTTGAAGTCGGCCTTCTTGCCGTCGGGGGTCAGCACCTGGCCGCCCTGCGAGTAGAGCAGGGAGGTGAAGTGCCAGCCGCCGGTGTTGCCGGCGCTGTACTCGGAGTAGCCGGCGATGCCGTTGCCGAGCGCGGAGATCTTCTTGGCGGCGGCCCGGACCTCGGCCCAGGTCTTGGGCGGGTTGTTCACGTCGAGCCCGGCCTGCTGGAACAGGACCTTGTTGTAGACCAGGCCCATCGAGTAGTTCTTCACCGGGACGGCGTAGAGCTTGCCGCCGTCGGTGAAGACCTCCTTGAGCGCCGGGTCGACGCTGTCCCAGGTGGGGATCGTGTCCTTGTTGACGAACGAGGAGATGTCCATCGCCTGACCGGAGTCGAGCACCTGCTGAAGGTCGGTCATGTACCCGTAGAACACGTCGGTCACGGTGCCGCCGGCGAGGCGGGCGGTGAAGTCCGGCGGGTTGTTGCACTGCTCGCCGACGCTCACGCTCTTGACGACGATGTCGGGGTTCTGCCGCTGGAACTCGACGACGTCGTCGTTCCAGTTCTTCAACAGCTCTTTCTGAGCGCCGACCGGCTGGCAGTCCACTGTGATGGTGACCTTGCCGCCTGCGTTGGTGTCCTTGTCGTCGCTCTTCGTGGAGCACGCCGTGAGGCTGAACCCCAGGCCGGCCACGAGCGCTAACGCCGCAGCCTTTCGGTATTGCGGTACGGACATCTGTCCATCCCTTCGGGAACGGGTGTCTCCATGACGTTCGTGATCTGCGGTGATACGACCTGACGCCCAGTAGCTGCGTCGGAGCCAGGTGTGAGTGGAGTCACTGTAACGAGGCCGACTCATTTCGGCAAGGTATCGATGCTGTTGTGAAAGGACACGACTTCCTAACGGCAAATAACGACAAGATCGTGAAACAGGCCCGGGATATTGGCTTTTCAGCCCTTATGGACCGACGGCGGATCAGGCCGGCGTTGCGCGGTTCCGGCAACGACGAAAAGGCCGCCGACCGCGAGAGGCGGTCGACGGCCGAAGCGTCGTTTCAGCGGAACCTACGGAGGCGATCCTCCGGGGCCGGGACGGTCAGTCGGTGTCCAGCTCGCTGGTCAGCGGCCGGGGGCGGGCGCGGTGGAACCACGCACCACCAGCTCGGGCTCGAACAGCAACTCGTCGTGCAGCACGCCGGCCCCCTCGATCTGGGTGACCAGCAGGTCCACCGCGGCCTGCCCCATCGTCTCGATCGGCTGCCGCACGGTGGTCAACGGCGGGTCGGTGCAGGTCATGAACGCGGAGTCGTCGAAGCCCACCACGGACACATCGGTCGGCACCGCACGACCCAGCCGCCGGGCGGCCCGGATGGTGCCCAGGGCCAACACATCGCTGGCGCAGATGATGCCGGTGACGCCCCGCTCGACCAACTTGGTCGCGGCGACCCGCGCCCCTTCCATGGAGAAGCTGGAGCGCTCGACGTACTCCGTGTCGTCGCCCCAGCCCGCGGCCTGGACCATCGCGTCCAGCTTGCGCCGGGACGGCACGTGCCCCTCCGGGCCGAGCACCATCCCGATCCGGTCGTGCCCGAGCGAGCGCAGGTGCCCGTACGCCTGCTCCACCGCCACCGCGTCGTCGGTGGAGACCCGGGGGAAGCCCAACTCGTCCACACCCGCGTTGACCAGCACCACCGGCAGGCCCCGGTCGGTCAGCCGGCGGTAGTGGTCGTGCCGGGCGTCGGCCAGCGCGTACGAGCCACCGGCGAAGATGACCCCGGAGACCCGGTGGTCGAGGAGCATCTCCACGTAATCCATCTCGGAGACGCCACCGATGGTGCGGGCGCAGAGCGCCGGGGTGAACCCACGTTGGGCGAGGGAGCCGGTGACCACCTCGGCGAGCGCCGGGAAGATCGGGTTCTGCAACTCGGGCAGCACCAGCCCGACCAGCCGGGCACGCTCGCCGCGCAGCTTGGTCGGTCGCTCGTAGCCGAGCACGTCCAGCGCGGTCAGCACGGCCGTCCGGGTCGCCTCGGAGACTCCGTCCCGACCGTTGAGCACCCGGCTGACGGTGGCCTCGCTGACGCCCGCCTTCTTGGCAACTTCAGTCAACCGCTTGGTCACGGCCGCAATCGTACGTCATCAGAATGAAAGAAATGAACAGCCACGTGCCGACCGTTTGCTTCATCCTTGCCGTGCGCTGTCCACCGCCGGCCGTCCCGACGACGGTCGACCGGCGCCGTCAGGACAGGTCGCGCAGCGCGTCCTCGATGGCCCGGTGGAAGGTCGGATAGGCGTAGATCATGTGCCGGAGCTGGCTCAGTGGCACCGCCGCGTGCACCGCCACCACCAGCGCGGAGAGCACCTCGCCGCCGGCCGGGCCGACCGACGTCGCGCCGATCAGCACACCCTGGTCGGCGTCCGCGATCAGCTTGATGAACCCCTCGTCGCCGACCCGGTGGATCCAGCCCCGGGTCGAGCTGCCGAGCTTGGTGAAACCGACCTGCACGTTGATGCCGCGCTCCCGGGCCTGCCCCTCGGTCAGCCCGACCGCGCCGACCTCGGGGTCGGTGAAGGTCACCCGGGGCAGCGCGCGGTAGTCGGCGCGCGGGACGCTGCCGGCCGATCCGCTCGACCCGCTGGCCCCCAACGAGCTGGCCGCGCCCATCGCGCCGCCGACCACGCTCGCGGTCCCGCTGGCGTCCGGCCCCGCCTTCGCCTGCCGGGCGTTGGCGAGCACGTCGGCGATCACGATGCCCGCCTGGTACATGGCGATGTGGGTGAAGGCACCTTCGCCGGTCACGTCACCGACCGCCCAGATGCCATCGGAGACGTGCAACCGGTCGTCCACCGGCAGGTAGCGCTGGGTGGCGTCCAGGCCCACCGTGTCCAGCCCCAGCTCGTCGAGGTGGGCCCGCCGCCCGGTCACCACCAGCAGCCGGTCGGCGGTGAACTCCGCCCCACCGGCGCCGTGCAGGGTGAACCGGCTGCCGTCGTGCTCGACCCGCTCGGCGCGTACCCCGGTGTGGATCTCCACGCCGTCGGCGCGCAGCGCCGCGGCGGCCACCTCGGACGCCTCCGGCTCTTCGAGGGCCAGCACCCGGTCCAGCGCCTCCACCACGGTGATCCGGACCCCGAACCGGGCGAAGACCTGGGCCAGCTCCAACCCGATCGCGCCGCCGCCGAGCACCAGCAGCGACTCCGGCAGCTGCTCGACCTCGATCGCCTGGTGGTTGGTCCAGTACGGAGTGTCGGCCAGCCCGGCGATCGGCGGCACCGAGGGCCGGGTGCCGGTGCCCAGGACGATTCCGTGTCGGGCCTGGAACACCTGGTCGCCGACCCGGACCCGACCCGGCCCGTCGAGCCGGCCGCTGCCCCGGACGAACCGGCCGCCCCGATCGGTGAACCGGCGCACCGCGACCGTGTCGTCCCAGGTGTCGGTGGCCTCCTCGCGGATCCGCTTCGCGACCGGCGCCCAGTCCGGCTGGACCTGTGCCGTCCCGGCCAGCCCGTCGACCCGACGCGCCTCGGCGAGCGCGTTGGCCGCCCTGATCATCATCTTGCTCGGAATGCAGCCCCAGTACGGGCACTCCCCGCCGACCAGGTCCCGCTCAATGCCGACGACGCTCAGGCCGGCCTCGGCGAGCCGCCCGGCCACCTCCTCGCCGCCAACGCCGAGCCCGACCACGACCACATCCACCAGCTCCGGCTCCGCCACCTGGACAGCATCCCCCAGCAGCCCCGCATCGACCACCGGGGTCCGGGGAAAAGTCGACGCGCTCCCGGACCGTTCCACCTACGGTGACCGGATGCACGCACGCTTCGCCCCGGTCCGGGACTGCTTCCACGACCTGCTCGCCACCGGCCGGGAGACCGGTGCCAGCCTGACCATCTGGTACGACGGCCACCCGGTGGTCGACCTGATCGGCGGCTCGTGCACCAACGCCGGATCCGGCGCACCGACCAGCGACGGCGCGTGGCGGCCGGACACGCTGGTCAACGTCTACTCGGTCGGCAAGCCGGTGGCGGCACTCTGCCTGCTCATGCTGGTGGACCGGGGTCGGGTCGACCTCGACGCGCCGGTCACCCGGTACTGGCCGGAGTTCCAGACCCCGGCCACCGTGCGGCAGGTGTTGTCGCACACCGCCGGGCTGCCGGCCTTCCCGGTGCCCCGGCCGGCCACCGCGATCGCCGACTGGGCGCTGCTCACCGGTGACCTGGCCGCCGCCGATCCCGAGTGGGCGCCGGGTTCGGTGGCCGGGGAGCACGCCTGGACGTACGGGCATCTGGTGGGCGAGCTGGTCCGCCGGATGGACGGCCGGTCGGTGGGCCGGTTCCTGGCCGAGGAGATCGCCGGCCGGTGGCGGCTCGACCTCGGCTTCGGGCTGTCGGAGGCGGACCAACGGCGCTGCGCAGACCTGCGGTACGGCGACCCGCAGTGGCCGACCCGTGTGCTCGGTGAGCCGGGCTCACTCCGGGCCCGGGCCATGGGCAACCCGGCCGGCGGGCAGGACCTGGCCGTGCTGAACAGCCCGCTCTGGCGGGGCGCCGAGGTGCCGGCGGTCAACCTGCACGCCACCGCGTCCGGCCTGGCCCGGCTCTACGCCGGCCTGTTGGCCGGTGGTGTCCTGGACGGCGTCCGGCTGTTCAGCCAGGAGCTGGTGGCGGAGGCGACCCGGGTCCAGTACGACGGGCCGGATCTGTTGCTGGACCGTCAGACCCGGTGGACGCTGGGCATGCAGTGGGAGCCGGACGGCAGTTGGGGCATGGGCGGCCTCGGCGGCAGCAGCGCGTGGGCCGACCCGGAGCGGGGCTACACCTTCGCGTACGCGACCGGCCGGCTGGCCGAGCACGACCGGGTGGACGAGCTGGTCGAGGCGCTGCACTCGGTGCTCTGATCCGCCGTGGTGCTCGCGGTCACCGGGCCGCGGCGTGGAGCCTCGGTCCGGGGACGGTGACCGGGGTACCGGTCGAGGTGAGCAGGGCGCGGGCGGCCACCGCCATCCGTCGCCGCTGCGGCACCAGAGCCCGCCGGGCGAAGACGTCGTAGTCCTGCGCCGCCACCTCGTCCAGGATGCCGCCGTAGAGCGAGTACGCCGTGCGCATGCAGGCCTGTGAGGCTGGCGCGAGCATGGTGATGCCCGGCGCGGCGGCGGCGTAGTGCGCCTGTGCCCGGGTCACCTCGTACTCGATCAGCTCGCGGGTCCCGGGCGTGCCACGCCCCCGGGCACGGGCCTTGGCCAGCTCGTCGCGGGTGACGCCGAACTTCGCCAGGTCCTCGTCCGGCAGGTAGGTGCGGCCCCGGTCGAGATCCTCGGCGACGTCCCGGATGAAGTTGGTGAGCTGGAAGGCGAAGCCGAGCTGCCGGGCGGGTTCCCGGGCCGCCGCCGGGTCGGAGCTGCCCAGAATCGGCAGCATCATGGTGCCGATGACCGCCGCCGAGCCCTCCATGTAGTCGAGCAGGTGGTCGTACGTCGGGTAGGCCGTGACGGTCAGGTCCATCGCCATGCTCTTCAGAAACGACGCAAAGTCGTCCCGGTCGAGATCGAAGATGGCAATCGTGTGCAGCACGGCCGGCAGCAGCGGGTCGTCGACCGGCGCGCCGTGCAGACCGGCCATGAACCGGCTGGCCCAGTCGTCGAGCCGGGCGGCCCGCTCGGCTGGCGGCAGGGCCTCGGTGCGATCGACGATCTCGTCGGCGTACCGGGTGAACCCGTAGAGGGCGTGTACGTGTCGCCGTTTCCACGCGGGGAGCAGCCTGGTGGCGAGATAGTAGGTGCGGCCGTGACGTCTGTGTACCTCACGGCACCGGTCATAGGCGGCTGTGAGATCAGTGTCCACCGGGCCTCCTCAGTTATCGACGCACCAATCGACGCAACTCGTAGCCTAGGGTACGCTCGGCCGCATGGCCAACGACGCAGTTGCGGGGAACGCGATCCGCCTGGCGCCGACCCGGCCGGGCGACAGGGACGATCCGGTCCGCGCCGTGCTGGCCGCGTACACCCAGGAACTGACCACTGCGGTGAACGACACCCTGACCACCTTCCTCGCCGCCGAGGTCGACTCGCTCGCCGAGATCGACGCAGCGATGGGCGGCTTCGCGGCCGCCGCGCGGGAGGCCGTCCTGGCCGGCGGCAAGCGGATCCGGCCCACCTTCGCCTACTGGGGCTGGCGCGGGGCGGTCGGCGGCACCGAACCGCTGCCACCCGTGCTGCCCGCGTTGGCCGCGCTGGAGTTGCTGCACACCTTCGCGCTCGTGCACGACGACGTGATGGACGCCTCCACCACCCGCCGCGGCCGGCCCACCGTGCACGTCGCGGTGGCCGCGCAGCACGTCGCCGCCGGCCACCGGGGTGACCCCGACCGGTTCGGTGAGGCCGTCGCCATCCTCATCGGCGACCTCTGCCTGGTCTGGGCCGACCGGCTGCTGGCACAGGCCACCGTGCCGCCGACCCGGCTGTTCGAGGTCCGCCGCTGCTACGACCAGATGCGGGTGGAGACAGTCGCCGGGCAGTACCTCGACGTGCTCGGCGAGAACGACGCCGCCAACTGGTCGGTCGACCGGGCGCTGCGGGTGGCCCGCTACAAGACGGCGAGCTACACCGTTCAGCGACCGCTGCTCTTCGGCGCCTGTCTGGCCGGCGTTCCCGCCGACGCCCCGCTGATCGCCGCGTACACCCGCTACGGCCTGGCCGTCGGCGAGGCGTTCCAGCTCCGCGACGACCTGCTCGGCGTCTACGGCGATCCGGCCGCCACCGGCAAGCCGGCCGGTGACGACCTGCGCGCCGGCAAGCCGACCACGCTGCTCATGCTGGCCCGGCAGTTGGCCACGCCGGCCCAGCTCAGCGCGTTGGAGCGGGCCGGTGCGGGGCCGGTCGACCGACTCGCCGAACTGGTCGCCGACACCGGCGCCGTGGCCCGGGTGGAGCGGATGATCGCCGAACGGGTGGGCGACGCGCTGGCCGCGCTCGACGCCGCACCCGTGGACCGGACGGCGCGGACGGCGCTGACCGGTCTGGCCGTCGCCGCCACCGACCGGCGGGCCTGATGAGCAACATTTTCGAGGAGGTGGTCACATGCGGACGGTGACGGGACGGACTGACCGGGTGGTGGTCGTCGGCGCCGGGCTGGGTGGGCTGGCCTGCGCGCTGCACCTGGCCGGCAGCGGTCGGCAGGTGACCGTGCTGGAACGCGAGCCGGTGCCCGGCGGGCGGGCCGGCCGGCTCGCCGTGGACGGCTACGAGTTCGACACCGGCCCGACCGTGCTCACCATGCCCGACCTGATCGCCGAGGCGCTCGGCGCGGTCGGCGAGGAGTTGCGCGACTGGCTCGACCTGACGCCACTCGACCCGGCGTACCGGGCGTACTACCCGGACGGCTCGACCCTCGACGTGCTCACCGACACCACACGAATGGCGGCCGAGATCTCCCGCGTGTGCGGGCCGCGTGAGGCCGACGGCTACCTGCGCTTCGTCGACTACGCGCGGGAGCTGTGGCGGCTGGAGCGGACCGACTTCATCGAGCGCAACCTGGACGCGCCGACCGACCTGATCACCGGCAACCTGCTCAAGCTGCTCACCGGCGGAGCCTTCCGCCGCCTCCAGACGAAGATCAACCAGTTCTTTCGGGACCCGCGCACCCAGCGGATCTTCTCCTTCCAGGCGATGTACGCCGGGCTCGCCCCGCACGACGCGCTGGCGATCTACGCGGTCATCGCGTACCTCGACTCGGTGGCGGGGGTCTACTTCCCGCGCGGCGGCATCCACGCGGTCTCCCGGGCGATGGCCGGCGCCGCCGAGAAGCACGGCGTGCAGATCCGGTACGACACCACGGTGACCCGGGTGGAGACCGCGAACAGCCGGGCCACCGGCGTGCTGACCGCCGACGGCGAGCTGGTGCCGGCGGACGTGGTGGTGCTCAACCCCGACCTGCCGGTCGCCTACCGGGACCTGCTCCCGGCGGCTCCCAAACGCCGGCTCACCTACTCGCCGTCCTGCGTCGTCCTGCACGTCGGCTCCCGCCAGGGATATGCGAAGATCGCCCACCACAACATCCACTTCGGACGCGCGTGGAAGGGCACCTTCGATGAGGTCATCCGCCGGGGTGAGCTGATGACCGACCCGTCGCTGCTGGTGACCAACCCGAGCCGGACCGACCCGTCGGTCGCCCCGCCGGGCCGGCACACCTACTACGTGCTCGCGCCGGTGCCCAACCTCGACCGGGCGCCGTTCGAGTGGCGCGGCGACCTGACCCGCCGTTACGGCGACCAGCTGATCGGCACGCTGGAGGAGCGCGGCTACGTCGGCTTCGGCGCCGGAGTGGAGGTGCTGCAGGCCATCACCCCGGCCGAGTGGGCGGAGCAGGGGATGGCCGCCGGCACCCCGTTTGCCGCCGCGCACACCCTCTTCCAGACCGGCCCGTTCCGCCCGTCGAACCTGCACCGCGACCTGTCGAACGTGGTCTTCGTCGGCTCCGGCACCCAGCCCGGGGTCGGCGTGCCGATGGTGCTGATATCCGGCAAGCTGGCCGCCGGCCGGATCACCGGGGAGGGTCGGTGAGCAGCCGCGAGGAGCACCTCGTCGAGCTGGTCGACGACGCCGGCCGAGCCCGCGGCCAGACCACCGTCGCTGCCGCCCACCAACCGCCGGGGCGGCTGCACCGGGCCTTCTCGGTGCTGCTCGTGGACCCGGACGGCCAGGTGCTGCTCCAGCGGCGGGCCGCGGTCAAGACCCGGTTCCCGCTGCGCTGGGCCAACTCCTGCTGCGGCCACCCCCGGCCGGGCGAACCGCTCGCCGACGCGGCCAACCAGCGGCTACGCGAGGAGTTGGGCACTGGCCCGGTCGAGCTGACCGAGGTGGGCGTCTACGTCTACTACGCCGAGGACCCGGCCACCGGACGGGTCGAGTTCGAGTACGACCATGTGCTGAAGGGCGAGTTCCGCCCCGGCGCCCCGCTGCTGCCCGACCCGGACGAGGTGGCCGAGCTGCGCTGGGCCGAGCCCGCCGCACTGGAGGCCGACCTCGAACTGGACCCCCGGTCGTACGCACCCTGGCTGGGCGGGGTGGTGAACCGGCTGCTGCGCCCCTCGGGGCCGACGTCCGACGCACCCGGCCAGGCCGTGACCCCGTCCGGATCGTCGGCGGATGATGCGGCGGAGCGGTCAGGTGGCCGATGAGCCGCTGAGCGCGGGCGCCGTGGCGCGCAGGCTGGGGGTCGCGGTCACCACCCTGCGCACCTGGCACCAGCGCTACGGACTCGGGCCCAGCGAACACGTCCCAGGCCACCATCGCCGGTACACGCCGGCCGACCTGGCGCGCCTCGAGATCATGCGACGGCTCACCGCCGACGGCGTGAGCCCCGCCGACGCGGCCCGCTGGGCCCGCCAGGCACCGGATTCGACACCCGCCGATGTCGTCATCCGCAGTCGCATCGGCACGCCCGGCCGGGACGGCGGCGGCGGAACCATCCCGGTGGGCCGCGCCGGCCCCGCCGCCCGCGGGCTGGCCCGGGCCGCCATGCGGCTGGACGGTGCGGCGATCAGCGAGACGATCGCGCACGCTCTGGCCGCCAGCGGGGTCGTCGCCACCTGGGACGGCCTGCTACGCCCGGTGCTCGTCGGCATCGGCGACCGGCACGCCGCCACCGGCGCCCTGATCGAGGTGGAACACCTGATCTCCCGCTGCGTGTCGGAGGCGTTCGCGGCGGCCAGCCGGGCCACCGTGCCCACCGGGCCGGCCCGGATCCTGCTCTCCTGCGCCGACGAGGAGCAGCACAGCCTGCCACTGGAGGCGATGGCCGCCGCGCTCGCCGAGACCGGGGTCAGCTACCGGATGCTCGGCGCCCGGGTGCCGGTGGCCGCCCTCGTCGAGGCGGTCAACCGAACCGGGCCGGCCGCCGTGGTGCTCTGGTCACATACCCGGACCACCGCCGACCCCGCCCAGCTCAGCGCGCTGCTCGCCGCGCCACGCCGCCCGCTGCTGGTACTCGCTGCCGGCCCCGGCTGGCGGGCCGACACGCTGCCCGCCGGGGTGGTGCGGCCGGTCGGCCTGGCCGAGGCGGTCTCGCTCGCCGTCGCGGTCCGTGACTCACTGGACCAGTCGAAGGGGGGCCTCACCGGACTGTCGGCTCTCGGCGACGTCCGTTAGCGTCGGGGAGTCCGCCTACCCCGACCCCCCCCCGGGAGCGACAGATGCAAGCCCGCGCCGCCCTGGCGTCCGTCCTCGCCATGGTGCTGGCCCTGTCCGGCTGCGCCCAACCGGACGGCACCATCGCACCCGCCGGCGCGCCGCAGCCGGCGGAGTCGACCACGCCGCCGAAACCCACCACGTCGCCGCGCCCGACCCGCACCAAGCCCCCGAAGCCTCCGCTGCGGCCGCTGCCGGCCAAGCTCCCGGACGGCCTGCGCCGCAACACCGGCGTCGGCCCGGTGGCGCTGACCTTCGACGACGGGCCCAGTCCGGCCTGGACGCCCAAGGTGCTCGACCAACTGCGGGCGGCCCGGGTGACCGCCACCTTCTGCCTGGTTGGCCATGAGGTGCAACGCCACCCGGAGCTGGTGCGGCGGATCGTCCGGGAGGGGCACCAGCTCTGCAACCACAGCTGGCGGCACGATCTCGACCTCGCCCGGCGGCCGATCGCCGAGATCCGGGCCGACCTGACCCGGACCAACAAGGCCATCCAGGCGGCGACCCCGGGCGCGCCGGTGCCCTTCTACCGGCAACCGGGCGGTCGCTGGACGAAGGAAGTACTCGCGGTGGCGAAGGAACTTGGCATGCGTCCGCTGCACTGGAACGTCGACCCGCAGGACTGGGGCAAGCCGACCGCCGCCACGATCGCTCACCGGATCCACTCCGCCGCCCGGCCCGGGGCCATCGTTCTGCTGCACGACGGCGGCGGCGACCGGGCCGCGACGCTCGCCGCCTGCCCGCGCCTGATCGCCGACCTGAAGCGCCGCTACGGCATCGCCCGACTCCGCTAGACCGGGCCTGACCTGCGGTTATGCGCTGATCCAAGGCTTCGGCCATACCGGTTTTGTCGACCGACCGAGCATCACGTATGCTTTCCAAGCCTCCGGCGGGGCCGGATGGGAGCAAGTCCGCTAGAAGTTGCGAATGTGCAATGATGGCGGGGCCGCCCTCATCGTCTAGCGGCCCAGGACGCCGCCCTTTCAAGGCGGTAGCACGGGTTCGAATCCCGTTGGGGGCACGACCGGCGCAAGCCGGAGCAACACAAGCTAGGTCCTGTGGAGCAGTTGGAGTGCTCGCCGCCCTGTCAAGGCGGAGGTCGCGGGTTCAAGTCCCGTCAGGACCGCAGCGCCGACGCCGCGCCCAGCGCGGCGTTCTGCGTATCGGAGCGTGTGACCCTGCCAGCGGTTCATCCGGTTGGCGGGTAGCATGAGCCGAGCGACACGGCCAGGTAGCTCAGTTGGTACGAGCGTCCGACTGAAAATCGGAAGGTCGGCGGTTCGACCCCGCCCCTGGCCACATAGCCTTTCGCCGGGCTACAGAAGCGCCGACCAGCGGAAACGCCGGTCGGCGCTTTGCTTTTCGCCTCGGCATCCCGCCTGTCCGGTCTGACCCTCGTTGACCCCGGAATCCCGCTGCTGGCCGCCCCTTGTCGCACGTAGATCGCACGGCCACTCGTCATCCCGACCGGGTGGCAGAGCGTCGCCCGACCCCTGCCTTGCAAAGATCAAGACTGCTGTCGGCGAGCGTCGGCGCGTGCCGCTGGCCTGCGCGCCTTGTCGCCTGCCGCCGACTGCTGACCGGTGCCGCCGACCGGCTTGGCTGTACGGATGGCTGTACAGCCTAGCGGCGCGACCAGTTCACTCCCCCCAGTGATCGTAGGCTCGCCTCATGACGTCAGTGATCCAAATGGTGGGACTTGTCTTCGTCGTCGCTTTTCTGCTGACCGTCGTGGTGCTCATAGTCATCGGTCTGTTGAAGCCAAAGCGTTCCCGGCCCGATGACGAATCCACTGATTACCCGCATTACCCTCCGTTGGACGGGGGTGGTCGCGGCGATGCAGGTGGCGGCAGCGACTAGTGATTCAAGGGGCTGACCAGCAGAGTTGGCGCGGTGTCTGGAGCCTGCGCACGAACTGTTGGGCCTGACCACGACGGACGCGGCCGGGTGGGCGGTGCGGTCGCTGCAGTGTCACTCGGGCTGGCTGCTGGTCTTGGACAACGCATGGCGGCAGCCGGCGGTACCTGTACGCAGTCGACGGACGTGACCGCGAGATCGTCAAAGCCCTCTCGGAACTCGCGGCGCACGGGGATGTCGCGCGACTGCCCCGGCACATCACCATGCGCAGCTAGCGACGGAGCAGCGAAAACGCTCCCGCCGCCGCCGTCAGCAGCAACAGCAGTGACACCGCGAACAGGGTACGTCCAAGGGGAAGGGGCATGGAGATGAAGAACGGTGCCTGCTGGACCAGCAAGCTCGCACCGATCACGGCCTGGGCGATGCCCACCCGCACGGGCTGGGACCGATCTCCCGGCTTCAGGCGTGCAAGCCGAACCCAGGCTGCGGGAAACCGTCGTGACACGGCCACACGCACCCCGAGTACAACCGAGCCCAGGCTGAGGACCACGACCCCCACCCGCAATGCGAACGTGACTGGGTCCTCGTCATACAGGCTCATGCGCCCATCATCGGAGGGGCGTCAAGGTCGCAATCGCATGACAGATCGCACGGCAGCCTCCGCCGGCTTCCTGACAGATCCAACCCTGCCCCTCCCTCACCTCTTACCCTCTCCACCTCCCCCTTCCTTACTGACCCAGAGGTGACGTGCGGGGGCGGGGCGTGGGGTTCGGGCCGGCTGACTTTCTGCCCCGCCGCTGGTCGTGAGCCCATCGGGTGACTGCTCCCACAGTTGTGGACTGATCAGTTCCTTACCTCTATGGTTGTCGCATGGGTAGGCCAAGGACGTTCGACATCGACACGGCAGTGGACCGTGCGATGGAGTTGTTCTGGCGTCAGGGGTTCGAGGCGACCTCGACGGAGGATCTCGTGGACGGCCTCGGAATCGCCCGGGGCAGCCTGTACAAGGCGTTCGGATCCAAGGAGCAGCTGTATGCGCTGGCCCTTCGCCGTTACTGCCAGCGCCACGCGGTAGGGCTGATCGAGGTGTTGGACCGGGCGGAGCAGGTGCGTCCGGCGATCCGGGCGGTGCTCCTGGAGTTGGTGGAGGCCGACCTGGCCGATCCGGAGCTGGGCTGCCTGCTGGTCAACGCGGCCACGGAGCGCTCGGCGCACCCGGACACGGTGCAGCAGGTCTCGCGCACGATGGGTCAGGTCGAGTCGGCCCTGGCCGGGGCATTGGAGCGGGCGCGGGCCCGCGGGGAGATCGCGGCGGACAAGAAACCGCAGGAGCTGGCCCAGTTCTTGACCACGTTCCTGCAGGGTTTGCGGGTGATGGGCAAGGCCCGCGCGGATCGCGCGTTCCTCGACAATGCCGTGGAGGTCGCCCTGGGCGCCCTCGACTGACTTTTTGCTGCCCGAATTAGGAACTGATCAGTCAACAACTGGGGAGTAGTAGTGGATCTCGAACTGCAGGGCAAGGTCGTCATCGTCACCGGCGCGAGCAAGGGCATCGGTCTGACCACCGTGGCGGCGTTGCTCGACGAGGGTGCGCACGTGGTGGCGAGCAGCCGTACGAGCACGCCAGAGCTCGACGCCCAGGCCGCGCGCGGCGCCACCGTGGTGCTGGCCGACATCACCGATGCGGAGACCCCGCAGCGGCTCGTCGACGCCGCGCTGTCGACGTACGGGCGGCTGGATGTACTGGTCAACAACGTTGGCGCCGGCAGCGTCCGGTCAGGATTCCTCGACGTCGACGACGCCGAGTGGGCGCGCGTGTTCGACGTGACGTTCTTCAGCGCCGTACGCACGAGCAGGGCGGCCCTGCCCGCCCTGGTGGACAACGGCGGAACGATCGTCAACATCAGCAGCATCAATGCACGGCTGCCGTTCCCGATGGTGGTCGACTACTCCGCGGCCAAGGCGGCGATGTCCAACCTGACAAAGACCCTGTCGGAGGAGTTCGCGCCGCGCGGTGTGCGAGTCAACGCCGTCTCGCCCGGCCCAGTGCGGACCCCGTTCTGGACCGGGCCTGACGGTTTCGCGCACGCCGTTGCCGCCGGCGCGGGTGTCACCGCCCAGCAGGCGCTCGACGAGGTCGTGCCGCAGAGCATGGCGATCAGCACCGGCCGGATCACCGAGGCAAGCGAGGTCGCCCACCTGGTGCTGTTCCTTGCCTCCGCCCACTCCGCCAACACCACCGGCGCCGAGTTCGTCCTCGACGGCGGCCAGGTCAAGACGCTCTGAGCACACCTGTCCCTCGGGACGTGGACATCCCGGCCAGGCAGCGGACGACAGGAGCAGCCGCCCATCACAACATGATGGGCGGCTGCTCTCTTCAGCTCGCACTGTCACCTGTGGCTCGGCTCCGCCGCCGTCACTGGTCCCGACGCCCCTGCTGGCGGTGCTGCGCCACGCCACCCTGGATCGCCTCCCACACGCTGCGCCCGGCCTGCCGGAGGGTCTCCCCCGCCTGCTCGGCGAGCTGAGCCGCGCTCTGGGCTGCGGCGTGGGCCCCACCTGACACGCCACCGCCGTTCTGGCCGCCGTCAGGCTGACGCTGACTCTCGGGTCCCTGCGCCTCCGGCCGCCGACCTTCCGTAGCGGCGGGCTTCGGTCGTTCCTGCTCGCCGGCCCCCGGGCCACCGGCCCCCTGGCCGGGACCACCAACATCCGGCCCACCAACACCCGGGCCAGGACCACCGACACGCGGCCCAGGACCACCAGCACCGGGCCCGGGGCCACCAGCACCCGGCCGGAGTCGATCGGCGACCGGGCTGGCCGTGCCCACCCGCCGGCCCAGTTCGCCGGGTACGCCGCCGGGGCGCTGCGCCGAGCCGGTGGCCTCCACGGCTCCCGCGGCCAACTTTTGGGCGCTGCGGTTGACGTCGTTGATCGCGATGCCGGCCGTCCGGCCAAGGGTCTCGATGATCTGCGGGTTGCTGTCGATCGTGTCCAGCGCCCGGCCCAGGATGGTCGCCAACTGCTCCAGCCGCACCCGCAGCTGCGCCTCGGCCTGCACGCCGTTGATGTCCAGCTCGACGCTGTGCAGATGCACCCGTACGCCGGCGTCGATCTCCAGCAGATTGGCCAGTCGAGCCCGCAGCGAGAGGTCGGCGTCCAGCCCGTCCACCGCCAGCCTGATCGACTCGACGGTGACCCTCGGAATGTCGAGCAGGATGTCCGGATCCCCACCGTCGTCGACCCGGCCCGGCCGGTCGAGGTCCTGGCCCGGCTCCCGCTGCTCCGCGCTCTCGCTCATGCTCTCCCGCTCCGCCGTACACCCGCCTGGTCGTCCGGGTTGTCCGGCGCGGTTACCCGCTTTCCGGCGGGGCATCCCGTCCGTGACGGTCCGACAACCCACTGTCCGGAACCGGGCACCCATCGAAGCTGCGCACCCGGGCATCAGCCGGTATGGTCCGGGCCTATGGGACAGGGGATGACTGATCCGGCCGACATCCGGCAGGACCTGGAACGGTTCTCCTTACGGTGCAGCCTCCTCGTCCCGGGCGCCGCCGAGCACGCGTTCGCGGTTTTCACCGACGATCTGACTGACTGGTGGGTCACCGAGTACACCTGGTCCGGCCCCGAGGCCCTCGCCGAGCTGGGCATGGAGCCGCGGGCCGGCGGGATGCTCTACGAGATCGGCCCGTACGGCTTCCGCGCCGACTGGGGCCGGGTGCTCACCTGGGACCCGCCGCGGCGGCTGGTCTTCGCCTGGCAGCTCGGTCCCGACCGGGTGCCGGTGCCGGACCCAGCCCGGGCCAGCGAGGTCGAGGTGCTGTTCCTCCCCGACGGCCCCGAACGCACCCGCGTCGAGCTGGAGCACCGGCACTTCGACCGGCACGGTGAGGCGGCCGAGGGGTACCGCAAGGCGCTCACCGCCGGCTGGCACGACCTGCTCACCCGCTACCTCGCCACGGTCTCGCGCCGCCGCCCCATCACGTGACCGACGCCGCCACCGGCGGCCCGTGACCGACGCCGCCTCCGGCGGGCACGCAGCGGTTGGCTCAGCGGTCGAGCTGTCGTTCCCTGGCTGCGCCGCCGCCGAGGTCCCGGCCGCCCAGGTCCGCGCGGCGGCCGGCCTCCGCCCCAGAGCCGAATCCGGTGCCGGCCAGCCGGCGCGGTGGTGCGGTGCGCAGCTGCGGGTACTGCTCGGCCAGCCGGCGCTGCACCCGGTCGGAGCGGTCGGCCAGCACCAGCGCCACCGACGGCGTACCCGGTTCGCTGGCCGCTGCGGTCTCGGCCGCCCAGAGCCGGCCCCCGATCACCTGCGCGAAGCCGGCGAGCCAGGACCGACGGAAGGCGGCCGGATGCTCGCCGGCCGGCACCGCCGTGCCGGCCAGGCCGTGCGCCGCCTGCACGAGCAGTGAGGTGAAGAGCAGATCGACCCGCTCCAGGTCACTGGCGAAGCCGAACAGGTGCAGCGCGAACCCGCTGCCCTGCCGGCGGCGTACGCAGCGGCAGCGCAGTGGTTCGGCGACCGCGGCGAGCAGGCCGACCTTGTCGCGGGCGTACGGAGCGACGATGTCGACCACCCGATCGCCGACCGGGTCGGTGGCCGGGTCCCGGGCCGCGAGCAGCGCCCGATCCACGCCGTAACGGGCGATCAACTCGGTGGCCTTGGCGGTGAACGCGGCCGCCTCGGCAGGCGTACAGGCCGGATCCTCGGCCTGGGCCAGCAGCTTGCGCACCTTGCTGAGCATGGCCTCGGACATGCCCCCAGAGCTATCACATCCACCGGCCGGCGCGGGGCCGAGCCTGCACTGATCAACCGGTGTCGTCGTCCTGACCGGTCTCACCGTCCTATCCGGACGGTCAGGTCGACAAGCTGCGTGACGAGCACGAGGGTCGCGGGTAACGCCTCCTGAGCGACCCACCCGGGCGCGGCGGCCGCCCCCGACGGGCGCCCGGCATCATCAGCCCGACCGGCTGCGCAGGGTGGCGATCGTCGAGCCGGCGAGGGTGAGCAGGCAGTCGGGGAGCAGCCCGTCGGCCACCGCCGCACCGAAGAGCGCCTCCCCGGTCGGTACGTCCCGGTTGGCGTACGCGCTGACGAACCGGGCCACCCAGCGGGTGTCGTAGTCAGCCTGGTCGATCCCCGGGAAGTCGAGGGCACACCCGCTGCCCGACGGTGCGTCACCGACCATAGTCGCGGCCAGGCACCAGGCGACCCCGTAGGCACCGTTCAGGCCGGCACGGTCGACGACCGCGTCGAACGTCCCCACCACCGCGTCTCCATCCCCGGCCAGCGCCGAGCGGAGCACGGAAGCCGCGTCGTCGATCGTTTGCTGTGGTAGGTCCGTCACCCAGCGCACAGTAGGACGGCCGGTCAAGGCCCCCCCGACCGTCACTATCCGTGTTCGAGGCGAGCGACCTGCGCATTAGGCCACCTCCACGGTCCCGCCGCTGGCCCCGGCACGCTAATGTGCGCAGCGGACCTTCGCCGGAGGAAGGACGACCATGTTCGTATCACGCCGCTCGCGGGCAGCCTCACTGGCCGCCTGCGCGACGATCCTGCTCGCCACAAGCGCTTGCGGGGATGACAAGGCCGAGGAGGGAAGCGCTCAACAGGTGCGCCTCTACGGCACGGACGGCAACATGCTCAACTCCTATCCTGCGGAGTTGAAGGAACGTGCCAATCTCGTGGACGGGATGAAGGGAACCACGCCGCTCACCCCGCTGCCGGATGACTTCAAGAGCCGGCTACGGTCCGTCGACCCGGCGCTGACGGACTACCTCTACTCCGCCGAGACGTACGACGCGGTGGTGATCGGAGTGCTCGCCGCCCAACTGGCCGGGAGCACAGACCCGGCGGCCATCGCCAAGCAGATCGTCGGCGTGACCAACGGCGGCCAGCGCTGCGAGGACCCGGCGACCTGCCTGACGCTGGCCCGCGCCGGGCAGGACATCGAGTACCGCAGCGTGTCGCTGACCCGGGCGGGCTTCACCGACAAGGGCGAGCCGGCCACCGCGAGCTACGCCACGCTGACGTTCGACGGCCAGCAGATCAACGACGGCAAGACCGAGTTCGTCGGGGCGGGCACCGAGTCGGCGGCGAGCACCAAGGCACCGCCGAAGCCGAGGAAGCAGCCCGCCGGCGGAGACGCCGACCAGGAGCCGCTGATCCTGGGCGGCCTGCTGCCGAAGACCGGTGACCTGGCGATCGCCTACCCGCCGATGGCCGCTGGCGCGGCGCTGGCGATCCGGGAGATCAACGCCGGTGGCGGCGCGCTGGGCAAGCCGGTGACCTGGATCGACGGCGACGACGGCACCAGCCCGGCGGTGGCCAAGGCGACCGTGGCCAAGCACGTGACGGACGGCGTCAGCCTGATCATCGGCGCTGGCGGCTCGGGTATCTCCCGCGAGGTGCTGCCGGACGTGGTGGCGGCCGGGAAGATCCTCTTCTCGCCGTCCAACACCGACAGCGGCCTGACTGACGTGGAGGACAAGGGCCTCTACTTCCGCACCGCACCGCCGGACAGCCTGCAGGGCCGGGCGCTGGCCGACGTGATCCTCCGCGACGGGTCGCAGAAGATCGTCATCGTCGCCCGCAAGGACTCCTACGGCGAGGGCCTTCAGGCCACCGTCCGTGACGAGCTGGAGAAGGCCGGCATCACCGGCGACCGGCTCAAGCTGCTCACCTACGAGCCGCCGGCCGACGCCAAGGCCCCGCCGGTGGACTTCACCGACGGCGCCAAGGAGATCAAGGACTTCGGCGCGGACGCCGTGCTGGTCATCGGCTTCGGCGAGTCCGCACAGGTGATCCGGGCGCTCGCCGACAGCGGGGTGCAGATCCGGCACTGAGCACCGACCACGGACCACGACGGCCGCACCGGCATTCCGCCGGTGCGGCCGTTTCCGTCCCCGCGTCAACGGGTCCGGCGGCGCTCCAGGAACTCGGTCATCCGCCGGTGCTTCTCCTCGTCCTCGAAGAGCACCGCCTGGCTGACCAGGTCGAGCTGCGGGTGCGCGGCGGCCGGTGCGTCCACCGCCAACTTGGTGAGCCGCAGCGCCAGCGGCGAGCCCTGGGCCATCTCGTCCAGCAGCCCGTGCGCCACCGTCAGCAGCTCACCGGGCTCGTCCACGACCCGGTTCACCAGGCCGATCCGCAGCGCCTCCGCGGCGTCCACCCGCCGGCCGGTGAAGAGCAGCTCCTTGGCCCGGGCCTCACCGATCAGTGCGGGCAGCCGGTGGGTCGCGCCGGCGCCGGCCAGGATGCCCAACCGCACCTCCGGCTGGCCGAAGAACGCCCGCGCCGTACACACCCGCAGATCGCAGGCGTACGCCAGCTCCGCGCCACCGCCCAACGCCGGGCCGTCGACGGCGGCCACACTCGGCATCGGCAGCGCCCGGATCCGGGCGAAGGCGGCCGAGTTGATCGCGGCCAGGGCGTCCGTGCGGCCCCGCTCGCGGAGCTGACCGATGTCAGCGCCACCGGCGAAGATGCCCTCCGCGCCACCGGTGAGCAGCAGCAGCCGGGGGCGCGCCTCCAGCTCGGCGCAGACCTGGTGCAGCTCGGCGATCAGGTCGGCGTCGATGGCGTTGCGCTTCTCCGGCCGGTCCAGGGTGACCACCACCCGGTCCGGCCGTTCCTCGATCCGCAGCCCGCTCACCGCTTCACCCCGCCGTCCCACCGGTAGAAGCCGTGCCCGGACTTCTTGCCCAGCCGCCCGGCGGCAACCATCTCCACCAGCAACGGCGGCGGCGCGAAGCGATCCCCGTACGCGGCCTGGAGGGTGCGGGCGATGTCCAGCCGCACGTCCAGGCCGACCAGATCGGTCAGCTCCAGCGGCCCGATCGGGTGCCGGTAGCCCAGCACCATCGCCTTGTCGATGTCGGCCGGGCTGGCCACCTCGTCGGCGACCATCCGGATCGCCTCCAGGCCGAGGGTGACCCCGAGCCGGGAGGTGGCGAAGCCGGGCAGGTCGCGTACCACGACGGGGTCCTTGCCCAGCCGGCCGGCGAGCGCGACGGCCGCGGCGGTGGTCTCCTCGGCGGTGGCCGGGCCGACCACGACCTCCAGCAGCGCCATCGCCCAGACCGGGTTGAAGAAGTGCAGGCCGAGGAAGCCCTCGGGCCGGTCCAGACCGGCGGCCAGCTCGCCGATGGCGATGCTGGAGGTGTTGCTGCCCAGCAGCGCCGGGTGCAGCGCGGCGGCGTCACGTAGCACCGCCCGCTTCAGGTCGAGCCGCTCCGGCACCGCCTCCACGATCACCTCCGGGGCGGGGGCGACCTCGGCGAGGGTCGGGCGCAGCGTCACCCGCAGCCGGTTGGTGGCGGCCTCGTCGGCGCTCAGCTTTCCGCGCTGCACCGCCCGCTCCCACAGGTCGGCGAGCCGGTTCAGTGCGGTCGCGCCCCGGCCGGGGTCCACCTCGACCAACTCGACGGCGTACCCGGCCCCGGCCGCCACGTACGCGATGCCGAGCCCCATCGTGCCGGCTCCGACGACCACGAAACGATCGCTCATCACGCCTCCCTGTCCCGCCCGGCGGCGCGCGGGGTCCCCGCCACGCCGGCTCGGGCGTTCCGCCCACTCCGCTCGCTCATGGTGCGACCCTATGCAGCACGGCGACCCGGCCCATGCGTGGGGGAGCGCGGGATCGGGTACAGACGGCCCGTCAACCGAGGGAAGGACCAGTCGACATGAGCCAGGCACCGGAGAGCGTCACCGACCCGGGTAGCACCGACGGGGAGACCGTGGAGACCCGAGGGGACGAGCGGGTCGACCTGCTGCGCGCCGACACCAACAACGACGGCCGCACCGACGTGTGGGTGGTGGACACCGACGGCGACGGCAAGGCCGACCTGTTCCAGTTCGACACCAACGGTGACGGCAAGGTGGACATCACCATGGTCGACATCGACGAGGACGGCACCCCGGACGAGGTGGTCGACGGCGACGGCGGGCTTCCGCCCGAGCAACTCCCCCCGACCGTCCAGGTCTGAGAGGTAGGGAAGGGCCCCTCCTTGTCGCGGGGCCCTTCCTCACCTGGGTGCTCAATCGGCGAGGCGCAGGGTAGCCAGGTAGTACGGGGCATCGCGGTCGTCCACATCGGTCAGCCGCCAGCCGCTGCCGTGCACCAGGCTGGCGAACTCGTCCGCCGAACAGACCAGGTAGTCGAACCACTCGGTGCCCAACTCCCGGTAGCGCAGCCGGAGCCGTAGCTGGCCGCCCAGCCGACCCCGGCTGCGATTGCGCTCGTGGTAGCCGGTGTGCAGCGGGTCACGGGTGCCGTACGGGTCGGTGCCGTGCGCGATGATCTGCGCCCCCGGCCGGGCCAGCGCGGCGAGCGCGGCCAGGAACCCGGGTGCCCGCTCCCGCCCCTCGAACAGCCCCAGGTTGTTGCCGAGCAGCAGGAACGTGTCGTACCGCTGGCCGTCGGCGACGTGCGTGTCCACGGTGCCGTGGACCAGCCGCCGGACCCCGCGCCGCCGGCTCACCGCCAGCGCGCCCGCCGAGGTGTCCAGCCCGGTGACCGGTACGCCGCGCTCCTGGAGCAGCAGCGCGATGCGGCCGGCACCGGTGCCGATGTCCAGCGTCTCGCCCTCGGCCCGGTCCACGGCCCGGTGGTCGTACGGCTGCCAGTCCGCCGGCGCGTCCAGGTAGTGCGCGGCCGGCGCGCCGTTGATCAATCCGTCGTCCCGCTCGATGATCTCGATGACCGGCCGGGGCAGTCGCCCGCCGACCAGCGGCCGGGGACCCACCCCGGAGGCCACGGCGAGCGTGTCCCTGAGCAGTTCTCCGACAACGTCACCGATTAGAGGATCCCCCGTCACGACGTTCACGCTATCCGGCCACTCAGCGGCCCGCAGCGGCCGTATCCTGGCGGCGTGACCACGCTGGACAGACTGTCGGCCGAGAAGTACATCCTGCTCACGACCTTCCGCAAGGACGGTCGGGCGGTGCCGACGCCGGTCTGGGCGGTACGCGACGGCGAGGCGTTGGCGGTCTGGACCCGGGCCGACTCGGGCAAGGTGAAGCGGATCCGCCGCAACGGCGAGGTGACCGTGGCGCCGTGCGACGTGCGAGGCCGGCCGCACGGTGCGGAGGTGCCCGCCCACGCGACGATCTACGGTGGCGGCGACACGGGCCGGGTACGCGACCTGCTCAAGCACAAGTACCGGCTGCTCGGTCGACTGAGCCTGCTCGGCAGCCGGCTGCGCCGTGGTGAGGGCGGCACGGTCAGCATCCGGGTGACGCTGGCCGACGGGCGCGACTGAGGCCGGGCGCGCCCGCGGGCGGACATGGAAAGGGGCGGCGGATCGAGATCCACCGCCCCTGACCGGAAAAACTGGCGCTCAGTCACCCTGCCGCTGCTGCGGGATCTGGCCCTGCAACAGCGCCCTGACCTCCGACTCGCGGTAGCGACGGTGGCCACCCAGGGTGCGGATGGCGCTGAGCTTGCCCGCCTTGGCCCACCGGGTCACCGTCTTCGGGTCGACACGGAACATCGACGCCACCTCGGCCGGCGTGAGTAGCGGCTCTGGTTCATGCGTTCGCGATGCCATCGGTCACTCCTCCACATGTATAGACATCGGCCGGGGTCCCGCCGGCCGACGCGCCTCCCATGGTCCGGCTAGTCCCCGATGTCCGACATGGGCCGAACGGATGAAGGTCCCTAGACGGACGGATGAACCATGCCCGATTTTTACTACTTTTACATGTCAGAAAGTACCTTATTCGGACTCATGATCACGGTTCGTGATGCGTCAACTACGAGCACACCTCACCTTGAGAGCGCTCCTTGGGCGATTTGCCTTAGTTGCACCGCTCCAGCAGCTGCACGGCGCGCCACCGGGCCACCAGCTTGTCGTACGCGGCCGACGCCTCCTCGGCCTCACCGCGGGACAGCCCGGCGAGACCGCCGGCGACCAACTCGGGCGAGTCGTCCGCGGCCAGCGTCTCGTCGGAGAGCAGATCGACCAGGCCGCCGTAGTCCAGTTCCACCACCGAGCGAGGGTGGAACTCCTCCAGCCAGCGGGCCGCCTCCTCCACCGCGTCGGTGATCGGCGCCTCGCCCACCGACTTACGCAGCACCGACAGCGCCCGTGACGAGCGGCGGCGGGCCTTGGAGATCTCGGTCCGGTAGCGCAGCGCCCGTCGGCCCGGCTGGGCGACCAGGTCCCGCTCGGAGGGGTCGAAGAGCACGAACCACCGCAGCGGCACACCCCAGGTGGCGATCTGCTCGTGCACCCGGGGCACCCCGTGCTCCAGCACCCGGGCTCCACTGCGCCAGTCGTCCACCACCGCCCGGGCCTGCCCGGCGAGCACCGGCGGCACGAAGGCGTCGGCGAGCACCGAGGGCACCCCGTCCCGGGCGCTGAGGGCCGCCTCAGCGACTCGGATCCGCAGGTTCCAGGGGCAGACCAGCAGGCTGTCGTCCGTCTCCAGGACGTACGCCTCCTCCGGCAGGTCCGGTAGCCGGGTCCAGCCCGCGCCCAGCGCCTCGATCACCGCCGTCCGCTGCCGGCCGGGCCCCTCCACCGGGGCCACGGCCCGCCCCTCCGACACGTAGCGGCGCCAGTAGCTCTGGCGGTCCCGGTCGAAGGCGGTCAGCGGTTCGTACACGCGCAGGTAAGAAGCGAAGAGCGACGGCACGGCGCGATCCTCCCACGAACCGCACCCGGACGCGGTCAGCGGCCGGACCACGCGCGCCGCAACGTGGGACGCCGGCAGCGCGTCGGGCACCCCCACGGCGGCCGATACTAGGCTCGACGGCACCGGCAGCATCCCCGCCGGGGTCCACCAGGTCCGCGTCCCACAAGGACGCCACCATTCCAGGAGCCAGTCATGGGCGTATTCGCGAGCACCGACGACCCGGTATCGACCGGACACGAACAGGTCGTGTTCTGCCAGGACAAGCAGAGCGGCCTGAAGGCGATCATCGGGATCTACTCCACCGCGCTGGGGCCCGCGCTGGGCGGCACCCGCTTCTACCCGTACGCCAGCGAGGATGACGCGCTCGCCGACGTGCTCGACCTGTCCCGCGGCATGGCGTACAAGAACGCGCTCGCCGGGCTGGACCTGGGCGGTGGCAAGGCGGTCATCTGGGGCGACCCGGAGCAGATCAAGAGCGAGGCGCTGCTGCGCGCGTACGGCCGCTTCGTGGAGTCGCTGGCCGGCCGCTACTACACCGCCTGCGACGTCGGCACCTACGTGGCGGACATGGACGTCATCGCCCGGGAGACCCGCTACGTGACCGGCCGCAGCGTCGAGCACGGCGGCGCCGGTGATTCCTCGATCCTGACCGCCTGGGGCGTCTTCCAGGGCATGCGGGCCTCCGCCGAGCATGTCTGGGGCACCCCGAGCCTGCGCGGCCGCCGGGTCGGCGTGGTCGGCCTCGGCAAGGTCGGCAAGTACCTGACCGGGCACCTGCTGGAGGACGGCGCCGAGGTGGTGGCCACCGACGTCAACCCGAAGGCGCTGACGTGGGTGCGCACCAACCACCCGGAGGTCACCCTGGTGGACGACCCCACCGCGATGGTCGCTGCGGACATCGACGTGTACGCCCCGTGCGCGCTGGGCGGCGCGTTGAATGACGACACCGTGCCGGTGCTGCGGGCCAAGGTGGTGACCGGGGCGGCGAACAACCAGCTCGCCCACCCGGGCATCGAGAAGCTGCTGGCCGACCGGGGCATCCTGTACGCCCCGGACTACGTGGTCAACGCCGGCGGTGTGATCCAGGTGGCGGACGAGATCGAGGGCTTCAACTTCGACCGGGCGAAGCTGCGGGCCACCCGGATCTACGACACCACCCGGGAGATCCTGCACCTGGCGGACGCCGAGGGCGTTCCTCCGGCGGTGGCCGCGGACCGTCTGGCCGAGCGGCGGATGGCCGACGTCGGCCGGCTGCGCACGATCCACCTGCGCTGAGCGACCCCGGAGGCGGATCGACCGGATCCGCCTCCGGGCCCCGCCGCCGGCCCGGCTCGGTAAGCTGAGGCCGAGTCAAGTTTGGTGCGTTTTGCCCGGTGTCACGGGTGCTCTCCGTTCCGCTCCTTACCGGGTACACTGGGTTACGGCCGGATCGACGCGACGCGCAGAGCCGGTTGACGGTAACCCGAGGTGCCGAACGATGGCATCCCCATGTACCGTAAGAGCCACGAGAGATGCCTGACGTCATCGGGGCCCGCCTTCGGGCTGCCCCGCATTCTGTGCGAGGGGGTCGAGCCATGGGGCGCGGCCGTGCTAAGGCCAAGCAGACAAAGGTGGCCCGGGAGTTGAAGTACCACTCCCCGAACACCGACCTCACCGCCTTGCAGCGCGAACTGGCGGGTGCTGGTAAGTCTGAGCACCACTTCGACGACGACTCAAAAGAGTTCGTCGACGACGATGATGAGGATCACGCGGACGACGACCCGGATCCCTGGGTTCGTCCGACCCACTGACCTCTCGACGTAGCTGAGCACGCGGTGACCCCCGCGTGCTCACGCATGTGCCCGTCGAGAGCGCTACCGGCACCGACGATCAGGGGCCTGGCCCGGCGGGAGACCTCTCCGGCCGTTCGACAGGCCCCTGACCGCGGTCCCCGTCAGCGTGGCCGGTTGTTCCAGTTGTAGAAGGTCGGGATGTTCTCGAAGTGGTTCCAGGCGCAGACCGCGCTGGCGCCGTCCCCGCCCGATACCTCCGCCCGCAGCCGCCGTGCGTCCTCGGCCTCCTGAAGCAGCTCGACGAGCCCCGGGGCCACCTCCCGCACCCGCTCGGTGACTCCGTCCGGGGCGTCATCCGCCTCGCGCTCAGGCAACCGGTGACTCGTGGTCTCGGGCATGCTCCAACACTCCCTCCAATAGGCGGATCTTGCTGTTGCGGCAGTGCTCGGTCTCCGTACCGTCGAAACGCCCCAGCTCGAAGTAGCGGTTGGCCGCATGGCCACCGCCACAGAAGCCGAAGTACGGGCAGGACGTCCGGCACGACTCCACCCCGGCCAGGAACTCGCCCACCCAGGGCGTCGCGGCAGCGCCCGTGAGGATCTCGGCCAGCGGGGTGGTCAGCACGTTGCCGCTGCTGAAGTCGCCGTAGTGGGGGTCGGTGAAGCCGGCCAGCTCCGGGGAGAGCACGGTCACCGAGCCGTCGTGCCCGATCGTCGGGATCGGGTCCAGCCGGCGGGGCAGCACGCTGTCCGCCGAGTTGTCGAGCACCGCCGCGGCGTAGCGCAGCGACCACTCGATCTCGCGCAGGTGGATCCGGGGCTCCCGGCGCCAGGCCGCCACCAGCTCCGCCCAGAAGGCGGTCACCGCCGCCGCGTCGTGACGGTTATCGCGGGTGTTGACCCCCTCGGTCTCCTCGATGTTGATGCCCAACACGTCGCAGCCCAGCCCGAGGAAGTAGTCGTACAGCTCGGCGGCGAGCCCCGACTCCGGCCTGGACACCACGGCGAGCGCGGAGAACGGCAGCCCGTGCCGACGCAGCGCGGCGACCCCGCGCAGGATCCGGTCGTACGCCGGCTGGCCGCCCCGGTTGACCCGGTCGCCGTTGCGCTCCCGGGGCCCGTCCACGCTCACGCTCACCCGCACCTCGTGCCGGGCGAAGAAGTCGCACCAGTCGTCGTCGATCAGCGTGGCGTTGGTCTGCACGTGGTGCTCGACCTGGGGCCCGAACGGCGCGATCAGGTCGGCCAGGTGCTCCCGGCCGGCCGCCAGCGGCTCACCGCCGTGCCACACCACGGAGAATCGGCCGGCCGCCGCCCACGGGTTGACCGCCGCCGCCACCGCCTCGGCCACCGACACCGGCATTCGCCGGTCGGCGGCCCGGAACGGCAGGTAGCAGTACGCGCAGTCGAGGTTGCAGAGGGTGGTGGGCTGCATGACGACGTACGACGGGACGGCGGCCAGACCGCGCATCCCGCTGAACGACTGTCCACGAGCAGCCATCGCCCTCCTCCGCCTAGCCTGAGGGTGCCCTTCAGGCTAGGCGGCATTGGCCACTCGGGTGAAGCCCTGATCAGGTGCCCGTACGATCACCAGAACGTGATCATCCGCGGGTGTGCTGGCCAACCATCTGCACGTTGCCGGTGCCCTCGATGATCTCGCCGGCCTGCCACGCCTCGACCCCACGGCCGGTCAGCGTGGCCAGCGCGCGGTCGGCGTCCTCGGCCGAGACGATGGCGAACATGCCGACGCCCATGTTGAAGGTCGACTCCATGTCCTGGTCGTCGATCCGACCCTTCGACTGGATCAGGTCGAAGACCGGCTGCGGCTTCCAGGTGGACCGGTTGACCACCGCGTCGACGTGCTCGGGCAGCACCCGGACCAGGTTGCCGGGGATGCCGCCGCCGGTGACGTGGGCCAGCACCCGCACCTCGGCCTCGGCGATCAGCTTCAGGCAGTCCTTGGCGTAGATCTTGGTCGGGGTGAGCAGCTCCTCACCCAGGGTCCGCTGCCGGCCGAAGTCGTCGATCACGATGTCCAGCCGCATCCGGGCCGCGCCGAGCAGCACGTGCCGGACCAGCGAGTAGCCGTTGGAGTGCAGGCCGGAGGAGCGCATGGCAATCACCACGTCGCCCACCTCGACCCGATCCGGGCTGAGGATGTCGCTCTCCTCGACCACGCCGACGCCGGTCGCGGAGATGTCGTACTCGTCCGGGCGGAGCACGCCGGGATGCTCGGCGGTCTCCCCGCCCAGCAGCGCGCAGCCGGCGTAGCGGCAACCGTCGGCGATGCCCGCGCCAATCTCGGCGACCTTGTCCGGAACCACCTCGCCGGTGGCGATGTAGTCGAGCAGGAACAGCGGCTCGGCCCCACAGGCCACCAGGTCGTCGACGACCATCGCGACCAGGTCGATGCCGACCGTGTCGTGGATGTCCATCTGCTGGGCGATCACCAGCTTGGTGCCCACCCCGTCGGTGGAGGAAGCCAGGATCGGGTTCTTGTACTTGGTCGTGTCCAGCCGGAACAGGCCGGCGAAGCCGCCGAGGTCACCCAGCACCTCGGGGCGACGGGTCTGACGCACCTTCGACTTGAGCAGCTCCACCGCGCGGTCACCCGCGTCGATCGAGACGCCCGCGTCGGCGTACGAGACCGAGCGTTTGCGGGTCTGACGGCCGGCGCCGGCCGTCCAGAGCTGGCGGTCGCCGCCGGCGCCGGTCGGGCTGCTTCCTGCGCCGCTGCGCTCGGACACGTGCGTCACGGTTCTCCCCTTTGTGGTTCTCGGTGCCGCACCGGCGGTGGCCGGGCCGCGCCGGTTGGTGCTACGGGCGGTTTGCGGTCACGCCACCCGGAGTGGCGACGAGCGAGCCGTTGGTGTGTGGGGCTTCCGGTGCCGAGTTGGCGACCCGTCGGCCCACCCCTTCGAGCACGTGCTTGCCGATCAGGTTGCCGGCCGGCAGCTCGATCGGGTACTCCCCATCGAAACACGCCCGACACAGCCGGGTCTTCGGCTGCTCGGTCGCGGCGATCAGGCCAGGAAGCGAAACGTAACCCAGCGTGTCGGCTCCGATGGAACGCCGGATGCCGTCGTTGTCCAACCCGTTGGCCAGCAGCTCCGCCCGAGTAGCGAAGTCGATGCCGTAGAAGCACGGCCAGCTGACCGGCGGGGAGGAGATCCGGACGTGCACCTCCAGTGCCCCCGCCTCGCGCAGCATCCGCACGATGGCCCGCTGCGTGTTGCCGCGGACGATCGAGTCGTCCACCACCACCAGCCGCTTGCCCCGGACGTTCTCCCGCAGCGGGTTGAGCTTGAGCCGGATGCCGAGCTGGCGCAGGGTCTGCGACGGCTGGATGAAGGTGCGCCCCACGTACGGGTTCTTCATCAAACCGGCACCGTAGGTGATGCCGGACGCCTCCGCGTAGCCGATCGCGGCCGGGGTGCCGGACTCGGGCACGGGGATCACCAGGTCGGCCTCGACCGGGTGCTCCTTGGCCAACTGCCGGCCGATCTGCACCCGTGCCGCGTGCACGTTGCGCCCCGCGATGGTGGCGTCCGGGCGCGCGATGTAGACGTACTCGAAGAGACAGCCCTTCGGCTCCGGTGCGGCGAACCGGGTGGACCGCAGCCCGTCCTCGTCGATCGCGATCAGCTCGCCCGGCTCGACCTCGCGCACCACGCTGGCGCCGACGATGTCCAGCGCGGCGGTCTCACTGGCGACCACCCAGCCGCGCTCCAACCGGCCGAGCACCAGCGGGCGTACGCCGTGCGCGTCGCGAGCCGCGTAGAGGGTCGACTCGTCCATGAAGACGAAGCTGAACGCGCCCCGCAGCTGCGGCAGCACCTCCATCGCGGCCGCCTCGACCGACAGGTCCGGTCGGCTGGCCAGCAGCATGGTCACCAGGGAGGTGTCGTTGGTCGAGCCGTCCGCGACGAGGCCGCGCTCGGCGACCTCCTTCTCCAACTCGGCGGTGTTGACCAGGTTGCCGTTGTGGGCCAACGCGATGGTCGTGCCGGAACTGGTCGACCGGATGGTCGGCTGGGCATTTTCCCAGTTCGAGGCGCCGGTCGTGGAATAGCGGGCGTGCCCGATCGCCAGGTGGCCGCGCAGGCTGGCCAGGGTGGGCTCGTCGAAGACCTGGGCCACCAGGCCGAGATCCTTGTAGACCACCACACCGGAGCCATCGCTCACCGCGATGCCCGCCGCCTCCTGGCCGCGGTGCTGGAGGGCGTAGAGGCCGAAATAGGTCAGATTGGCGACCTCTTCGCCCGGAGCCCAGACGCCGAAGACGCCACAGGCATCCTGTGGGCCGGGTCGTTGGGGGTCAAGGTCGTGGCTCAGCCGGCCGTCGCCTCGGGGCACTACCGCTCCCTCATGCTGGTCTGGACCGGCCTGGCGGGGATCACGGGGCGGATCCACACTCCTCGGCCGGGACCACTGTCGTCGCCTGACAGTGTACGCGAATCGCCATGAATACAGATAGTCACGATTTCCCTGCCGAGCGTGACGATCACCCGGACATTGGGGCAACTAGAGGGGCAGATATGCAGAGAGGTCCGCACGGACGCCGCTCACCTGGACTCGACCGTCGGTAACCGCCTCGGTCCAGCCGATCCGTCCGGTGGCCAGCTTCAGCCAGGTGTCCGGGGCCATCTCGACCACGTTTGGCGGGTTTCCCCTGGTGTGTCGAGGACCCGGAACGCACTGGACAGCCCCGTATGGTGGGACGCGTACCTCCACCGATCGGCCGGGGGCGCGCTCCGCGAGGACGGCCAACAAGGACCGGACCGCCTCCCGGAGCACCGGCCGTTCGGGCGTACGCCCCTCGTCGAGCGCCGACAATGCCGCCGCAACGGCGGTGGACTTACTGTACGGAGAGGACACGACGGGACGATACGACCCGCAGGCAGAGCACCCGACGCTGGCCCTGGGTCGCGCCGATCCAGTAAGACAAGGCATAGTTGCCGACGGCGTATTCGTACCGTGATAATCCCCGGCCCGGCGCCCCGCCGGTTGAGGGAAGTCAGTCCGGAAGGCGGTGGACGTGTCAACACACCGACGTGCCTGGAAGCAGCGGGCCGGTGTGGTCGTAGCGCTGGTTGCCAGCGCTCTGCTCGCCGTCCCCGCGACACCGGCCCTGGCCGCCGATCCCGGTGTACAGATCACCGGCCTATCGTCGGGCACCCTGACCTCCGGGCAGCGGGCGACCCTCTCGTTCAGAGTGACGAACAACAACGTCAAGCTGCCACCGTTGAACTCCGACTCCGTAACCATCAAGGTCAGCACCAGCTTTGGCGAACTCAGCTGCGACGGTCGCTGCGACTTCACGGAAGAGATCAACCGCGGCGAGTCCGGCACCTACACCGTTAACCTGGTTGCGGGCAACGTAGCTCCGGGCGACACCAAATCCGGCAAGGTTCAGATCAGTGCAAGCGTTGGCGGCGACTCTGACAGCGCTGAACGCGACATCACTGTTCGCGGACCGCAGCAGCAGCAGACGCAGACTGTTCGGTCGGTCTCCGGCAAGGTGGTCGTGCAGGCCGACGGCAAGGCCGTACCGAACGCGGTCGTCATGTTGCAGGACAGCACCGGCCGGCGCTACGACACCACCAGCGACGGCAGCGGCAACTTCCGCTTCACCGGCACCACCGAGAAGCCGATCGCGCCGGGCCGGATCGACCTAGGCGCGAGCTTCGACAACGTGTTGGCGACCAAGACGCTCAACGCGAGCGCCAACCAGTCGATCACCGGGCAGCGGATCAGCCTCGCGATCAAGGTGGAGGTGACGCCGAGCCCCACTCCGTCGGCCTCCGCCGAGGCGAGCCCCACCGAGGAGGCGACCGAGGAGGGCGCCGAGGATCAGGCCTCCGAGGAGGCCAGCCCGGGCGCGGCGGCGAACGCCGCCAACGAGGACGACGGTGGCGGCTTCGGCTCGTACCTGATCATCCTGCTCGGCGGCCTGCTGGTGGCTGCGGGCGTCGGCACGATCGTGCTGCTCTGGATGAAGCGCAAGGAGAACGGCGACGACGAGGACGCCCCGGCGGGTGCCGGCGCGGTCCCGGCGGCGCGCGGCGGCTTCCGTGGCGCCGACGACCAGACCCGGGTGGTCGGCCGGCCCGGAGGCGGACCGGACCCGACGATGGTCGGTGGCGCGGCGCTGAGCGAGGCGCCGACGATGATGCACCGCCCCGTGGTCGACGACGTTCCGCCGGACCCGTACGGCGCGCCCGCGCAGCCGTACGGCGCGGCTGGCCAGCAGGGCTGGGGCGGCGCCGGCTACGGCGAGGAGCCAGCGCCCGCTGGGTACGGCGGCTACGGCAACGCTCCCGCCTCGGGCGGCGGCTACGGCACGGCGGCGGCCCCCGAGGGTGGCTACGGTGCAGGCGCGGCCGGAGACGCCTACGGCGCCGCACCCGGTTCCGGCGCGGGCTACGGTGGCGCGCCGGCCTCCGGTGGCGGCTATGGCGGTGCACCGGCCTCCGGTGGCGGCTACGGCGGCGCGCCCTCCTCCGGTGGCGGCTACGGCAGCCGCGACTACACGGCCCCCGCTGGCGGCGCTGGCGGCGCGGCCTATGGCGAGCGCTTCGACGAGCCCACCGGCCGGTACACCGGCGACAGCACCCAGTACCCGGCCCCGGCCGACCCGTACGCCACCGGCGTCTACCAGCCGGAGCAGGGCCACGGCTACGGCCAGCCTGACCCGACGACCCCGTACAGCGGTCGGACGGCCGAACCGACCGGCGGGTACGGCCAGCAGGCCGGCGGGTACGACCAGGGCGGCTACGGGCAGCAGGCCGGTGGCTACGACCAGGGCGGCGGCTACGGTCAGGAGCCCCCGCAGCAACGCGGTGGCTACGACGACCGGGGCGGCTACGACCAGAGCGGCGGCTACGGCCAGCAGACCGGCGGGTACGACCAGGGCGGCGGCTACGGCCAGGAGCCCCCGCAGCAACGCGGTGGCTACGACGACCGGGGCGGCTACGACCAGAGCGGCGGCTACGGCCAGCAGACCGGCCGAACCCGGCCGGACACCCCGCCGCCGACCGAGCGGGGCGGCCGACGCCTCGACTGGCTGGACGACTGACCGACCACAGCGCAAGGAAGCGGCTACCCGGATCTCCGGGTAGCCGCTTCGCTGTTGCTGGATCCACTCGTGGTCAGTGAGGTCGACGCGGGGTCAGGCGGCGGAGAACACGCCGTGGCGGAGCACCGGGACGACGTCCGACACGCCGACCCGGACGGCGATCTCCACGTCCTCGGCGAAACCACTCTCGGTCAGCTCGCGCCCGGAGACACTGCCGCGCACCGCGGCGGGCACGTCCGGGGTGCTGGCCAGCGCGGCGAGCGCCATGGCCGCCTCCACCGACAACCCGCCGGGGACGCCGGAGAGCGCATCGAGCACGGAGGCCGCCCCGAGCTGATCCTCCACGCACGGGCGCAGCGACCCGTCCGGCCAGCGTTCCCCGGAGGCGATCACACCGATCGGGGCGTCCGCCGCGCCGTACCCCTGGTGGCGCAGCCAACGCCCGACGGCACGGGCGTTGCGCAGGCACGCCGCGACCACCGGTAGCCCGGTGGCGCTGGCGGCGGCGCTGATCGCCGAGCCGTTCGGGGAGGGCAGCACCAGGTCCGCCACCACCGGCGCGGTGCTCAGCGCGGCGGGCGAGAGCGACCACGGATGGTCCGCTGTCGTCCGCCGACGGCCCACCGCGGCCACCGCGCCGACCCGCAGCGCGTAATCGGCGGCCTGCTCACCCCAGGGGAACGGGTGCACCCGCATGCCGCGGCCGACCGCCACCTCCACCGAGGTGGTGAACGAGAGCACGTCCACCACCACCAACGCCGCGCAGACGCGACCGAGCTCGGCCGCCCCGGTCAGCCCCCAGTCGAACCGGGCACCGGAGCCGGGTTGGCCGTAGACGGCCGCGGCCAACGCCTCAGCGCTCGTCAGGCGACGGTTCGGCGACACCGGAGTCAGACTCGGACGACCCGCCGGGCCCGGCCGGCTCGGCGGTGGTCGGCTGCTCCGACTCGGCGGACTCGACCTGCGCCTCGGCGATCGGCTCGGCGGCCCCGGTCTGCGGGGCCGGCCCGGCCGAAGCGATCGGCTCGCTGGCAACCGCCGCCGGATCCACCGGTGCGACCTCCGCGTCCGATGCGACCGGCAGCGCCACGGCCTCGACCGCGCCCGCCACACCAGCCGCCGGAGCGGGCACCTCGACGGCCGCCGCGCCGCCGAAGAGGCGGGGCAGCGTCTCGGTGTGCGCGGCCCGCAGCTCGTCCAGGCCGATCCGGAACTGGCCGTGCACCTCCAGCGCGCCGCCGGCCGGGTCGGTGACGCCGATCAGCTCGAACGGCACCCCCCGCTCGGCGCAGAGCGCCGCGAACGCCTTGTCGTGACCGCGCGGCACCGACACCAGCGCCCGCGCGGCGGATTCGCTGAACAGGTAGACGAACGGCATCGAGCCGCCGGCGAAGTGCTCCGGCACGGCGATCCGGGCGCCGACGCCGCGACGCAGGCAGGACTCGACCAGGCTCTGGGCGAGGCCACCGTCGGAGAGGTCGTGCGCGGAGGTCAGGTGACCGACCCGGGCCGCCTCGGCCAACAGGTCGGCGAGCGCCTTCTCCCGGGCAAGGTCGACCTGTGGCGGGATGCCGCCGAGGTGCTCGTGTGTCACCCAGGCCCACTCCGAGCCGGAGAGCTCCACGTTCGTCTCGCCGAGCAGGTAGAGCTGGTCGTGGTCGCCACCGGCGCGCGGGACGAAGCCCATCGGCACCCGGTCGGCGACGTTGTCCAGCACACCCAGCACGCCGACCACCGGGGTCGGGTGGATGGCCGCCGCGCCGGTCTGGTTGTAGAAGCTGACGTTGCCGCCGGTGACCGGGATGCCCAGCTCCAGGCAGCCGTCCGCCAGGCCGCGCACGGCCTCGGCGAACTGCCACATCACGCCCGGGTCCTCCGGGGAGCCGAAGTTGAGGCAGTTGGTGACGGCGATCGGCTTCGCGCCGGTCACCGCCACGTTCCGGTACGCCTCAGCCAGCGCGAGCTTGGTGCCGTTGTACGGGTCGAGCCGGGTGTACCGGCCGTTGCCGTCCACGGACAGCGCCACGCCGAGCCCGGTCCGCTCGTCGATCCGGATCACGCCGCCGTCTTCCGGCTGAGCGAGCACGGTGTTGCCCAGCACGTAGCGGTCGTACTGCTCGGTGACCCAGGTCTTGTCGGCCAGGTTCGGCGACGCGATCATGCGCAGCACGGTCTCCCGCAGCGCCTCCGGGTCGGCCGGGCGGGGCAGCGTCTCTGCGCGGTCGGCCTGGAGCAGGATCAGGTCGGCCGGCTCGCGCATCGGCCGGGCGTAGACCGGGCCGTCGTCGACCAGCGAGCCCGGCGGTACGTCGACCACCAGGTGGTCCTGCCAGGTGATCAGCAGTCGGCCCGGACGGCCGTCCGGCTCCGGCGCGGTGACCTCGCCGATCGCGGTGGCCAGCACGCCCCACTTCTCGGCGGTCTTGAGCACCGCGTCGAGCTTGTCCGGCTCGACGACCAGCAGCATCCGCTCCTGGGACTCGCTGGCCAGGATCTCGTGCGGGTCCATCGAGGGCTCGCGCAGCGGCACGCGCTCCAGCCAGACCCGCATGCCGGTGCCAGCCGCGGCGGCCGTCTCGGTGAGCGCACAGGTCAGACCGGCGCCGCCGAGGTCCTGGATGCCGACCACCAGTTGGCCGTCGTACAGCTCCAGACACGCCTCGATGAGCAGCTTCTCGGTGAACGGGTCACCGACC
Organism: Micromonospora sp. NPDC005173; assembly: GCF_040608515.1. Lineage (NCBI taxonomy): Bacteria > Bacillati > Actinomycetota > Actinomycetes > Micromonosporales > Micromonosporaceae > Micromonospora > Micromonospora sp. NPDC005173. The sequence goes on from NZ_JBEXIK010000001.1 coordinate 306,252, forward strand.
TGCACGGCGGGGCGGCGCTGCTCGCTGCCCTCGTCGAAGGTGGCGCTGGCCAGCACCGAAACGCCGCCGATGCCGTCCCGGCCGGTCTTGGCGCCCATCAGGACGACCACGTTGCCGGGGCCGGCGGCGGCCTTGTTCTGCAGCCGGTTGACCGGCAGCACGCCCAGGCAGAGCGCGTTGAGCAGCGGGTTGCCCTGGTAGGAGGGGTCGAAGACCAGCTCACCACCGATGTTGGGCAGGCCGAGGCAGTTGCCGTAGCCGCCGACGCCGGCGACCACGCCGGTCAACACCCGGGCGGTGTCGGGGTGGTCCGCGGCACCGAAGCGCAGCGGGTCCATCACCGCGATCGGGCGGGCGCCCATGGCGAGGATGTCCCGGACGATGCCGCCGACGCCGGTCGCCGCGCCCTGGTACGGCTCGACGAAGCTCGGGTGGTTGTGCGACTCGACCTTGAAGGTCACGGCCAGCTCGTCGGAGACCTGCACCACGCCGGCGTTCTCGCCGATGCCGGCGAGCAGCCGGTCGCTGTGCGGGGCCTTCTCACCGAACTGACGCAGGTGCACCTTGCTCGACTTGTAGGAGCAGTGCTCGCTCCACATGATCGAGTACATCGCCAGCTCGGACTGGGTGGGCCGGCGGCCGAGGATCTGCCGGATCCGGTCGTACTCGTCGTCGCGAAGGCCCAGCTCGGTGTACGGCTGCAGCTCGCCCGGGGTGCCACCGGCGCGCGGCACGGTGTCCACGCCGTCGGTCCAGTCGGCGGTGACCGGCTGGACGGGGGCGGTCGCCGGGGCGGCGGGCTGCGCCGGGCGCGGCTCGGTCGGCTGCGCCGGGGCGGAGTACGCCTCCGGAGTGTCCCGTACCGGGTCCGGATGGGTGGTCATGACCTCTCCTCGCTGCGCTCGTGCCCGCCCGACCGGCGGTTGAGCTGACCGATGATCGTGTCGCCGGTCACGCCGGCGCCCCCACCAGGTGCTTGAGGACCGAGGTGAAGAAGCCGAGGCCGTCCAGCGAGGGGCCGGTGAGCGACTCCACCGCGTGCTCGGGGTGCGGCATGATGCCGACCACGTTGCCGGCAGGGTTGGTGATCGCTGCGATGTCGCGCTGCGACCCGTTCGGGTTGCCGCCGACGTAGCGGGCGACCACTCGGCCCTCGGCTTCGAGCTGGTCCAGCGTCGCCGTGTCGGCGACGTAGCAGCCCTCGCCGTTCTTGACCGGAATGAGCACCTCCTGGCCGGGCTGGAACGCGTTGGTCCACGCGGTGCCGGCCGACTCGACGCGCAGGATCTGGTCCCGGTTGCGGAAGTGCAGGTGCTGGTTGCGGGTGAGCGCGCCGGGCAGCAGGTGCGCCTCGCAGAGGATCTGGAAGCCGTTGCAGATGCCGAGCACCGGCAGGCCACCCTGGGCGGCGTCCACGATCGTCTCCATCACCGGAGCGAACCGGGCGATGGCGCCGCAGCGCAGGTAGTCACCGTAGGAGAAGCCGCCGGGCAGCACGACCGCGTCGACCCCGTACAGCCCCGGGTCACCGTGCCAGAGCCGGACCGGCTCGGCACCGGCGATCCGGACGGCACGGGCCGCGTCCCCGTCGTCGAGCGAGCCGGGGAAGGTGACCACACCGACCCGGGCGGTCACGAGCGGGCGTCCGCGGTCTCGTCGGTCTCGACCAGGCGGACGGTGAAGTCCTCGATGACCGGGTTGGCGAGCAGCTTGTCGGCGATCTCCCGGGCCCGGTCCAGGTCCGGTTCACCGGTGAACTCGATCTCGATCCGCCTGCCGATCCGAACCGAGGCGACGTCGCTGACGCCGAGCCGGGGCAGCGCGTTTGCGACGGCCTGGCCCTGCGGATCGAGGATCTCGGGCTTGAGCATGACGTCGACGACGACGCGAGGCACTGGGCACTCCTGACTGTGTACGCAGTTGGGTGCCGACCCACAACGGGCGAGCGCAGCCAGCCTACCTGGCAGATTCCGCCGCAGACGCACCGGCCGGCCGCAGTTCAGGCAGTGATCAACATAACCGGCGGCCGGAACGGGCCACTACGCGTGACACGCGGCCTCACCAGGCGATATACGGCACTGCGGGTAGCCAAATCGTTACATTGATCGATCTCGATCAGATCCTTGAAAACGGCCACCGCGCGCCCTAATCTACATCGACACGATTCGATGTCAGCGGCAGCGGGGATCCCCGCTGTCGTCCTCCCGCGCCCGGCGACCCCGGGCCCGCCCCGTCCAAGGAGTCCCCCGATGCGCATCCGCCCCCTGCTCGCCCTGCTCGGCACCGCGCTGATCGGCGTCCTCGGCGCCTCCTCCGGCGCCGTCGCCGCCCCCGCCGGCCCGCAACCCATCATCGGCGGCGGCACCGTCTCGTCCGCACCCTGGGCCGCCGCGGTGCTCAGCAACGGCTCGTTCACCTGCTCCGGCAGCGTGATCGCCTCCCAGTGGGTGCTCACCGCCCGACACTGCATCAGCGGCACCATGTCCGTCCGGATCGGCAGCGTGAACCGCACCTCCGGCGGGGTCACCCGCACGATCAGCGCCACCTACACCCGTAGCGACCTCGCCCTCATGCGGCTCTCCAGTGCCGTCAGCACCTCGACGGTGACGCTGGCCAACAGCAACCCGCCGATCAACTCGACGAACTCGATCTACGGCTGGGGCATGACCTGCTACAGCGGCTGCTCCGCGTCCACCCAGCTGAAGACCGCCACCGTCCGGGTGACCAGCAACAGCGTCACCGACGCGTACGGCGGGCAGGCCATCCGCAGCACCAGGATCAACGGCAACGCCTGGCGCGGCGACTCCGGTGGCCCGCAGTTCTACAACGGCCAGCAGGTCGGCGTCGCCTCCACGGCCAACGGGTCGACCATCCAGAACTACGGCAGCGTTGCGTACAACCGGGCCTGGATCACCTCGGTGGCGGGTGTCTGACGGTTAGCGCCCGGCGCGGTGCGGATGGTCGGCGGCGTTCCGGCCGTCCGCGCCGCGTCGTTTTGCAGCATCCGATCAGGTGAACAATGCACACGATCGGGTCGCGCTGCTCCTGACAGCATCGGAAACGTGCTGGTCGTCACGACGGAGCAACTGCCCGGCTACGAGATCCGCCAGATTCTCGGTGAGGTGGTGTCATCGATGGCCAGGACGCGCAACCCGTACCGCGAGGGGGTCAAGAACCTGCGCGGTGGCGCGTACGACCCGATGGCGCCGGACAACCTGACCCGGTGGCGCACCGACTCGGTGGCCCGGCTCGGCGAGGAGGCCCTTCGGCTGGGTGCGAACGCGGTGATCGGCATGCGGTTCGACAGCCGGGACTGCGGCGAGATGTGGATGGAGATCTGCGCCTACGGCACGGCGGTGATCGTCGTACCCGTCATGCCGGACGTCATGCCCGCCGACCAGCCCGCGATCGCGGCGGAGACCGCGCAGCAGCCAACAGTCGTGGAGGCACCGGGCGGCATCGCCGAACCAGCCAGCGCCCCCAACCTCCGCAGCGCAGCAGAAACCCCCACCGGCGACTAACCACCCACGCCACCCCGCGCCCCACCCCATCCCGACCCGATGATCATGAAGTTATTGCCCTCCGCCTCGGCGTGTCGGGGCAACAACTTCATGATCAACCAGTGGGGCGGTCGCGGGGTTAGAGGATGGGGGGTGGGGAGTAGGTGGCGGCTTCGGGGTGGGCTGTCACGACGTCGGTGATGCGGCGGGTGACCGCTGCGACCTGGGCGGAGGCGGCGCCGACGAAGGCGGTGCGGTCGGCGACCAGGGTGTCGATGTCGGCGCGGGACAGACCGAGCCGGCCGTCTGCGGCCAGCCGGTCGAAGAGATCGTTCTCCGGGGCGCCCTTCTCGCGCATGGCCAGCGCCACGGCGACCGCGTGCTCCTTGATCACCTCGTGCGCGACCTCCCGGCCGACGCCGCGCCGGACCGCCGCCACCAGGATCTTCGTGGTGGCCAGGAAGGGCAGGAACCGCTCCAACTCCCGGTTGATCACCGCCGGGTACGCGCCGAACTCGTCGAGCACGGTGAGGAAGGTCTGGAACAGCCCGTCGGCGGCGAAGAACGCGTCCGGCAGGGCCACCCGGCGAACCACCGAGCAGGAGACGTCCCCCTCGTTCCACTGGTCACCGGCCAGCTCGCCGACCATCGACAGGTATCCCCGGATGATCACCGCGAAGCCGTTCACCCGCTCCGACGAGCGGGTGTTCATCTTGTGCGGCATGGCGCTGGAGCCGACCTGGCCCGGCTTGAAGCCCTCGGTGACCAACTCCTGGCCGACCATCAGCCGGATCGTGGTGGCCAGGCTGCTCGGTGCCGCCGCGACCTGGGAGAGCGCGGCGAGCACCGCCATATCGATCGAGCGCGGGTAAACCTGCCCGACGCTGTCCAGCACCCGGGTGAAACCCAGGTGCTCGGCCACCCGGCGCTCCAGCTCGGCCACCTTGTCGGCGTCGCCGTCGAAGAGGTCGAGCTGGTCGGCGGCGGTGCCGACCGGCCCCTTGATCCCGCGCAGCGGGTACCAGTTGATCAGGTCTTCCAGCCGCTCGTACGCGATCAGCAGCTCCTCCGCCGCCGACGCGAAGCGCTTGCCGAGGGTGGTGGCCTGCGCGGCCACGTTGTGCGAACGGCCGGTCATCACCAGCTCGGAGTGCTCGTGGGCGAGCCAGGCCAGGCGGGCCAGGGTGGCCACCACCCGGTCCCGAATCAACTCCAGCGACGCGCGCACCTGGAGCTGCTCGACGTTCTCGGTGAGATCCCGGGAGGTCATCCCCTTGTGCACGTGCTCGTGCCCGGCGAGCGCGCTGAACTCCTCGATCCGGGCCTTCACGTCGTGCCGGGTGACCCGCTCCCGCTCCGCGATCGAGGCTAGGTCGACCTGGTCGAGCACCCGCTCGTACGCCTCGACCACGCCGTCTGGCACGGGCACGCCGAGGTCGCGCTGTGCGCGGAGCACGGCGAGCCAGAGCCGCCGCTCCATCCGGACCTTCTCCTCCGGGGACCAGAGGGCAACCAACTCGGGCGAGGCGTACCGGTTGGCGAGCACGTTCGGGATCGTCACGTACCTCAGTCTTTCATGCCCGCGGACGCGGTCCCGTTGTGGACGTCCGGCTGCTCACCAGCGGCGACAGCCGGGGGGTCGCCGGCCGGCGGCTCGCACACCACCAGCCGGCGACCTCCCGCCGACGTCCTACCGCCCGGCCAGGGCGACCGCCGGATCGAACGCGACGGCCTGCTGCTGTGCGGCGGTCACGCGGTCAGTCCCGCCGCTCCTCCGTCGACCCCGCCCGGACGACGAGCCGGTCCAGGTAGCCCACCTGCAACGCCACGAACGCGACGAGGAACAGCGCCAGCATCGGCAGCGGCAGCACCTGGGCCACCATCCCCTGCGCCGCGTCCTCGGCGCCGAAGGACTGGGCGATCCGCATGACGAGCAGGTTGGTCGCCGGCGCATTTTCGGGGTCCTGGACCACCAGTTGCGGCCAGAGCCAGCTCTGCGCGCCGACCAGCCAGTCGAGCAGCCCGACGCCCGCCAGCAGGGGGAGGGCGGGCAGCAGCATGGTCGCGCCGAACCGGCCGCCGGCCGCCCAGCGTTCCCGCTGGCCCCGGAAGAAGAGGGTGAACGCCACCAGCGCGGGGATGCAGAGCCAGCCCGGCGGGATCGACCCGACGAAGGTGTTGAGCTGATCGGCCTCACGGGCCCGCAGGAAGTTGGCGATGGCCAGCGGGCCGTCGCCGACGAAGAGCCAGGGCGCGAACGGCAGCAGGAGCAGCTCGCTGGCGCGGCCAAGCGGGCGCAGGCCACCGATGGCGAAGCCGGCCAGGGCGGCGAGGCCCACCCCGACCACCGTGGAGATCAGTGGCGGAAGCCAGGTGTTGGCCTGAATTTCGCTGGCGGAGAGGCTGGCGGGCAACTCTCCGCCGTCCGAGGTGAGCGCCCGCAGCCATGGCGTCAGCACATAGCCGAGCACCCCGAGGAACGCGAGCAGTCCCACCGCCAGCAGCCCGAGCGCAACCGGATTGTGGGTGCCGACCGCGCGGACGGCCGGGTCGTCGGCCGGGCGGTCGCGCCACCCGGTGAAGGCGATCCTCGTCCGGGTGGCCAGGAGCAGGACGACGGCGAGGATGCCGAGCACCGCCAGCAGCGCCAGCAGCAGCACGCTGCCGGCGGCGCCGACGCCGAACTGGAAGTGGACCAGGCACTCGCGGACGATCCGCACCACCGGGCCGATCTGGTCGCCCTGCCCCAAGAGAACGGGCGACTGGAGGGACCAGGACTGCACGGCCACCGCGACGACGGTCAGCCCGAGGACGCCGCCGACGGCCAGGGCAGCCGGGCCGGAACGGCCGCCGCCGGGGCTGCGGCGCAGCGCGGCGAGGAAGACGGTGGCACCGACCGCGACCACCAGCCCGGCCGTCAGTAGCGCCACGGTGCGTACGGCGGTCAGCGTGGGCGCCTGCGCCCAGGCGTCCCCCTCGGCCTCGAACCGGTCCATCGTCCACACCGTCCCCACAGCGAGCGGGGCGTAGGCGGCCAGCGGCAAGGTCAGCAGCGCCCGGGTCACCAGCCGGGGCACCCGGCCGACCCGCGCCGCGGCGAGCGCGAGCAGCGGGGCGGCGAGCAGTGCGAGCAGCAGCGGCACGAGGGCGAGGAGCAGCGCGTAGCCCAGGTCGCCGAGGAACCCGCGCTCGATCACCTGCGCGTAGTTGTCGCCGCCGGCGGCCTCGGCCGGGCCGCCCAGCGCGTCGCCGCGGCTGAAGCTCTCCGACAGCGTGCGGACCGACGGCAGCACGTACGACCAGAGCAGAGCGGCAGCCGCCGGCACGATCAGCAGCAGGCCGGCGACGACCTGGGCGCTCCGGCCGATCCCGACGCCCCCGGACGACCCGGGACCGGGCGGGCTCGTCGGCGGCGGCGCGAGAGGAGCCTTGGGGTCGGACATGGGCATGGGGGTGGCAGACACCGGAGCCATCCTTCGGTCGACTGTAGACAGAGGAACGACTCAGGCTAGGACAACGGCCCTCGCCAGCATCCGGGGCACCGGAACGCGGTCACCGGAAAAGATCCCGCGTCCGCCCTGCGCAGTACGACAGCTGCGAACGCCCCAGCCGTCAGCGTTCCAGGATCGCCGTCACGCCCTGGCCACCGGCCGCGCAGATCGAGATCAGCCCCCGCCCGCTGCCCTTCTCGGCCAGCAGCTTCGCCAGGGTCGCCACGATCCGGCCGCCGGTGGCGGCGAACGGGTGACCGGCCGCCAACGACGAGCCGTTGACGTTCAGCTTCTCCCGGTCGATCGCACCGAGCGGCGCGTCCAGGCCCAACCGCTCCTTGCAGAACTCCGGCGACTCCCAGGCCGCGAGGGTGGCCAGCACCTGCGAGGCGAACGCCTCGTGGATCTCGTAGTAGTCGAAGTCCTGCAACGTCAGCCCGGCCCGGGACAGCATCCTCGGCACCGCGTACGTCGGGGCCATCAGCAGCCCTTCGTCGCCGTGCACGAAGTCCACCGCCGCCGTCTCCGACCAGCTGAACCAGGCGAGCACCGGCAGGTGGTGCTCGCGGGCCCACTCCTCGCTGGCCAGCAGCACGGTCGACGCGCCGTCGGTGAGTGGCGAGGAGTTGCCGGCGGTCATGGTGGCCTGCTCGGCGTCCGGGTCCCGGGTGCCGAAGACCGGCTTGAGCGAGCCGAGCTTCTCCAGGCTGGTGTCGGGGCGCAGGTTCTGGTCGCGGGTCAGCCCCAGGTACGGCGTCATCAGGTCGTCGAAGAAGCCCCGGTCGTACGCGGCAGCCAGCCGCTGGTGCGAGCGCAGCGCCAGCTCGTCCTGGGACCGCCGGTCGATCTGCCAGCGCAGCGCGGTGCGGGCGGCGTGGTCCCCCATCGACAGGCCGGTACGCGGCTCGGCGTTGCGCGGGATCTCCGGCTTGAACGGCTGGAGCGGGCGCAGCTTCGCGGCGATCTTGAGCCGCTCGCCCAGCGTCCGGGCGGAGTTGAGTTTGAGCAGCGTGCGCCGCATCTCCTCGTTGACCGCGAGCGGCGCGTCGGAGGTGCTGTCGACGCCGCCGGCGATGCCCACGGCGAGTTGCCCGAGGGCGATCTTGTTGGCGACGAGGATCGCCGCCTCTAGGCCCGTGCCGCAGGCCTGCTGGATGTCGTACGCCGGGGTGTGCGGGTCGAGCCGGGAGCCGAGCACCACCTCGCGGGCGAGGTTGAAGTCACGGGAGTGCTTGAGGACCGCCCCGGCCACCACCTCGCCGACCCGCTGGCCGGCCAGCCCGTACCGGGCGATCAGACCGTCCAGCGCCGCGCCGAGCAGGTCCGAGTTGGAGGCGTCCGCATAGCGGGAGTTGGAACGGGCGAAGGGGACGCGGTTGCCGCCGATGACCGCGACCCGTCGGATGCTCTGCACGATCCGCCTCCTTGAGATGTGTTGCTCGAACCCTACTCGCCAGTAGGCTACGCGCATGACCGACAGGTACGCGAGCTTCGTCCAATCGGCCGCCGGCCGCGCGCTGGTCAAGCGCCTCGGGCTGCCCGACCCGCCGCGACTGCGCCGACACCACCCCGGCGACCCGCTGCTGCCCGGGCCGGCCCTGCTCGGCGCGGCCACCGGCGGCTGGCTCGCCGAGCCGATCACCAAAATCCTGACCGCCGCCGGGGTCGAGCTGGCCGACCCGGCCGCCGCCCCCGCCAGTGACTCCTCGCAGCGGTACGGCGCACTGCTCTTCGACGCCACCGGGATCACCGACTCGACCGGCCTGCGCCAGCTCTACGACTTCTTCCACCCGCAGGCGCGGGCCGTGCTGCCCAGCGGTCGGGTGATCGTGCTGGGGACCCCGCCGGAGGAGTGCCCGACGCCGCGCGAGGCGACCGCCCAGCGTGCCCTGGAGGGGCTGGTCCGCAGCATCGGCAAGGAGTTCGGCCGCGGCAGCACCGCACAACTCGTCTACGTCACCCGCACCGGCACCGCCGCCCAGGCCCGCCCGGACCACTCAAGCCTTCCGGACGGCCCGGACCTCTCAGCCGGCACGCTCACGAGCCTCGAATCGACCCTCCGATTCCTTCTTTCCGGGCGTTCCGCGTACGTCTCGGGGCAGGTCATTCGGGTCGGTGCCGGCGACGCGAGCGCACCGGCCGACTGGGACCGCCCGCTGGACGGGCAGATCGTGCTGGTCACCGGCGCCGCCCGGGGCATCGGTGCCGCGCTGGCCCGGGTGCTGGCCCGCGACGGCGCCCAGGTGGTGGCGCTGGACATCCCGGCCGCCGGGGACGCGCTGGCAGCGGTGGCGAACGACATCGGCGGGACCGCCGTCCAGCTCGACCTGACCGCACCGGACGCGCCGACCCGGCTCGCCGACCACCTGGCCAGCCGGCACGGCCGGGTCGACGTGGTGGTGCACAACGCCGGTATCACCCGGGACAAGACGCTCGGCCGGATGGACGCTGACCGGTGGGACCAGGTCATCGACGTCAACCTCTCCAGTCAGGAGCGGATCAACGACGTGCTGCTGGAGCGGGAGCTGATTCCGGCCGGCGGGCGGATCGTCGCGGTCTCCTCGATCGCCGGGGTCGCCGGCAACCGGGGGCAGACCAACTACGCCACCAGCAAGGCCGGCGTGATCGGGCTGGTCGGCTCGCTCGCCCCAGCCCTGCGCGACCAGGGGATCAGCGTCAACGCGGTGGCCCCCGGCTTCATCGAGACCCGACTGACCGCGCGCATCCCGCTGGTGGTCCGCGAGGCGGGCCGGCGGATGAACAGCCTGGCCCAGGGCGGGCTGCCGGTGGACGTGGCCGAGACGATCGGCTGGCTGGCCTGGCCCGCCAGCGGCGCGGTCAGCGGCAACGTGGTCCGGGTCTGCGGCCAGAGCATGCTGGGGGCGTGATGGGCGGCGCGCGGCGGGAGCCGGCGGACGGGCCCAACGACGTCTCCCTGCACGAGCTGATCGACGGCCCGACGAAGAGGCTGTCGGCGGAGACCCGGGCCGCGGCACGCTTGCCGGACGCGGGCGGCCGTACCCCGGTCGAGCTGCCCCGGATGCCGGCGGCCGGGGCGCTCTACCGGCGGGCGTTGCTCGGTGCGCTGCCGGGCCTCGGCGGAGGGCGGCGCGGGCCCGGCCTGCCGGCGGTCGAGTTGGCCGCGCGCGGGGTGACCGTCGACCGGGCGCACCTGGCCGACTACGACCGGGTCTGCGGGTTCCGGCTCACCGACCGGCTGCCCGCTACGTTTCCGCACGTCATGGGCTTCCCGCTGACCCTGCGACTGATGACCGCGCCAGAGTTCCCCATCCCGCTGACCGGCGTGGTGCACGTCGGTAACCGGATCACCGTGCGCCGCCCGATCACCGCCGACGAGACCCTCGACTTCACGACGTACGCGGAGAACCTGCGCCCGCACGACCGAGGACGGCAGGTGGACGTGGTGCTGATCGGCTCGGTCGACGGGGAGGAGGTCTGGCGCGGCGTCTCGACGTACCTCGGTCGGGAGCGCAAGCCCGGCGGCGGTGAGCGGCGCGACGGGAGCGGACGCCCCGAGGCGCCGGCCGCCACAGCCCGCTGGCGGGTGGAACCCCGCGTCGGCATGCAGTATGCGCGGGTGTCCGGGGACCACAATCCGATCCACACGTCCCGACTCGGGGCGCGGCTGTTCGGCTTCCGGCGGCCGATCGCGCACGGCATGTGGAGCAAGGCGCGCTGCCTGGCCGCGCTGGAGAGCCGGCTGCCGGACGCCTACACCGTCGAGGTCGCCTTCAAGCTGCCCGTACCGCTGCCGAGCACGGTGAGCTTCGCCCTCCTGCCGGACGGTGGGTTCGCCCTGCACGACTCGCGCGGCCGGCCGCACCTGGCGGGTCTCTTGCACTAGGCACCCCTGCCGACCCGGATTCGGGATTGGCAGGGTTGCTCTCATGCGCTAAGTTCTTCTCAGATCGAGATGTTCTCAGATTGAGAGAGACATGGTTGACGAGCAGGACTTCCTGGCCGCGTACGACCCCGGGGCCTACCCGTCGGTCGCCGTGACCGTTGACGTGGTGGCGCTGACCATTCGCGACGACGCACTGCACCTGCTGCTGATCCGGCGCGGCCAGCCACCCTTCGAGGGGCACTGGGCGCTGCCCGGCGGCTTCGTCCGCCCCGACGAGGACCTGACCGCTGGCGCCCGACGGGAGCTGGCCGAGGAGACCGGGCTCGGCGGCGAAGGGTTGCGCCGCGTACACCTGGAGCAGTTGGGCAGCTACGGCTCCCCCGACCGCGACCCGCGGATGCGCGTCGTCTCGGTCGCCCACCTCGCGTTCGCCCCCGACCTGCCGGACCCGGCCGCCGGCACCGACGCCGACGAGGCGATCTGGCTGCCGGTGACCGCGTTGACCAGTCGGCAGCTCGCCTTCGACCACGGCCGGATCATCGACGACGCGCTGGAGCGAGCCCGGTCCAAGCTGGAATACACCCCGCTCGCCACCCGCTTCCTCGCCGCCGAGTTCACGATCAGCGAGTTGCGCGCCGTCTACGAGACGGTCTGGGGTCACCCGCTGCACGCCGGCAACTTCCACCGCAAGGTGCTCTCCGTGCCGGGTTTCGTGGAGAGCACGGGCGCCAGCACCGAGCGCGGCGGCGCCCGGGGCGGCCCCCGCGCCCGGCTCTACCGCGCTGGCGACGCCCGGCTGCTGCACCCGGCGCTGCTGCGCCCCGCCCGCGAGGAGACGGTGCGATGAGGACCGGGGCGGCCATCCGCCTGGTCACGGCGGCCCGCACCGACGCCGACCTGTTCGGCACGGACCAGCCGGCCCGGCGTTACCGCGAGCTGGTCGCAGCTCTGCACCCCGACCGTCTGCCGACCGACCCGGCGGTACGCGCCGAGGCCACCGAGGCGTTCATCCACGTCACCACCCGGTGGCAGGCCCGGCAGGTCACCGTCCTCGGCGACTACCGACTCGGCGCGCCGGCCCACTCGGGCGACCTGGCCGATCTCTACGACGTCGGCGACGACCGGCTGCTCAAGCTCCCCCGACGGCCCACCGACAACGACCTGATGGCCCGCGAGGCGCACGCCCTGCGCACCATCGCGGAGCGCGGCGACCCGCGCTACCTGCCGTACGTGCCCCGACTGGTCGACGACTTCCGGCACCGGGACGCGGCGACCGGCGCCGAACGGCGGATCAACGTGCTCGCCACCGCGCCCGGCCTGCACGACCTCGACGAGGTGCGGCGCGCGTACCCCGACGGGTTGGACGCCCGGGACGTGGCCTGGATGTGGCGGCGGCTGCTGGTAGTGCTCGGCCTGGCCCACCGGGCGGGCGTGGTGCACGGTGCGGTCCTGCCGCGACACGTGCTGATCGAGCCAGACGCCCACGGCGTGGTGCTGGTCGACTGGTGCTTCTCCGCCCCCGTCGGGAGCACGATCCCGGCGCTGGTGCCCGGCCAGGAGGACTGGTACCCACCCGAGGTCCTCAAGAAGCTGCCCAGCGGGCCGGGCACCGACATCGCGATGGCCAGCCGCTGCATTACCTCGCTGATGAACCGCCAGGCCCCGCGCGAGCTGCTCAACTTCGCCCATGGCTGCCGGCAACGGTCCCTGGACGCCCGGCCCGACGACGCCTGGCGCCTGCTGCGCGAACTCGACCAGGTGCTGGACCGGCTCTACGGGCCACGCACCTTCCGACCCTTCACCCTCACCCCGTAAGGAGCTGTCATGGGCAGTGGAATCTGGTCCACCGACGTGTACGACGCCGCCGACCGCTACCGGCGCTCCACCGGCCGCAGCGCGTTCTCCTACAGCGACAGTGGGGCGCGCACCGTGCACCCCACGCTCGACCCCCGGGACGCGACGCGCGAGAGCCGCGACTCCGACGAGCACCCACGGTCGACGCCCATCGCGGTGCTGTTCGACGTGACCGGCTCGATGCGCAAGGTGCCGCGCGTCCTGCAGACCAAGCTGCCGCAGCTGCTCGGGCTGCTACAGCGGCAGGGCTACGCCAGCGACCCGCAGATCATGTTCGGCGCGATCGGCGACGCCACCTGCGACCGGGTGCCGTTGCAGGTCGGCCAGTTCGAGTCGGACAACCGGATGGACGACGACCTCGGCCGGATCGTCCTGGAGGGCGGTGGCGGCGGGCAGATGAGCGAGTCGTACGAGCTGGCCATGTACTTCATGGCCCGGCACACCGTCACCGACAGCTGGGAGAAGCGCGGCCGGCGCGGCTACCTGTTCATCATCGGCGACGAGCTGGCGTACCCGCAGGCGAAGGCCCGGGAAGTGGCCGGCCTGATCGGCGACGACCTGACCGAGGACGTACCGCTGCGGCAGGTCGTCGACGAGGTGACCCGCCGCTGGGACACCTACTACCTGCTCCCCGCCGGCAGCCACTACGCCGGCAACGCCAAGGTGCTCGACTTCTGGCGGGACCTGCTCGGGCAGAACGCCGTCGTGCTCGACGACCTCGACGCGGTCTGCGAGACCATCGCGCTCACCATCGGCCTCGGTGAGCAGGCCATCGACCTGGACGAGGGCCTACGCCACCTGGACCGCACCGGCTCTGGCACCACCGGCACCGTGTCGAAGGCGCTGGCCCGCCTCGGCCGGGGGCGGCGGGCCGAGGTGTCGACGCTGCCGGCCTTCCGCGACACCGGCGGTGAGGTGACCCGGCTGTGAGGCACGTGGCGGTGGTCGACCTCGGCTACGGCGACGCCGGCAAGGGCACAGTGGTGGACTGGCTCTGCGCCACCCGCCCCGTGCACACGGTGGTCCGCTTCAACGGGGGCGCGCAGGCGGCGCACAACGTCGTGCTGCGCGATGGGCGGCACCACACGTTCGCGCAGTTCGGCGCCGGCACGTTCCATCCCGGGGTCCGTACGCACCTGTCGCGGCACGTGGTGGTGGACCCGCTGGCGCTGGCCGCCGAGGCCGACCATCTCGCCACGGTCGGGGTGCCCGACGCGCTCGACCGGCTGACCGTCGACGGGGAGGCGCTGCTCTCCACCCCGTACCACCGGGCCGCCAACCGTGCCCGAGAGATCGCCCGGGGAGCCGACCGGCACGGCTCCTGCGGGCTGGGGGTGGGCGAGGCCGTCGCGTACGGTCTCGCCCACCCCGACGACGCACCCCGGGTCATCGACTGCCGCAGCCCGGCGCTACTGCGCCGCAGGCTGACCGCCCTGCGGGACCGACTGACCGCCGAGCTCGGCCCGCTGGACGCGCCACCGGTCGAGGACTGCCTGCCCGCGTTCACCGGGTTCGCCGGGCGGGTCGCGATCGTCGAGCGGAGCTGGCTCGCCGGGGCGCTGCGCGCCGGAACCTGCGTCTTCGAGGGCGCGCAGGGCGTGCTGCTCGACGAGTGGCACGGCTTCCACCCGTACACCACCTGGAGCACCACCACGTTCGCCAACGCCGACAGCCTGCTCGCCGAGGCGGGTCTGCCCGACAACGCGACCCGGATCGGGGTGCTGCGGCTGGTCACCACCCGGCACGGGGCCGGCCCCCTGGTTACCGAGGACCCGGACCTGCCACTGGCCGACCCGCACAACCCGACGAACCCTTGGCAGGGCCGGTTCCGGTTCGGCCACTTCGACGCGGTCGCCCACCGATACGCCCTCGCCGCGGCCGGCGGAGTTGACGGCCTGGCGCTGACCCACCTCGACCTCGCCGGCCCCGGGCTGCGGATCTGCCGCCGCTACGACACCACCGACCGGCTCACCCCGGGCCCGCCCGGCGACCTGGACCGGCAGGCCGCGCTCACCGCCCGCCTGCTGCGCTCCCGCCCGCTGTACGACGACCCGCCGCCCGACTGGGCGGAGGCGGTGCGCGCGGAGCTGGACACGCCGGTGGTGCTGACCTCGCACGGCCCCACCGCCAGCGACAAGACCCCGCACGGCCCGCTGCTCGCCCCGCCGGCCCTGGTCCGCTCGGCCTGACGCCCGTGGCCGTAGCGGGTGATCCGGCGACTCGGCCACCGGGCAGGTCGCGCCCCGCGAGCATGGGGGCATGGAAGCCCTGCTCGACCTGCTCCGGGACACGGCCACCTCACCGTGGGTGTACCTGGTGATCTTCGGGCTCACGGCGGTCGACGCGTTCTTCCCCGCGGTACCGGGCGAGGCGGCGGTGATCACCGCAGCGGTGTTCGCCGCCGATGGAGCCCATCCCAACCTGGTCGCGGTGATCGCCACCGCCGCGCTCGGCGCGCTGATCGGCGACCACATCTCGTACGCCATCGGGCGGGGCGGCGGCGCGAACCGGCTCGCCCGATTTCCCGACGGCAGCCGCCGGCGGGCCAGCTCCGAGTGGGCCCGACGCGCGGTGGACCGGCGCGGCGGGCTGATCCTGACCACCTCCCGGTACCTGCCGGGCGGCCGGACGGCGGTCACCCTCACCATGGGCGCGGTGCGCTACCCACGCCGGTCGTTCCTGCTCTACGACGGCATCGCGACGACCACCTGGGCGCTCTACTGCGGGTTGCTCGGCTACTTCGGTGGGCTGGCCTTCGAGCGCCACCCCATCAAGGGCATCCTCGCCGGGATCGGCCTCTCGGTGATCGTCACGCTGGGCATCGAGGGCGTCCGTTGGCTGCGCCGCCGGGCGCACCGCCGCGCCGCCGCCCGCTACTGACCGGCCAGGCTGGACCTGCCACCCTCACAGCAGGTCAGCGTCGTGCACCAGGATCGCCAACTGCACCCGGTTGCCCGCCTGGAGCTTCGCCAGGGCCCGACTGACGTGCGCCTTCACGGTGGCCTCGCTCATCGTCAGCCGCCTGGCGATCTCCGCGTTGCCGTGCCCGCGCGCCACCTCCCGGACGATCTCCAGCTCACGCGCGGTGAGCGGGGCGAGTCGCTGGCGCGCCGCGTCCCGACGGGCCGGACCACGCTCGGCGAACGAGCTGATCAGGCGCCGGGTCACCGTCGGGGCGAGCATCGCGTTCCCGGCGGCCACCGTGCGGACCGCAGCGGCGAGCTCGCGGGGCGGGGTGTCCTTGAGCAGGAAACCCACCGCTCCGGCCCGCAGCGCGCGGTGCACGTACTCGTCGAGGTCGAAGGTGGTCAGCATGATCACCTTCGGTCCGGCGGCGACCACCTCGGGCGCGACGGTCAGCCCGTCGATGCCCGGCATCCGCACGTCGAGCAGCACGACGTCGGGGCGTAACCGGTGGGCCTGCTCCAGCGCGCCGGCGCCGTCCGCGGCCTCGCCCACCACCGTGATGTCCTCCGCCGCCTCCAGGATGAGTCGCAGCCCGGCGCGGACGAGTTGCTCGTCGTCGACCACCACCACCCGGATCACGCCGCATCCACCACCGGGATCAGTGCCCGGACCAGGAACCCGGCGTCCACGGGCGCCGCCTCCAGCCGACCGCCGAGCAGTTCCACCCGCTCGCGCAGCCCGAGCAACCCCTGCCCGGCACCGGGCAGGGGTTGCCCGCCCTCGGACGGGCCGTTGCGGACCACCACCTCCAGCCCGTCGGGCAGGTAGCGAAGGCAGACCGTCGTCTCGGCCTCGGCGGCGTGCTTGCGCACGTTGGTCAGCGCCTCCCGGACCACCCGGTACGCGGTGCGTCCCACGGTCGCCGGCAGCGCCGACGGCACGCCCTCGTCCCGTCGCCGGACCCGGAGCCCGGCGGAGCGGGACTCCCCGATCAGCTCATCGATGGCGTCTAGCCCACGCTCCGGCACCGTGGCCGGACCGGCCTGCCGCAGCACGCCCAGCACCTCGCGCAGGTCGGTGAGCGCCTGCCGGCCGGTCTCGCGGATCAGCGCGGCGGCCTCGACGGTCGCCGGGTCGGCGGCGGTCACCTCCAGTGCGCCGGCATGTACCACCATCAGCGACACCTGGTGCGCCACCACGTCGTGCATCTCCCGGGCGATCCGGGTCCGTTCCTCGGCGCGAACCCGGTCGGCACGGGCCTCCTGCTCGCGTTCCAGGCGTTCGGCCCGGTCCCGTAGCGCGGCGAGCGTGTCCCGGCGCGCCCGCACCCAGAGGCCGACGACCAGGGGAAATCCGACCAGACAGGCGGCGAGCAGCAGCACGTTGCCGAAGGTGGCGGTGGTGAGCCGGCGCACGCCGCCCACCGCCAGCCCGACCAGCACCCCACCGGCCAGCACCAGGGCGGCCCCGACGAGGAACCCGGTGAGCCGCCGGCCGCGCAGCCGCAGGCCCGCCTGGTACGAGGCGACCACCCCGGGCGCCGCGGCGGCGAGCACCAACCAGCTGATCGCGGCGGCCAGGAACAGCGGCCAGCGGCGGGTCCGGACCAGGCCAGCGGCCCAACCGGAGGCCACGGCGACGAGCAGCACGACGACGGGCGGCAGCGGCGAGCGGACCCCGACCGCGCCGGTCGCACTGGCCCAGACAGCGGCGGCGACCACGACGGCGAGCAGCAGCGAGGCGTACCGGTCGACGACCCGCCGGAGCACGACGGCGCTGGAGGCCACGCAGCGAGCGTAGGGCTCCATCGGCGGGTCGGGCCGCCCACGCCCGACAGACCCGGGTGCGGTGGGGGAAGACCCCTACCCGCCGTCCGGGCCGGACGCTACCTAAGTGATGTCGCCCGGCTGACCACTGGCCGATGGCGGGAGCCGTCGCCGGCACCAGCATCGGGATCATGGATCTGCTCGACCTGCTACATCAGACGATGTCCTCACCGTGGGTGTACCTGGCGATCTTCACGATCGCGGTGCTCGACGGCTTCTTCCCGGTGGTGCCGAGCGAGACAGCGGTGATCACCGCAGGGGTGTTCGCGGCCTCCGGCGCGCCGTACCTGCCCGCGGTGATCCTGGTGGCCGCCGTCGGCGCGCTGGTCGGGGACCACATCTCGTACGCCATCGGCCGGGGTGGTGGCACCCGGCTGCTCGACCGGCTTCCGCCCGACGGCCGGCGCCGGGCCGCCGTCGAGCGTGCCCGCCGGGGAATCGCCGCCCGGGGCGGTCTGATCCTCACCGTTGCCCGCTACGTGCCGGGCGGCCGGACTGCGGTCACCCTCACCATGGGGGCGATCCACTATCCCCGTCGACGCTTCCTGGCCTTCGACGCGCTCGCCGCCGGCTCGTGGGGGCTCTACTCGGCGCTGGTCGGCTACCTCGGCGGGATGGCCTTCGAGCAGGATCCGCTGCGCGGCCTGCTGCTCGGTCTGGGTCTCGCGCTGACGGTGACCCTGGTCGTCGAGGTGGTCCGCTGGCTCGGCCGGCACCGCCTTTCTGGGCCGTCGGTGCCGACGACCGCGCCGGTGAGCCGGACACCGGCGCGGTGACGGCAGGTCGGGTCGGTCATTCGGCGGGCGGGCGCCAGGTGACACCGTGCAGGAGTTGGCCGGCGCCGAGCCAGGCCACGTTCATCATCCGGGTGGCGGTCTTCTCCGGGTCGGCCTCCGGGTGGTCCGCGAGCCAGTCGGCCAGCGACTCGGTCGCGCCGACCAGCGCGTACGCGACGACCTCCAGGTCGACGGCGGCGATCTCGCGGCCCTCGGCGCGCAGCGCGTGGTCGAGCATCCCGGCGACCACCTCGACCAGCCGGGCCCGCATGGTGGCCAGCTCGGTGGCGAACGGCTGCTCGCCCCGGGCCTGCCGGTAGAGCACGGCCCAACCGTCGCGGTGCGCGCCGACGAAGCCGAAGAACGCCCTCAGCCCTCGCCAGAGTCGTTCGTCGGCCGGCAGGTCGGGGGCGGCCGCACCGGCGATGGCCTGCATCATCCGAGTGCCCTCCCGGTGCAGGCAGGCGACGAAGAGCTCCTCCTTGGTGCCGAGGTACGCGTAGACCATGGGCTTGGAGATGCCGGCATCCTCCGCGATCTCGTCCATGCTGGCGGCGTGGAAGCCCCGCCGGGAGAAGACCTTGACGGCCGCGTCGAGCATCTGCTGCTCACGGACGGCCCGTGGCAGGCGCTTGAAGGCGGGAGGGGTGGACACCTTGCGAGCATACCTACTCGTGCGTAGGGTTACGCCAGAGTAACCAAGTCCGGACGGCCCGAGAGGTGTTTCCCCCATGACTGACTTCGACCCGGCTACCTTCGCCAACGTCGGCCCCAAGGAGTTCGCCCAGCTGGTCAAGTCCACCCCGGACGACAAGATCGCCCAGGTGATGTCCGGTGACCTGCGCGGCAAGATCCTGGGCGAGGTGTTCGGCCGGATGCCGTCGCTGTTCCGCGCGGACCGGGCCGGCTCCACCAACGCGGTCATCCACTGGGTCGTCACCGGTCGCCCGGACGGCGGCAGCGACACCTACGAGGTGGTCATCGCCGACGGCAAGTGCGACGTGAACGAGACCCCGCAGCACGACCCGAAGCTGAGCCTGACCATGGGCCCGGTGGAGTTCCTGAAGATCGTCTCCGGTGGCGCCAACCCCGTGATGATGTTCATGACCGGCAAGCTGAAGGCGAAGGGCGACCTCGGCCTCGCCGCCAACATCGCCAACCTGTTCGACATCCCCAAGGCCTGAGATGGCCGAGTTCTCGCTCGACCTGACCGAGGAACAGCGGGATCTGCGCGACTGGGTGCACGGCTTCGCCGCCGAGGTCGTGCGCCCGGCCGCCGCCGAGTGGGACGAGCGCGAGGACACCCCGTGGCCGGTGATCCAGGAGGCTGCCAAGGTCGGCCTCTACGGCTTCGAGTTCCTCGCCACCTGCTGGGCAGACCCGACCGGGCTCTCCCTTCCCATCGCCAGCGAGGAACTCTTCTGGGGTGACGCCGGCATCGGGCTGAGCATCTTCGGCACCTCCCTCGCCGTCGCCGCCATCTACGGCGCGGGCACTCCGGACCAGATGGTCGAGTGGGTGCCGCAGTGCTTCGGCGACATCGACTCGCCGGCCGTCGCCGCGTTCTGCACCAGCGAGCCGGAGGCCGGCTCCGACGTCGGGGCGATGCGCACCCGGGCGGTCTACGACGAGGCCACCGACGAGTGGGTGCTGACCGGGCAGAAGGCGTACGCCACCAACGGCGGCATCGCCGGGGTGCACGTGGTCACCGCCTCGGTCGACCCCACGCTCGGTTCCCGGGGCCAGGCGGCGTTCGTCGTACCGCCGGGCACCCCCGGCCTGGCCGCCACCCGCAAGCTGCGCAAGTTGGGCCTGCGGGCGTCGCACACCGCCGACGTCTTCCTCGACGGGGTACGCGTGCCAGGCCGCTGCCTGCTCGGCGGCCGGGATGCCCTGCTGGAACGCCTGGACCGGGCCCGCTCCGGGCAGCGGGCCAGCGGGCAGGCCGCGATGCGCACCTTCGAGCTGTCCCGACCCACGGTGGGCGCGCAGGCGCTCGGCGTGGCCCGGGCCGCCTACGAGTACGCGCTGGAGTACGCCAAGGACCGGGTCCAGTTCGGACGGCCGATCATCGAGAACCAGGCGGTCGCGTTCGCGCTGGCCGACATGCGGATGGAGATCGACGCGGCGCGGCTGCTGGTCTGGCGGGCCTCCTGGATGGGCCGCAACAACCGCCCGTTCACTGCTGGCGAGGGTTCGATGTCCAAGCTCAAGGCCGGTGAGGTGGCGGTGTCGGTCACCGAGAAGGCGGTGCAGCTGCTCGGCGGCGCCGGCTTCCTCCGCGACCACCCGGTGGAGCGCTGGTACCGGGACGCGAAGATCTACACCATCTTCGAGGGCACCTCCGAGATCCAGCGGCTGGTGATCTCCCGGGCGATCTCCGGAATGCAGATCCGCTGACCAGCCCTGGCCGGTCCCGTCTCGGCGGGGCCGGCCAGGGGCTTGCCGGCGTACTCCCTGCCCGCCGTCCCTGATCCCACGATCCGTGCCGTCTTCGTCACCCCGCGCCGTCGCCGGCTGGGCAGGGTGCCGAGCCCAGTGCATGATCAAGGAAGACGCCCTGACGGACGGGGGGTCCCTTGCCCCGTCCGCGCACCCTTAAGGAGGTCTGCGGCATGGACCTGCCGTTCGTCATTGCCACGCTGACCCGTCGAGGGCTGCTCACCCCCGGCCGGCCGATCCGGGTCGCCTCGCAGCTCAACGCTTTGCGCACGTGGGGATGGAGCCTGGCCGGCGAGCTACGCCAGGCAGCCGCCCGGGACCCTGGCCGACCGGCGATCATCGACGAGGACGGTGTCGAGCTGACCTATCAGGATCTGCTCGACCGGGCCGAACGGATGGCCCGGTCGATGCGGGCGGGCCTCGGCGTACAGGCCGGCGACCGGATCGGCGTGCTCTGCCGCAACCACCACGGGCTGATCGAGACGATCGTCGCGGCCACCCTGCTCGGCGTCGACTCGGTCCTGGTCAACACCGGGCTCTCCGCGGCCCAACTGGCCACCGTCGCCGAAGAGCAGCAGCTCCGGCTGCTGGTGCACGACGACGAGTTCGCCGAGCGGGTCATCGGCCTCCCCGCCGAGCTGTCCCGCCTCGACGAACGCGCCCGCGAGGAGATGGTGGCCGGGGCACTGCCGGGCGAGCTGCACCCGCCGGAGCGGGACGGCCGCATCATCGTGCTCACCTCGGGCACCACCGGTGCGCCGAAGGGGGCCCGCCGCCCCACGCCGAGCGGCTTCGGCCCGCTGGTGTCCATCATCGACCGGATCCCACTGCACACCCGCGACCGGGTGATGATCGCGGCACCGATCTTCCACACCTGGGGGTTCGCCGCCCTCCAGGTCTGCTTCGCCCTGCGGGCCACCATCGTGCTACACCGCCGCTTCGACCCGGCCGCCACGCTCGCCGCCCTGGTGGCACACCAGTGCGACGCACTGTTCGCCGTACCGGTGATGGTGCAGCGGCTGCTGGAAGTGCCCCCACCGGACCCGCGCCCCCCGCTCAAGGTCGTCGCGATCAGCGGATCGGCCCTGCCCGGCGGGCTGGCACCGAAGTTCATGGACGTCTACGGGGACGTCCTGTACAACCTCTACGGCTCCACCGAGGTCTCCTGGGCCTCCATCGCCGGTCCGGAGGACCTGCGCCAGGCGCCCACCACGGCCGGCCGGCCGCCGCACGGCACCCGGCTGCAGATGCTCGACGACGCTGGCAAGCCGGTACCCGACGGCCGGGTCGGGCGGATCTTCGTCGGCAACGAGATGCTCTTCGAGGGCTACACCTCCGGTAGCAGCCGGGAGAGCCGCGACGGACTGCTCGACACCGGCGACCTCGGGCGACTCAACGCCGACGGACTGCTCTTCGTCGACGGCCGGGCCGACGACATGATCGTCTCCGGCGGCGAGAACGTCTTCCCGTCCGAAGTGGAGGACCTGCTCGCCCGACTGCCGCAGGTACGCGAGGCGGGCGTGATCGGCGTACCCGACCCCGAGTACGGCCAGCGGCTGGCCGCGTTCCTCGCCCTGCACCCCGGCGAGACGCTCGATCCCGAGGCGGTCCGCGAGTACGTCCGGCACTACCTGGCCCGCTTCTCCGTCCCGCGGGACGTGGTCTTCGTGAAGTTCCTGCCCCGCAACGCCACCGGCAAGGTGCTCAGCCGCGAACTACGCCGCTACTACAGCTGACCGACCAATCAGGGGTAGCGGGTCAGGCCCGGTGCCCGCGCCAGCTCGACCAACTCCTGCAGGATGTCACCGAGGCGTGCACGGCGAAGTAGACCTCGGCGAGGGTGTAATTCCAGTCCGCCCTGCCTGCCGAGTTCGGGCTGGCGGTAGCAGCGGCTGCGCCCGCCCAGCGGGGCGGGCGCAGGTCAAGCGGCGTGTGGTGGGGCGGCGGGCTGGTGGTGCAAGCGCAGGAGTCGGGCGAGCTTGGCGGCTTGGTCGATGTCGGGTAGGCCGGCTTCGGCGGCGAGGGCTTGGATTTCGTCTTCGGTCTCGGGGTCGGTCAGGTAGTGGCCATCGACAGCGTCCCTGACTGGGTGAGGGCTCGGTGTCGGGGTGCGAGGCCCGGGCTCGTCGGCGGATGTCCTCGTGACGCTGGCCGCCGGCGACGGGTGTGTTGTGTTCGCGCGTGATCGCTGGTCACGGCGTGTGGCCATGTCCCTCCCAGGACGGCTCGTGGCGTGAGGTCGAGGTATCGGGTCATCGGCAACTCCTTCTCGTGGGAACTGGCATCAGGGTTGATCGCCGGGTCGTGCCGCTCGCTCAGGCAGCGATGGACCGACGACAGGGGCGAGGGCCGCGGAGGGTACCTCCGGTGGCTGCGGAATGAATGGGGTCGCCACTCACACGATCTGTCACGTCGCGGTGGCTGGTGTGAGTGCGCGGTTGGGTCGCTGGCCTGTCACCGGAGCACCGTGCTGACAGATGGGTGAGTACCGGCGTGGTCGCCGATATTTGGCGCTGGCTGTGTGCCGCCCGCGCCCTTGTCTCGCCCGGTAGGGCCGTACGGCGGTCGACGGCCGCGCCTAGGGGGCGGTGTGGGGGCGGGCGTGTCGGCCTCGCAGGCCGCGTAACGCCCCACCTGGCCTGGGTCATCAGGCTGCCCGCACGCTCGTGCGGGGCGCGGTGCGGGTCGGGAACTCGTCGTCGTGGTGGGTGTCGCTGTAGGGCAGGTCGATGAGGCGGTGGCGGCCGGTGCTGCCGCCGGTCAGTTGCCAAACCTGCTCGGCGGGGCTGGCGCCGGGTGCGAGGCGCAGCTCGGTGGTAGTGGTGGCGATGACCGCGTCCAGGCCGGTGCCGGCGAGGCGGTGGTGCAGGTTCGCCTCACGGTGGGCGGAGGTAGGTGGAACAGCACTGGCCACGTCCAGGTGCTCAAGGCGAAGAGCCGTTCGTACTTGGCAATTTTCTCGGTGAGGATGTCGAGGCGTTCGCGGCCTGTGTCGTACTCGAGGAAGAACGGCACGGACCGTCCGTGCTCGGTCCACACCCCGGCGCGTCCGGGCGAGGCAGCCCGCTCGGTCCGTGGACCATCATTCCCGGGTTGCTGCCTCTGCGGTAGAACACCTCGGGCTCGTGGAAGGCCGAGGCCGGCTGCCACCGGTCCAGGGCCGTGTCGGGGTGGGTGCGGGCGTGGGCGGCGAGGTCAATGAAGACCTGGTTGCCGCCGAGCAGGTGCGGCAGGTCCGGCCGGCCGGTGAGGGATTGCTTGCGGCGGCGGGCCTGGTCCCGGCGTGGTGGACCAAGGCCACGTTGGGCGCGGACGTGTCCGTAGCCGAGCTGGTCCAGGACGTAGTGGTACGGGTAGGAGCCGCCGTAGGCCCGGTTGGGTCGAAACCGGTCTGTCGCACGCAGAACGGTGAGGCGACGTAGCCGGCGTTGGGCGAAGTCCAGGGACGGGAACAGGGCGGCGCCGATCTGATCGGTGGTGAGGACGCCATGGTCGTAGAGCCAGCCGAGGAGCTGGTCGTCGCGGGCGGTGAGGCTGGCCTGTAGACGCAGCAGCGGGTCCGGAGCCGGTAGCGGTTTGCATGGGCGGCCCCTGGGGGGACACCCCACACATGAGGGTGTGTCTGGAGCCGATCAGGAGCGATGAGAGTGGGGTTGACCTGGGCTGTGAGCGAGTGCCGGGGGTTAGTTCGGGGGTCAGTATCAAGACGGACGGTGCAACGGGCATCGACACCGACGTCGACACGGCCGGCGACACCGGGTCCACTGAAACGATGGCGTGGAAGGTTGTGCGCCTCGGGTTGGCGACGGCCCTGGTGGCGCGGATGGGGGGCCGCTGAGCTGGGTCAGCATGCTTGTTGCTCCTTCGAGGATCGGAATGCGGGATGGATGGCGAGGCGTGCGCTGGTCGCCCTGCCGCGGGCGGGCGGGCTGGTGGTCGCTGTGCCAGGTCGAGTCAGGTTCTGTCAGGAGGCGGGTTTCCTGACAGACGCGTGTGTTGGTCTCACGGGAACGGCTCGGTCTGACAGAAGTGACGGGTTGTGGTTCTGTCACGCCGCTTCCCGATGTGACAGGTCCGGCGCGGTGGGGTGGGCTCGGCGCGCAGGACGCGCAGGATGCGTGGAGGCGGTGGCGTTGGACAGTTGGCGTCCGTCCGCGCGCAACTGTTGGGCGAGGGCCTTGCGGGACAGCGGTGTCCCCTCGGCGGTCAGGGTGCGGGCGGCGGTCCGGGCGGCCGGGACCAGCGCGGCGATCTCCGGGCCTCGGGCCCGGGCCGGTGTGTTGTCGGTCCGTCGGTCCGCGACCGCCGGGTCCTGGTCCGCCGGGGCGGGGACTGCGGTGGTGGAGTCCCGGACCGGGGCGGTGTTCGCGGGGACCGGAAGTGGCGGTGCGGGGACCGCCTCGCGGGTGTCCGGGACCCCGGCCTCGACGATCAGCGGAGGTCCTGATGCGGCCCGCGCGGGTCGGGCGGTGCGGTCGGGTGGGGCGAGGTCGGCGCGGCCGAGGGCGATCTTCACCATCGTCAGGAAGCCCAGCGCCGGCAGCGCTGCGGCGATCGAGCCGATCGCCGACGCTTCCGCCTCCACCACCTAGGCGGTGAGGGACAGGACCACCGCCACCGTCAGGACGGTCGCCGGGAAGGCGACACTCTCGCCGAGGCGGCGGTTGCGCGCAGCGACATAGTCGCGGTAGCCCTCGACGTCGGCCGGCAACCCACCACCCCCTCACCTCACCGGTCAAACGGCGGTTAGGCGGCCGGGGGTTGCCCGGGTTCAGCCAGGAATCGTGATCCGGCCGTCGACCGCGGCGGCGGCGATGTCGCTGCGGTGCTGCGAGCCGGCCAGCTCCACCCCGTCCACCAGCGCGTACGCGGCGGTCCGGGCGGCTGCCAGGTCGGCGCCGGTGGCCGTACCGCAGAGCACCCGGCCACCGGCGGAGAGCAACGCGCCGTCGCTGGCCCGGCGGGCGGTGCCGGCGTGGATGATGCCCGGCCGGTCCGCGCCGGTGATCACATCGCCGGTGCGCGGTGCGGTCGGATAGTCCTGCGCGGCGAGCACCACGGTGACCGCGGCGCCGGGCTGCCAGCGCAGCGGCGGATGCTCCGCCAGCGTGCCGGTGGCCGCCGCGTGCAGCAGCGCGCCCAGCGGGGTTTCCAGCAGTGCGAGCACCACCTGGGTCTCCGGATCACCGAAGCGGGCGTTGAACTCGATCACGCGGGGGCCGGCGGCGGTCATCGCGAGCCCGACGTAGAGCAGGCCGGCGAACGGCGTGCCCCGGCGGCGCATCTCGGCCAGGGTGGGGTGGACCACGTCGCGCATGACCTCGTCGACCAGGCCGGGCGGCGCCCAGGGCAGCGGTGCGTACGCGCCCATCCCGCCGGTGTTCGGGCCGGTGTCGCCATCGCCGATCCGCTTGAAGTCCTGTGCGGGCAGCAGTGGCAGCGCCGCGTCGCCGTCGGTGACCACGAACAGGCTGACCTCCGGGCCGTCGAGGAACTCCTCGACCACGACCCGGCCACACTCCCGCGCGTGCGCCAACGCGGCGGACCGGTCGTCGGTGACCACCACGCCCTTACCGGCGGCGAGACCGTCGTCCTTCACCACGTACGGCGCGCCGAACTCATCCAGCGCCCGCGCGGTGCTCTCCTCGTCCATGCAGGCGTACGCCCGGGCGGTCGGCACGCCGGCGGCGGTCATCACGTCCTTGGCGAACGCCTTGGACCCCTCCAGCCGGGCGGCCTCGGCCGAGGGGCCGAACACAGCGATGCCCTTGGCGCGTACCGCGTCGGCGACGCCGGCGACCAGCGGCGCCTCCGGCCCGATCACCACCAGGTCGGCCGCGGTCTCCACGGCCAGCGCGGCCACGGCAGCCGGGTCGGTCGGAGTGACCGCCCGCACCTCGGCCACGCTGGCGATCCCCGGATTACCAGGCGCCGCGATCAGCGCCGTGACAGCCGGATCCGCCGCCAACCCGAGCGCGAGCGCATGCTCCCGCCCCCCACCACCCACCAGAAGAACCCGCACGACCCGAAATCCTACTGCCCCCGCCCCTGCCTGCCGGCGACAGTCGGTGATCATGAAGTTGTTGCCCGCCGTCTCGGCGTGTCATGGCGATAACTTCATGGTCAACGGCGCCGGGCGGCGGCGATCGCCTGGCGGACGGTCCACGGGATGCAGTCCGGGCGGAGGGTGTCCGACCAGGTGAAGCGGAGGACGGTCCAGCCGGCGTTGACCAGACGGTTCTGCCGGCGTCGGTCGGCGAAGGCCGCCTCCGGGCTGCCGTGCGCGTCCCGGCCGTCGGCCTCGGCGATGATCCGGGGCCCGCGCCAGCCGAGGTCACCGATGCCGAGCAGGTATCCGTCGTCGTCGCGAACCTCGAGCTGCAATGCGTCGGGCGGCACCCTGCCGTCGACGCAGCGGAGCCGGGCGCGCGTCTCGAGCGGCGACTGCGCTCGCCCGTCCACCTCTCCGAGGTAGCCACGAGCCGCGACCGCGCCGCGCCGCCCACGGATGAGGCGCGGGACGGAGAGCAGGTCATCGGCCGTCACGAGGCGACGATTCAACGCCGAATCCAGCACACTCACCGCCGAGAAACGATCAGCCCGCAGGCTGAGGTCGGCAATAGTCCGCAGCAGCCCGGTAGCGCCGACCCCGTCTACCCGGACGAGGTGCTCAGGCGGGATGACCAACTGATGGACCACCACCTCCGGATGGGCGAGCCGGGCCGGCCTGGCGACCGGACCCGGCACCGACAGATGGATCAGCTCAGTGACTCGCATGCCGGCCAGCCCGTGCAGCTCGGCGGCCGTTGCGAGCACCGCGACGGCCGCCGGGCCGAAGGAGGCCACCGCCGCCCTGATTCGCGCCCGTCGAGGCACCCCGTCGTACAGGTCGGCGTCCACGAGATAGCTGCCCCGCGCCACGACGCGCCAGCGGCCGACCCGACAGAACCGCTGCACCTCATGCGTGGTCAGGACGGCGGCACGCGCCTGCCCGAGCGTCACAATCCCGTCCCGCTCGGCGGCAACCCGCCGTACAACGTCCAAGGCGTCCACCCGGCCACCCTGACCCACCCAAAAACCCCAGGCACCCCCCTGTGGACAACCACCCCACCCCTGTGGATAACCCGGCGGCCAGCGCACCTTGGATCATGAAGTTATTGCCACGACACGCCGCAGCGGCGGGCAATAACTTCATGATCAACCCAGAAGGGGGTGGGGGCCAGGGGGCAGTGCCTGGGGTTAGGGGAGGAGGGGGTGGAGGAGGACGTTTTCGTCGCGGCCGGGGCCTACGCCTACGACGCTCACCTTGGTGTTGCAGAGTTCCTCTACGCGGGCGATGTAGCGGCGGGCGTTCTCCGGCAGCTCGTCAGCGGTGCGGGCCTTGGTGATGTCCTCCCACCAGCCGTCGAGCTCCTCGTAGACGGGCTTGGCGTGGTGGAAGTCGGTCTGGCTCATCGGCATGTCGTCGACCCGCTCGCCGTTGATCTCGTAGCCGACACAGATCGGCACCTTGGGCAGCCCGGTGAGCACGTCCAGCTTGGTGATGACCAGGTCGGTGACGCCGTTGAGGCGGCAGGCGTACCGGGCGACGACCGCGTCGAACCACCCACACCGGCGCTCCCGCCCGGTCGTGGTGCCGTACTCCGCGCCGATCTTGCGCAGGTGATCGCCGTTGGCGTCGAACAGCTCGGTCGGGAACGGGCCCGCGCCGACCCGGGTGGTGTACGCCTTGCTCACCGCGATCACCTTGCTGATCGCGGTCGGCGGAATGCCGGCGCCCACGCAGGCGCCGCCGGCCGTCGGGTTGGACGAGGTCACGAAGGGGTATGTGCCGTGGTCCATGTCCAGCATGGTGGCCTGGGCACCCTCCAGCAGCACCGTCTCGTCCCGGTCCAGGGCGTCCCACAGCATCGCCCGGGTCTCCGCGATGTACGGCTTGAGCCGCTCCGCGTACTCCAGGTACTCCTCGACGGTCGCCTCAAGGTCGATCGCCTTGCGGTTGTAGACCTTGAACAGGATCTGGTTCTTCTCGCGCAGTGCGAGTTCCAGCTTCTTGCGCAGGATGCCCGGGTCGAGCAGGTCCTGGAGCCGGATGCCGATCCGGGCGACCTTGTCGCCGTACGCCGGGCCGATGCCCCGGCCGGTGGTGCCGATCCGGGACGAGCCGAGGTAGCGCTCGATCACCCGGTCCAGTGCCCGGTGGTGCGGCATGATCAGGTGCGCGTCACCGGAGATCCGCAGCCGGGACACGTCGACGCCACGCTCGGCCAGGCCGTCGATCTCGGCGAGCAGCACCTTCGGATCGACCACCACACCGTTGCCGATGACGATCATCGCGTTGGGCGAGAGCGCGCCGGATGGCATCAGGTGGAGCGCGTACTTCTGGCCGTCCGGGGTGATCACCGTGTGGCCCGCGTTGTTGCCACCGGAGTAGCGCACGACGTAGTCGACCCGCTCACCCAGCAGGTCGGTAACCTTGCCCTTGCCCTCGTCGCCCCACTGAGCGCCGATGAGCACGATCGCTGGCATCTTTTCCGCCTCCAGAAGGCTCGGGTGCCAGGTGGCGACCGGTTGGCGAGCCCGGGGTGTCAGGTTAACAAGTAGTGACGGCGTGGCCGGCAGCGGTCGCGGCGAGAGGCAGGAGGCTCCTTCCGTGTACGACGTGGTGCTGCTCACCCTCGGTTCGGAGCGGGACGCTCCCGGGGGCTGCGGCAGCGGCGGGGCCTGCTGCGGCGGCGCGACCGAAGCTGACCCGGCGACAGGGGCCGACACCGGCACGACCGGGGGCACCGGTCCCGGCGAAAGCACACAGGGCGACGCCGACCGGTGCGTCACCGAGCGACCCCGCGTACCGGTGCTGGCCTGCGCCGACGCACTGAACGCCCGAGGCGCGCGGGTGCAGACGGTCACCGCCCGCTCGGACGCGGAGATCGACGAGGTGTTGGCGGGGCTCGACGGCCCGCCCCGCCCGGACGGCCTCACCTGGCCGGACCCGGACGGCAAGACCCGCCTGGTCGTCGCCACGGCGAGCGACGCACAGTTGCGCGCCGTGCTGCGCCGGCTGGTGCGGCGGTACGCGCCAGCGCCGAGCCGCCGGCCGGCGGACCTGCCCGGTGACCGGACCCTGCCCGACCTGCCGCCGGTGGCCGTACTCCCGCTCGACCCGGCGCGTGGCAGCACCCACCGGGACCTGGCCGCGCAGCTCGGGCTGCCCCGCGACCCGGCGGCGGTGGCCGCCGCGGTGCTGGACGGCACGCCACGCCGGCTGGACCTGCTGCGTAACGACGGCGGCTCGGTGACCCTGGACGGGGCCCTGCTCGGTGCCGCCGACGACGCCGGTCGGCCGCTGCACTGGCGGGCCCGCGTGGAGGTGGACGACGCGATTCTCACCAACGGCGACGAACCGCTGCTGGCCTGCGCGATCGGCAACGCCGGCGGGTACGCGACGCTCGACGACGTGACGCTCCTGGCTGCGCCGGATCCGGCCGACGGCCAGGTCGAGGTCGCGGTGGCCGTGCCGGTGGTCGTCCGCTCGGCGTTGGGCAGGAAACGGGTACGCCTGGAGGTGCGGCGGGCTCGCGGGCGGGCCGTGTCGGTGCTGCCCAGGGAGGGAAAGGTGCCCTACCTCGACGACGGCGTCGAGGGCGAGCTGACCCGGAAGCGGTCCTGGTGGGTCGAGCCGGGCGCCTGGGCGGTCTGGTCGATCTGACCCCGGCTGCGCCGGCCGGCCCTCCTCGGCCGGTGGGCCTATCCTCGCAGGAGGACTGGGGAGGCCGTAATGGACGAGAAAGCCGACCGGGCGCAGGTGCCCGGCCAGCAGCCGGTGCCGGAGCGGGACATCGAACCACTCTGGCCACCTGATCCAGCCGACTCCGGCGCGGGCAACGTGGCACCGCCATGGGCCTCGGTCGCCAACCAGCGGGGTACCCCGTCGTCGGCCGCGGAATCGTCGACCGTGCTGCCGCCGGTGGCCGCACCGTCGACGGGTGGTCCGCCGGTCCCCTGGCAATCCCCGGCCCCGGCCGCGACCCCGCCGTCGCCGTCCGACTACCCGTCGCTCACCGGAGCCGTGCCGCCGCCCGGCGGCTGGGGAGTCACCGGCCCGTCCGGCACCGCGCCGGGCTGGGCCCCGCCGCAGCCAAGTTGGACGCCGCCGGCCGACCCGCCGACACCCGACGCTCCCGGCCCAACGGCCGACGACACTTCGCCCTCGCCGTCGACCACCGATGCCGTGCCCGGCCCGCCGGCTACCAACCCCGCCTCGAACGGCGCAGTGGTCGGCACCGCCGGCCCGGCGGCCGGTTCAGCGTCCGAGCCCGCGAGCAGCACCACCGAGACCCCTGGCAGCACCGCGACCCCTGGCAGCACCGCAACGCCGGGCAGCCCGGCGGGCACCGCCTCCGCGCCGACGAACAGCGCGCCCGAGGCGGCGAGTACCGCGTCCGGGGCGGCAGCGGCCCAGGCCGGTGATCCTCCAGCCGTCCCGGCCCCGCCGATCGTGCCGGGCGGCGTCGACCTGGACCAGCCGTTCTCCCTGGACCGCCCGGCGGCAGCCGCCGTGCCCGTCGAGAGCAGGACGCCTGCCGACCCCGCGACCGCCGACCCCGCAGCGGCCGGTCCGGCGGCGACCTCGGATGACGGCACCGGCACCGAGGAGGATGGACCCTCCGTGGCGCCGGCGCGGCCGACCACCGAATCGCCCTGGGCGCTTCCGCCGCAGCGGCCTGCCGGCGCGTCCGGACCGGCCCACGCCGAGGCCGCCACCGCGTTGCCGCCGATCCCCGCTCCGCCCGGTCCGCAGCAATCGCACCCCGGCGGCCCCGCCGCCCCGCAGGCCGGCCCCGGAAAGACGTACCCCGGGCAGACCTACTCCGGGCAGACGTACTCGGGACAGACGTACGCCGCTGGGGCTCCCGGCCAGGCCGGACCGGCGCCGATCCCGCCACCACCGGACGTGACCCAGTTCGGCGGTCCGCCGCAGAGCAACCCGGCGCCGCAGCAGGGTGCGCCGGTGGCCCCGCCGCCGGGGCCGTTCCCGCCGTCACCGGGCTGGTACCCGCCGCCCTGGCAGCAGGGCACGCCCGGGGCCACGCCGGGGCCGCCGCAGCAGCAGTACCAGGAGGCCGAGGGGGTGACCCGGGTGCCGTCCACCGGCTATCCGGATGCCACCTGGACGCCGGAGACCACCGCGGCACCGACCGCCGAGGATTTCGCCCGGCGTCGGCAGGTACGGCCCGCCGAACCGGTGGCCACCATGGGTGTGCGCGCGGTGGTCAACAAGATGGGGCTGCTTCGACTCGCTCCCGGGCGGCAGGAGCAGGAGCTCAAGCGGGACATCGAGATGGTGCGCCGCAACTTCGGCGGGCTGCGGCAGGTGACCGTGGTCAACCCGAAGGGCGGTGCCGGCAAGACGGTGGCCATCCTGCTGCTCGCGATGACGTTCGGCCAGAAGCGCGGTGGCTACGTGCTGGCCTGGGACAACAACGAGACCCAGGGCACCCTCGGGATGCGTGCCCAGCAGGACTTCCACTCGCGCACGGTGCGGGACATGCTGCGTGACCTCGGTCAGTTCCAGGGCGCGCACGGTCGGGTCGGCGACCTGTCGCAGTACGTCCGCTCGCAGGGCGAGGGGATGTTCGACGTGCTCGCCTCGGACGAGTCGGCCACCGGCGGCGAGATGCTCACCGCTGCCGCGTTCGCCGAGATCCGCGAGGTGGTCAGCCGGTTCTACAAGTTGATCTTCGTGGACACCGGCAACAACGTCCGCGCTCAGAACTGGCAGGCCTCGATGGATGCCACCGACCAACTGGTCGTCACCATGTCGGCCCGGAACGACTCGGCGGAGACCGCCGCGCGGATGCTCGACCATCTGGAGCAGAGCGGCCGGCAACGGCTGGTCCGGCAGGCGGTGACGGTGGTGTCGATGCCGCCGTCCCGCAAGGAGATCGACCTGCCGGCCATCCAGGAGCACTTCGCCGCCCGGACCCGGGCGGTGCTGCTGGCCCCGTACGAGCGGCTCATCGACAGCGGCGAGCCGATCCGGTACGGCGGGCTCTCCTCGGCCACCCGCGACGCCTGGCTGAAGATCGCCGCTGCGGTCGCCGAGGGGTTGTAAGCCGCCGACGGCCGGCCCGGGCGTGACCCGGACCGGCCGTCGGGACGGGTGTCAGTTGCTGGCCAGCGCGTCCGCCGCCGCCGGGTCGCAGTCGCGAAGGAACTGGGCGCAG
Source organism: Micromonospora sp. NPDC005173 (assembly GCF_040608515.1). Lineage (NCBI taxonomy): Bacteria > Bacillati > Actinomycetota > Actinomycetes > Micromonosporales > Micromonosporaceae > Micromonospora > Micromonospora sp. NPDC005173. The sequence continues at coordinate 339,140 of NZ_JBEXIK010000001.1, forward strand.
CGAGCCGCCTCGTCGGCCTCGCCGATCTCGTCCGCGGCCCGGGAGAGCACGTACAGGCAGCGGAGGAAGCCCCGGTTCGGCTCGTGCGACCACGGCACGGGGCCGTGGCCCTTCCAGCCGCTGCGGCGCAACTGGTCCAGGCCACGGTGGTAGCCGGTGCGCGCGTAGGCGTACGCCGTCACCACCTGGCCCTGCGCGAACGCCCGCGCCGCGAGCTCCGCCCAGGCCGCACTGTAGGTCGGGAAGCGGGCCGCCACCTCGGCGTACGCCTCATCGGTGCCGACCGCCTCGGCGCCGGCCAGGGCGGCGTCAGCCTCGTCGTTCACGGGGAGGAGCGTGGCCGGTGGCTCTGGCAAAAGGTTCTGCATCGCCCCATTCAACCCGCTGGGTGGGGCGGCACGCGAGCGGGTCGGCCAACGCGTTCGGCTGAACGGCTGAGGAGTTGGTCACGCCTGCGGCCTATGCCGGCGCCAGGTGTTTTCCACTACAACTAATGGTCCGGAGCCTCCCCAGGACCCGGTTAAGCAGGAGCCCGGTGGCCACGACCACCGGGCTCCTGTCGGTTCCGCCCCCGGCCCGGGGTTTGGCCGCCCCCGCCGGAGGGGCAGGATGGCCCGGTGCCGACCCCACCTCCCGCGGACGTCATCGAGCCGCACCTGCACGCCAACGAGATCCAGACCCGCGACGAGCTCGACCAGCGCCTGGCCACCGGCCGCCTGACCGGGCTGACCGTGCAGGGGCTCCGCCTCGACCTCGCCCCGGCCCCCGACCTGACCGGCGTCGAGGTCACCGGCACCCTCTTCGTCGGCTGCCGGTTCGCCTCCCGGGAGGTCGGCGCCGACCTGGTCCGGCGCGGCGCGAACGTGGTGCCCCCGTTCTCCGGGCTGCCCTACCCGACCCAGCCGACGCACCTCTACACCCCGGAGGAGCTGGCCGCCGGGTTCGCCGACGGCGGGTTCACCGGGATGTACGACACCCGGGTGTACGAGCACTACCGGGCGCACGGCGGCGCGCTGCCGGACGTCAAGGAGGCGCTCGGTCAGCGGCTGCACGACCATGGCGTGGACAACGCGCTGGCCGACGCCACCCGGGCCTGGCTGGCCGGGCACGGGCCGCAGTCGGTGGTGGGAATCATGGGCGGGCACGCGGTGCGGCGCGGCAGCCCGGCGTACCGGATGGCGGCCGTGCTGGGTTGGGAGCTGGCGCGGGCCGACCGGCTGGTGGTGACCGGCGGCGGCCCCGGGGTGATGGAGGCGGCGAACCTCGGCGCCTACCTGGCGGACCAGCCTGCGGCGGAGTTGACCGCGGCGATCGATCTGCTGGCCACCGCGCCCGATTTCACCGACCACCACCGGTACACCGCCACGGCGCTGGAGATCCGGCAGCGGTACGCGGGCGTGCCCCGGCAGCGCGGCGCCGACGCGGGATGGGCGCGGGCCGGCGGGCTGGCCATCCCGACCTGGCTGTACGGGCACGAGCCGGCGAATCTGTTCGCGGGGCGGATCGCCAAGTACTTCTCGAACGCGATCCGGGAGGACACCATCCTGCGGCTCGCCCGGGGCGGCATCGTCTTCGCTCCGGGACGGGCGGGCACGGTGCAGGAGGTGTTCCAGGCGGCCACCAAGACCTACTACGGCACCGACGGGGCGAGCGGGGCGTACATCTTCCTGGACCGCGCGTACTGGACCCAGGAGCTGCCGGTGGAGGCGTTGTTGCGTCCGCTGTTGGCCGCCTCCCCGTTCGGCGACCTGTCGTCGACGATCCACCTGACCGACGACGTGCGTGAGGCCGTCCGCCTGCTCACCGCGCCGGCCTGACGAGACGACGACGGCCGGCCCCCGAGGGGAGCCGGCCGTCGGTGGGAACGTCGTTACTTGGACATCTTGGTGCCGGTGGAGCGCAGGTGCTCGCACGCCTCGACGACCCGGGTGGCCAGGCCGGCCTCGGCGGCCTTGCCCCAGGTACGCGGGTCGTACTGCTTCTTGTTGCCGACCTCGCCGTCGATCTTCAGCACGCCGTCGTAGTTGCGCAGCATGTGGTCGGCGACGGGCCGGGTGAAGGCGTACTGGGTGTCGGTGTCGATGTTCATCTTCACCACGCCGTAGTCCAGCGCCTCGCGGATCTCGCTCAGCAGGGAGCCCGAGCCGCCGTGGAAGACCAGGCTGAGCGGCTTGTCCTTGCCGTACTTCGCGCCGACCGCGTCCTGGATCTGCTTGAGGATCTCCGGGCGGAGCTTGACGTTGCCCGGCTTGTAGACGCCGTGCACGTTGCCGAAGGTCAGCGCCGCCATGTAGCGGCCCTTCTCGCCGAGGCCGAGCGCCTCGACCATGGCCAGGCCGTCCTCGACGGTGGTGTAGAGCTTGTCGTTGATGGCGTTCTCGACGCCGTCCTCCTCGCCACCGACGACGCCGACCTCGATCTCAAGGACGATCTTGCCCTTGGCGGCCTCGTCGAGGAGTTGGGAGGCGATCTGCAGGTTCTCCGCCACCGGCACGGCCGAGCCGTCCCACATGTGCGACTGGAACAGCGGCTGCTCGCCGCGCTTCACCCGCTCCTGCGAGATGCCCATCAGCGGCCGGACGAAGCCGTCCAGCTTGTCCTTCGGGCAGTGGTCGGTGTGCAGCGCGATGTTGACCGGGTACTTCTTGGCCACCTCGTGTGCGTACGCGGCGAACGCCACCGCGCCGGTGACCATGTCCTTGATCGAGGGGCCGGACAGGTACTCGGCGCCACCGGTGGAGACCTGGATGATGCCGTCGCTCTCCGCGTCGGCGAAGCCCTTGAGCGCCGCGTTCAGCGTCTGGGAGGAGGTCACGTTGATCGCGGGGTACGCGTACCGGCCAGCCTTGGCGCGGTCCAGCATCTCCGCGTAAGCCTCGGGGGAAGCGATGGGCATGTCGAACGCTCCTTACTTACCACTCTCGGCCGTGCTGGCCGCTGTTGTTCATTTGTGCGCCGGACCGCGCTGTCCTCCGCCCGGAAGTATCCCGTAGGTGAGGTGCGCCGGAACAACCGACCCGGGTTCCGGCCGGGATCCGCTCACCGGTTGTCCAGGTTGTCGGGCACGATGACGCTGATCAGCCAGGTGACCACAGTCATCACGATCGCTCCCCAGAACGCCGCCCAGAAACCGTCCACCTGGAACGGCAGGTCCAGCCCGCGGGCGATCCGGTCGGTGAGCAGGAAGAGCAGCGCGTTGACCACCAGCGCGAACAGGCCCAGGGTCAGCAGATAGAAGACGCAGCCGACCACCTTGATGATCGGCTTGAGCACCGCGTTGATCACGCCGAAGATCAGCGCCACCACGATCAGCGTGAGCACGGTGTTGCCACCCGAGCGGCCGTGCACGTCGACCCCCGGCACGATCAGCGTGGTGATCCACAACGCGACCGCCGTGATCGCCAGCCGGATGAGGAAGCCCACCGCCCCATCCTGGCACCGGGTCGTGTCGCCCCGGGGAGATTCCGCCGACTCGGCTTCCAGGCGCGGCACCGGCACACCCCGTACGGTGGGTGGGAACCGTGCACCGAGCCCCCGGGAGGGACGATGGGTCAGCCCGATGAGGACTTCACCCCCGGCGATCACCTCGACGCGGACGAACGCGACCCCGAGGCGGCGCCGGCCGACGCGGTCGAGCAGGCCGCAGTGGTCGGCCCGAACGACACCGACGCCGAGCCGCACCGCGGCCTGGAGGTCGGCGACTGGGACGCCATGGAGCAGGCCCGGGTGGTCAGCGGAGACGAGGACGACTACCGCTGACGCCACACCCGGCGAGCTTCAGCGGTCGACCCGCTCCGGGTGGCGGGCCGCCCAGTCGCCGAGCCGATCCTCACGGAGCGCGGTCAGGAACTCCGGGGCGAGCTTCGGGTCGGCGATCAGGTGATAAGGCGGCCCGGCGGGCTCCGTGACCGGCAAGCTGAGCCCGATCGGTTCGACCGATCGCAGCGTGGGCACGAGCCGCATCAAATCCAGCACCGCGGCTCGGTCGGGAGACACCAGGAGCTCCGGGCCGACGGTTCCCAACAGCGTTGAGAGTCGTACCGGGTTGGTGAGCACGCCCTGGTCGGTGGCCTGTCGGACCAGCCCGGCGGCGAAGAGCCGGGCGTTACGGTCCCGGTCCAGGCTGCCCTCGGGTAGCCCACGCCGCTGGCGAAGCAGGTCGACCGACGCGGCACCGTCGAGACGCTGACAGCCGGCCGAGAAGATCCGCCGAGTGTGGACGGAGCGCACCTGCTGGGGCAGACAGACCGGCACGCCCTCTACCGCGTCGGCGAGCTTGCGCAGTCCGGGGTAGGTCAGCACCACGCCGGCATCCACGTGGACCCCGGTCAGCTCGGCGACCGTACGTCTAGTCAGCTCGTAGCCCTTGGACATGTCCGGCCGGGTGAACCCGGCACCGAACGCGAACGCGGCGTTCAGCTTGTCGGTCCCGTGGCCGGGGATCGGCACGCCCAGGTCACGCGGCAACGAGACCAGGTACGGGCGGCTCTGGTCGGACGGAATGTGCACCAACAGCACCGAATCTGCTCGCGATACCTCCCGCCCGTCGCCGTCGATGCCGAGCAGCAGGATGTTCAGCGCACCCGTCACCACCGGCCGGCTCGATTCGCCGAGCAGGTCGGCGGTTGGCGGCGGCCCGGAGCGCTCCGGGGTGAACAGGGGCACCCCGATCCCCAGTACGCCGAGCAGGGCCAGCGCTGTACCACCGGTCTGCCACCGTCGACGGCGCCGCCGCCGGCCGTTCGCCAGCCGGTCGATCGTGGCCCGCAGCGGGCCGGTCGGCGGGGTCAGCGGCTCGTGCCGGGCGAAAGCGGCACGCAGGTCGTCCTCGATCATGAACAGGCCTCCACGTACTCGGCCCGAAGCGTGGCCAGGGCCCGGGAGATGGACGAACGTACGGTCCCGACGGCGCAGCCGAGGATGTCGGCGATCTCGGCGTCGGGCAGGTCCTCGTAGTAGCGCAGCACCAGGGTGGCCCGCTGCCGGCGCGGCAGCCGGGACAGCCAGGACCAGATCTGGTCCCGGTCCACGGCGGACTGGGCATGGTCGGCTGGCTCCGGCACCGCCTCGTCGGGTTCCCCGCGCAGCAGCACCCGGCGCATCCACGAGCCGCGCCGCCAGTCGACGTACTGGTTGGTGAGCATCCGGCGCACGTAGCGCTCGGGTAAGTCCGCCCGGGCGACGCGTCGCCAGTTGAGCTGGACCCGGACCATCGTCTCCTGCACCAGATCCTGTGCCTGATGCGGATCGCCGGTGAGCATCACCGCGTACCGCAGCAGCGGGGCAAGTCGCGTGTCCGCGAACTCCTCGTACGTCACTGCACCTCCCGGGCTCCTGCTCAGATGACGGGAGTGGACGGCCCGAACGTTGCGGTCATGTTGATCAGCCTTTCGGCTGGTCCTCGCGGATGAGCCCCGATCGGGGCGGCGGCCAACCTGTGAGTTTCCTTAAGATCCGCAGGCTGCACCTGAATCCCCCTCTGGAGGAACCCCTTCATGCTCACCCACTCCACCCGGCGCTGGCTCGCCGGACTGGGCGTAGCAGGCGCGTTCGTCGCCGCCTCCGCCAGTCCGGCCGTCGCCGCTGAAGCCCCTTTCGAGATCTCGACGCACGATCTGCTCGTCGCGCCCGGCCACCTGGACTACGCCTGGTTCTACGCTCAGCCGACCGACACCGAGTCGGAGCCGAAGTTCGGTCGCACCTCCGTGGACATCGACCTCTCCGCGGTCGCGGAGTTCGCCACGGTGGAGCCCGGGTGGGGCTGGACCTGCGATGTGTCGCCGGCCAAGCTGCACTGCGAGACCGACGTCGAGGATGGCCAGTGGCCCTCGTTCGACTACATGGTCACGGGTAAGGACGACGCGAAGCCGGGGCAGAAGGGTCCGCTGGCGATCAGCATCACCTCCGGCGGCAAGACGGCCAAGGCGACGGCCGACATCACCATCGCTGAAGGCGTTGACCTGGTGAGCGACCCGACCGTCGAGGCCAGCGGCGCTCCGGGTGGCAGCGCGGGCTTGCCGGGCGTCGTACGCAACGCCGGTGAGACCACCGTCGATGGCACCGTCCTCGTCGTACAGGCCGAATACCTCGCCGCCTACGGCGGGGATTTCTCGAACTGCAAGTCGGACGAGTGGGGCATGGCCGCCTTCTGCGCGTTCGACACGAAGATCGAGCCGGGCAAGTCGTACAAGCTCTCCGAGGACCTGCCCATCAAGGTAGCCCCGGAGGCACGTACGAGCGCCAAGTTCCCGGTCTATCTGGACTGGTGGACCACGGACGACTGGAACCTGGCGTTCAAGGACTGGTTCCTGGACGACGTCAAGCCCGGCAAGGGCAAGGAGCTTCGTCTCGTCGCGCAGTCGATGCAGGCGGCACGGGTGCCGCAGACCGACCTGGACAAGCAGAACAGCACCACCGTCGGGACCGTCCGGGTGACCGGCGACAACCACGCGGACCTGGCGACCAAGGGCGTGACCGCGAGTGGCAAGAAGGGCGACGTGGTCACCGTCGCGCCGAGCTTCACCAACCTGGGGCCGGCTGTGGTCGAGTACCAGGGCCAGAGCACGCCGGGCATCCGGCGCGAGGACCTGCCAGTCCGGGTGTCTGTCCCGGCCGACACGACGGTGATCGAGGCTCCCTTCGACTGCGTGCCGTTCGCGCCCGAGAAGGAGTGGGACCCGTGGAACGCGGGTTGGGGCGAGCCGGGTGCCAAGGAGTACGCCTGCCAGGTCCTGGAGAGCTGGCAGGACTACGAGACCTCGTTGGAGTTCGCCCTCCGGATCGACAAGGTCGTCCCGGACGCCACGGGTGCCATCACCACCGCGCTGAGCGGTGACCCGAACAAGAGCAACAACACCGCGAAGATCGTCATCAACCCGACCTCCGCGGGCGGCGGTAACGGCGGTGGAGGTAACGGCGGAGGCGACAACGGTGACGGCGGAGGCCTTCCGGTCACCGGTGAGTCCACCGGCCTGATCGCCGGTATCGGCGCACTGCTGCTCGCCGCCGGCGTCGGCGGCTACCTGGTGGCCAAGCGCCGCCGGACCCGCTTCGTCGCCTGATCCACCCCGCACCACCGGTGCCCCGCCGACCATCCGGTCGGCGGGGCACCGTCGTTGTGGCACGCAGGATTCGCCGTAGGGTGGTGGGGGCGGTCCGGCGCATTACGAGGCCCAGCCTTCGGTACCCTTTGTGGCCGTGGACACAGCTGAGAAGACCCGCGCGCTCGCGGAGAGCGTCGCCCTGAACCCGCTCGATCCCAAGGAGCTGTTGCAGACCTTCGGGCTGATCGGCGTATGGGTGATTCTCTTCGCCGAGACCGGCCTGCTGGTGGGCTTCTTCTTCCCCGGCGACTCGCTGCTGTTCCTGGCCGGGGTGGCCTCGTCGCCGGTCGCGGACGCCATCTTCGGCGACGGCACCCGGCTTTCCCTGGCCGGCCTGCTGATCGGTGGGCCGATCTGCGCGATCGTCGGTGCCCAGCTGGGGCACTGGCTCGGCGCGCGGTACGGCCGGCGGATGTTCGAGCGGCCGAACTCCCGGCTCTTCAAGAAGGAGTACGTGGAGAAGGCGGAGTACTACTTCCAGAAGTTCGGCCCGGCGAAGGCCGTGGTGCTGGCGCGCTTCATCCCGATCGTCCGGACCTTCCTCAACCCGGTCGCCGGCGCTCTGGGCATGCCGGCGCGGAAGTTCCTGCTCTGGAACATCGTCGGCGCGGTGCTCTGGGTGGACGGCATCCTGCTGATCGGCTACCTGCTGGCCGAGCAGATCTACCAGGCCATCGGCGACAAGATCGACCACTACATCCTGCCGGTGGTAGCCCTGATCATCGTGATCTCGGTGCTGCCGATCTTCTTCGAGTTCCTCCGCGACCGTCGGGCCCGCAAGCGCGGCGAGGCGGTCGCTGTGGTCGCGACGGCCAGCGCCGTTGGCGCGGTGGAAGCGGTCCGCGAGACGTTCGACCACGACGAGCACCCGCACGACCGTCGGCGTCCGGAGCACGGCCAGGAGCGCTGACCCGAGGTACGACGACGGCCGGCCCCCTGATGAGGGGGTCGGCCGTCGGCATGTCGGACCCGGCCTCCGGCGGTGCGGCCGAGGACGAGCAGGTGTCACTCACCGATGGCGCCACCCCTGGCTCGCCACCGGACACCATCCCGGCGCGGGACGGTGTGCAGTGCCTACTTCAGCGGGCCTTCTTGGTGGCCCGCTTACGCGGCGGGGTCAGCAGGTCGGCGATCGTCGCGATCGCACTCGGGACCAGCCGGTAGTACGCCCAGACACCGCGCTTCTCCCGCTCCAGCAAGCCGGCCTCGGTGAGGATACGCAGGTGGTGACTGACCGTCGGCTGAGAGAGGCCGAGCGGCGCCGTCAGGTCACAGACGCACGCCTCGCCCTCTGGGGCCGACTGGATCAGGCTGAGCAGCCGCAACCGGGCGGGATCGGCAAGGGCCTTGAGGACCCCCGCGAGACGCTCGGCATCGGCACGTTCGATCGGCTCGCCGGCAAGCGGCGAGATCTGAGGCATAGTCATTTCGGCCAACGCAGTTCCCACGTATTCCATCCTTCCACCAGCAGCATCGATCCGCCTGCATATCAGCAGATCCGAATCGGCAAACTTTTACGCCACAAGGCCGAGGTCAGCCAACGTATAGGCCGCCCGGTACGGCAATCCGGCGGCTCGCACCGCGTCGCCGGCACCTCGATCAACAATAACCGCCACACCCACGACTTCGGCTCCGGCCTCACGAAGCGCCTCGACCGCCGTCAACACACTTCCACCCGTCGTGGACGTATCCTCCACCGCCAACACGCGGCGGCCGGCCACTTCCGGCCCCTCGATCCGCCGCTGTAGACCGTGGGCCTTGCCCGCCTTGCGCACCACAAAGGCGTCCAGTGCCCGACCGGTTGGAGCGGCGGCGTGCATCATCGAGAGCGCGACGGGGTCCGCGCCCAGGGTGAGCCCGCCGACGGCGTCGAACTCCCAATCGGCGGTGAGGTCAAGCAACACCCGACCGACCAACGGAGCGGCCTGGTGATGGAGCGTGACACGCCGCAGATCGACGTACCAGTCTGCCTCGCGCCCCGAGGAGAGCACGACCCGTCCGTGGACCACAGCCAGGTCGGTAATGAATTTACGCAGGTCGTCGTGGTCCCCCATGGCGATAGAGATTACTGCGCAAGTCTGAACGCCGTATGTGGGGTCCACCCTGATCAGGCCGCCGGGGGACCGACGGTTGGCGATGTTCGACTACGCTCAGCGACCGTGCCAGTTGCGGCACGCCAACCTCCCGGCGACAGTGCCCGCGGACCGGCCGGCCCGTGGAGGCTCAGCTCTCGTCGCGACCTATCCGGCCACGGGTGTCCCGGGCGACCGCCTGGAGCAGCCGGCGCGGCGCGAGGCGCAGACCGGCGACGGCCACTTTGTACTTCCACGCCGGGATGCTGACCAACTTGCCTTTGCCCAGGTCACGCAAGGCTTCGTCGACCACATCCTCGGCCCGCAGCCACATCCACTCCGGCGTCTTCGACATGTTGATGCCGGCACGCTCGTGGAACTCGGTGCGGGTGTAGCCAGGGCAGAGGGCCATCACCCGGACGCCGAACGGGCGCGTCGACTGGCCGACGGACTCGCTGAAATTGGTGACCCACGCCTTGCTGGCCGAGTAGGTCGACCCGGGCATCACCGTGCCGAATCCGGCAACCGAAGAGACATTTATCACTGCCCCATCCCGCCGTTCGGTCATCGGACGAAGCGCCGCCAGGGTCAGCCGCATGACCGCGTGGACGTTGAGCCGCAGCAGGCGTGCCTCGTCCTCGGCGGAGGAGCGCAGGAACGGCTTGTTCAGGCTGATCCCGGCGTTGTTGACGAGCAGGTGCACCGGGCTTCCGTCGGCGAGGCGCCGTTCCACGGTCGCGCAGCCGTCGTCCGTGGACAGGTCCGCCGAAATCGTCTCCACCTCGCGGCCAAACCGGGAGCCCAACTCGGCAGCCAACTCAGTCAGCCGGCCCGCGTCCCGGGCGACCAGCACCAGGTGCCAACCGTCGGCGGCCAATCGGCGGGTGAACGCCGCGCCGATGCCGGCGGTGGCGCCGGTGATCAGGGCCCGTCGCTCAGCGGTCGTCGGGTCGAGCGTCACGGGCGGGTCCTCACCTGGGCGGGTACGGGGGCGCGGGCGGCGCCGGCAGCGGCTGGTGCGGGGCGGGTGGGAACCGGGGTGGAACGGTCGGCACGGCTGGCGTCGTCGGGCGGTGCCGACGGAACCAGGCGTTCGCCGCCGGCAGGGTCAGCAGCGTAGCTACCACAAGGTAACCGAGGCACTGTCCGACCGAAAGCCCCGCGTTCAACGGGATCCACCACGACGGGTACGCGTCACCGATCAGGCCCAGTAGCTCGGCGGTCGCCCGCTCGCCGTCGCCCAACCGCAGTGGTGCGGCCCGTTCACCGATGACCACCGCCACGCTGCAACAGCCGGCGAGCAGACCGAGCCCGCAGACCACCCAGGTGGCCACCCGGACGCCGGATCGACCGGCCAGCAACCCGAGGGCCAGGCCGGCGAGCACCGGCGCAGAGAGCGCGGCCACCACCGCCGACAGTGCCGCGGAGGCTCGCAGCAGGGTCACCACGTCGTCGATCTGCTGCGCGCTCGCCGAGGTGTCCCGGGCGGCGGAGCGGAAGGCGACGACCGTCCGGCCCAGCACCGCCAGGTCGACGACGGTGTACGCGAGTGCGGCGACCGCCATCACCAGCAGCACAGCCGTTGCCAGCAGGACCACAGCGGGCCGGCGGACCGGTGCCGATTCCGGGTACGACACGACGAATCCCTCCGGTAGGCGTCGGGTTGCAACCTATCGGAGGGATCGTCGGTGTCGTGGCTATCGAGCGGTCAACTCGTCGACGGCGGGTTCTGTCCGGGGCGGTCGGCCGGCGGCGTGTCGTCCGGCCGGTCCGTGCCGGCCGTGCCCGTCGAGGGCGGCGGCGGGTAGCCCGGCTGATCCGACCCGGGCGCCTGACCCGGCGTCGACGGGTAACCCGGCGTCGACGGATAGCCCGGCTCGGCGGGGGCCTGCGGGTAGCCGGGCTGGCCCGGCGCCTGCGGGTAGCCCGGGTAGCTGGCGCCCGGAGTCGGCGGCTCCCAGCCCACGGCGGGCTTGCGGAAGAACTCGTTGGCCTTCGGCAGCGCCAGCAGGATCAGCGCCGCGAGCAGTGCGAGCAGGCTGATCACGCCGAGCAGGATGCTGACCGGGGTGAGCCAGGAGGGCAGGGCCTCGTCCAGCCGACGCTGGATCTCCTCGGCGCTCGGCATGTCACCGCTGGTGTCCCCACCGGTGGTGAGGCTGCCGGCCGCGCCGCTGAGCAGGCTGCCACCCACGCAGCAGACCATGATGCCGCCGACGATCCAGGTGGTGATCCGGGCGCCGTTGCGACCCTGGTTGTTGAACAGGGCCAGCACGCCCAGCACGACCGCGAGCAGGAGCAGCAGGATGCTGCTGCCGAGGCCGATGGCGTAGAAGACATCCGCCACCTGGTCGGCGCCCTCGGCGGTACTGCCCTCGTACGCCTCACGGAGCGCGTCACGGGTCTTGCCGGCGGTGGCGAGGGTGAGGACAAGACTGATCACCTGGCACGCCAGGAACAGAAAAAGCAGATAGCTGGAAATCGTCACGATGGATGGCCGCTGGCGGGCCGGCGTGCTCTGGGAATCGACCACGATTCTCCTTCCCTAGATCGCGCCCACACCGTATCGACAACCGGCCACTCTGGCATGCCGTGACGACCCCGGCGCGCCCGTCGGGGTCGCGCTCAGCGGTCGTCGGTAGCGGGCTGGATCGTCAGGTCGGCGGGGTCGAGCAGGTCACCGCGGGCCACCCGCCAGCCCTCTTCGCCGTACGCCTCGAAGGAGAGCCGCGCGTCGCCGCCGGACTGGTAGTCGTGGTAACGCATGGTCCCGGCCGGCAGCAGCCCGGTCTCTCCGATGGCGGTGTAGCGCGCCTGCCCGGTCTCGGCCCAGGTGTAGCGCCGGCCGCCGAGGTCGATGGTCGGGGCGCCCGGGGTGACGGTCGCGCCAGGCTCGGCGGTCCAGAGCACCAACTCCAGGTCGGGGCCGTCCTCCACGGAGAGACGCTGCCGGGTGCCGGAGACGTCGTCGAGCAGGTGCTGCACCCAACTCCAGTCCCCCTCGACCAGGCGGATCGTGCCGCTCACGGCGTACTCCTGGTCGTGGATCCGCACGCGGTCGCCCGGGGCCAGGCGGTGCGGGCCGCCGCGCGGCGACTCCGCCACCCGGCCGCGCTCGGGCCGTCCGCGGGGTGGCGCACCGCCGGGCCGGGCCGTCGCCCGCCGCCGGGCCCGCACGACGATCACGATCACGACCACCGCGAGTACGACCACCGCCGCCACCAGGTACATCACCGGTGCGTCCACCCGACCACCTCCCCAGGTACGTCGGCGCAGACGGTAACAAGCCTCGGCACCCGGGAGGCTCGTGCTGTGGCCGATAGCTCAACGCGCGGTGGGCCGTCGGCGGTCGGCAGGGCCGATCGGGTAGCTCCGATCGGCGAACGGATCATGCTGCGGCGAGTCGTTGGGTGGCGTAGTCGCCGAGGGTGGTGCGACCCATCACGCAGCCGACGAAGGTGGTGAACTCGGTCGGGTCGTCCCGCAGCGACGTCCAGGTTGCCCGGGCCGTCGCCGGGTCGATCCGCTCCAGCAGCGTGGCCGCGTACGCCCGACCGGCGGGTGAGCCCTCGGCCAGCAGCCGGTCGAGCTGCCGTCGTACCTCCTCGGGGTGGTCGTCGAGAGCGGCCCCGACCCGGTGGTAGGCCTCGGTCACGGGCAGCAATGTGCCCGCGATGCCAACCCCGCCAAAGGCGAGCGTGTCGGCCCCCACCAACTCGTCAACGGCGGCGTCCAGTTCCCGTTCCCACTTCTTCCCGATCCCGAACATGACCCCATCCTTTCCCCGCCCGCACCCACCTCACCCTGTTGATCAAAAGGTTTGCGTCATGAGAAGACGTCTCGATGACGCAAACCTCTTGATCACCGCGCTGGTCAGGCGGGGGTTACCGTGAGGGTGTTCGTGGGGGTGGTCAGGTCGACCTTTACCGTGTCGCCATCGCGGATGGTGCCCGACAGGAGGGCCTTGGCCAGTTGGTCGCCGATCGCCGTCTGAACCAGGCGGCGTAGCGGACGGGCGCCGTAGATCGGGTCGTAGCCGTGCTCGGCGAGCCACTGACGCGCGGACTCGGTGATGTCCAGGGCCAGTCGGCGGTCGGCCAGGCGCCGCCGCATCCGGTCCAGCTGGATGTCCACGATGGAGCGCAGATCGTCCCCGCGCAGCGCGGCGAACACCACGATGTCGTCCAGCCGGTTGAGGAACTCCGGCTTGAAGTGCGAGCGGACCACCGCGAGGACCCCCTCCCGACGCTGCTCCTCGCCCAGCGTCAGATCGCCGATCACCGACGACCCGAGGTTGGAGGTGAGGATCAGGATCGCGTTGCGGAAGTCCACCGTGCGGCCCTGACCGTCGGTGAGCCGACCGTCGTCGAGCACCTGGAGCAGCACGTCGAAGACGTCCGGGTGGGCCTTCTCCACCTCGTCCAGCAGCACCACCGAGTACGGCCGGCGGCGCACCGCCTCGGTGAGCTGGCCACCCTCCTCGTAGCCGATGTAGCCGGGCGGGGCACCGACGAGGCGGGCCACGGAGTGCTTCTCGCCGTACTCGCTCATGTCGATGCGGACCATCGCCCGCTCGTCGTCGAAGAGGAACTCGGCGAGCGCCTTGGCCAGCTCCGTCTTGCCGACCCCGGTCGGGCCGAGGAAGAGGAAGCTGCCGGTCGGACGGTCCGGGTCGGCGACACCGGCCCGGGCCCGGCGCACCGCGTCGGAGACCGCGCCCACCGCCTCGACCTGGCCGACCACCCGGCCGCCCAACGACTCCTCCATCCGGAGCAGCTTCGCCGTCTCGCCCTCCAGCAGCCGGCCGGCCGGGATGCCGGTCCAGGAGGCGACCACCGCGGCGATGTCGTCCGCGCCGACCTCCTCCTTGAGCATCGCGCCGTCGGCCTGGAGCTGGGCCAGCTCCTCCTCGGCCTGCTTCAGCTCGACCTTGAGCGCGGGGATCCGGCCGTAGCGCAGCTCGGCGGCACGCTCCAACTCCCCGTCGCGCTCGGCCCGCTCGGCCTCGCCACCCAGGCGCTCCAGCTCCTCCTTGGCGGTGGAGAGCTTGGTGATGTGGCTCTTCTCCGTCTGCCAACGCTCGGAGAGCACGGTGAGCTGCTCGCGCTTGTCGGCCAACTCCTGGCGCAGCCGCACCAACCGCTCGGCGGAGGCGGCGTCCGGCTCCTTGGCCAGCGCCATCTCCTCGATCTCCAGCCGGCGGACCGCCCGCTCGATCTCGTCCACCTCGACCGGCCGGGAGTCGATCTCCATCCGGAGCCGGGACGCGGACTCGTCGACCAGGTCGATCGCCTTGTCCGGCAGGAACCGGTCGGTGATGTAGCGGTTCGACAGCGACGCGGCGGCGACCAGTGCGGCGTCGGTGATCCGGACGCCGTGGTGCACCTCGTAGCGCTCCTTGAGCCCGCGCAGGATGCCGATGGTGTCCTCGATGGTCGGCTCGCCGACCAGCACCGGCTGGAAGCGACGCTCCAGCGCCGGGTCCTTCTCGATGTGCTCGCGGTACTCGTCCAGCGTGGTGGCACCGACCATGCGCAGCTCACCGCGGGCGAGCATCGGCTTGAGCATGTTGCCGGCGTCCATCGAGCCCTCGCCCTTGCCGGCACCGACCACGGTGTGCAGCTCGTCGAGGAACGTGATGACCTGCCCGTTGGAGTTCTTGATCTCCTCCAAGACGGACTTCAGCCGCTCCTCGAACTGACCGCGGTACTGCGCGCCGGCGACCATCGCGCCGAGGTCCAACGAGATCAGCTTCTTGTCGCGCAGCGACTCGGGCACGTCACCGGCCACGATCCGCTGGGCCAGGCCCTCGACGATCGCGGTCTTGCCGACGCCGGGCTCGCCGATCAGCACCGGGTTGTTCTTGGTACGCCGGGAGAGCACCTGGATGACGCGGCGGATCTCCGAGTCCCGGCCGATCACCGGGTCGATCTTGCCGTCCCGGGCGCTGGCGGTGAGGTCGACGCCGTACTTGGTCAATGCCTGGTAGGTCTGCTCCGGGTCGGCGGTGGTGACCCGCCGGTCCCCACCCCGGACGGTCGGGAACGCGGCGACCAGGGCCTCCTCGGTGGCGCCGGCTGACTTCAGCGCGCCGGACACCGCACCGCCCACCCGGGCCAGACCGGCCAGCAGGTGCTCGGTGGAGGTGTACTCGTCGCCCAGCGGCCGGGCGATCTGCTCGGCGGCCCCGATGGCATTGACGAACTCCCGGGCCAGGGTGGGCTCGGCGATGCTGGAGCCCCGCGCGGCGGGCAGGCCGTCGACCGCGCGCTGGGCGGCCCGGCGCAGCTCGGCGGGGTCGGCGCCGACGGCGCGCAGCAGGCCGGCGGCGGTCGAGCCGTCGGTGTCCAGCAGGGACAGCAGTAGGTGCCACGGCTCCACGGTGGCGTGGCCGCGCTGGTTGGCCAGTGCGACGGCACCCGTGATGGTCTCGCGGCTCTTGGTGGTGAGGCGTTCGGTGTTCATGGGCTCCCCCGGATCGGCGTTGTCCAATGGTTTGGACACAACCAGAGTTGAGCGTATTCCACTCAACCTTAGCGCTGTGACGCCCATCACTCCGGGCGGCGCCACCGCCAGGCGAACTCCCCGGCCGCCGGGGGCGGGCCGGGCAGCGGATCCGTGTCCGGCGTCGTCGACAGGCCCGCCAGCAGCACCGCCAGCTGGCGTTGGCGCAACTGCCCGGTCCGCTCCGGATCGGGTACGCGCACCGCGGCGCACGCCTCCAGCACCAGCCCCAGGTCCTGCACGACCACGTCCGGACGCAGCCGCCCGCTGGCGTGAGCCCGCTCGAACAGCACCGTGGCCAGCTCGCTGGCGCGCATCGCGGCCCGACCCATCTCCTCGGTCGGAGTGAAGGTGCCGGCCAGGTGGACGGTGAGCGAGTGCACGTCGGCGTCGACCACCCGGGCCATGAAGCCGGCGAACGCGGCCCAGTCGTCCGGCTCGGCGAGGGCCGCCTCGGCCACCGCGATGTACCGGCGAAGCCCGTCGTGGCAGAGCTGGCGCAGCAGGTCCTCCTTGCCCGCGTACCGCCGGTAGAGGGCACTGATGCCGACGCCGGCGCGTTCGGCGACGGCGGCGATCGGGGCCTTCGGGTCGTCGAGGAAGACCGCACGGGCGGCTTCCAGGATCACCTCGTCGTTGCGCGCGGCCTGGGCACGGCGACCGGCCAGCGGCACGTCGTTCTTTCCGGGGGGAGTCGACATGACTCCAGACTAACAGTGGAACGGATCATTCCGGTCTGCTACTCTGATTGCAGAACGAAACATTCCGTTCCGAAGGAGTTCCGAGATGACCGGCACCGCGATCCGCCCGTTCCGCGTCGAGATCCCGCAGACCGCCCTCGACGACCTGGCTGACCGACTGGGCCGCACGATCTGGCCCGCCGACCTCCCCGGCGCAGGCGACGCGTACGGGATGAGCAACGACCGGGTCCGCGCCCTCGCCGACCGGTGGCGCGACGGGTTCGACTGGCGGGCCGTCGAGGCCCAACTGAACGCCCACCCGCAGTTCGTCACCGAGATCGACGGCGAGCAGATCCACTTCCTGCACGTCCGGTCGTCCCGCCCGGACGCCACCCCGCTGGTGCTCACCCACGGCTGGCCCGGCTCGGTGCTGGAGTACCTGGACGTGATCGCCCCGCTCACCGAGCCGACCGCACCGGACGCGCCGGCCTTCCACCTGGTCATCCCGTCGCTGCCCGGCTTCGGATTCTCCGGCCCGACCCGCAGCGCCGGCTGGAACCGCTACCGCACCGCCCGCGCCTGGGCCGAGCTGATGAACCGACTGGGGTACGACTGCTACGGCGCCATCGGCAACGACGCCGGCTCGATGATCGCGCCCGAGTTGGGCCGAACCGATTCGGAGCACGTGCTCGGCGTACACGTCACCCAGCTCTTCTCGTTCCCCTCGGGCGACCCGGCCGAGTTCGCCGGGCTCTCCGAGGCCGACCAGGCGGCGCTTGAGCACCTCCAGTGGTTCTACGAGAACAAGTTCTCCTTCAACCAGGTGCACAGCCAGCAGCCGCAGACCCTGGCGTTCGGGTTGGCCGACTCGCCGGTCGGGCTGCTGGCCTGGAACGCCCAACTCTTCGACGAGAGCCTGGAGGCCGACTTCATCCTGGCCAACGTGGCGGTCTACTGGTTCACCGGCACGGCCGCCTCGGCGGTCCGGTTCTACTGGGAGGACGCGCACGCCGGCCAGCCGCCGACCGACCCGACCACCGTGCCGACCGCGCTGGCCATGTTCCCCGGCGACTTCCAGTCCATCCGCCGCTTCGCCGACCGGGACCACGCGAACATCGTCCGGTGGACGGCGTACGAGACGGACGTCGACGGCCGCGGGGACGTCGGCGGCCACTACGCCGCCCACCAGGCCACCGATGTGCTGGTCGCCGACATCCGCGAGTTCTTCGCCAGCCTTCGCTGACCAGTCGCGCCCGGGTGCCCGCTCCGCTCCGTCGGGGCGGGCACCGGCGCGTCCGGCGCCTGTCGAGCTGAATCGGTTACGACATCACCGGCCGGTTCGACGGGGCAGGCGGGCGGTGCAGGGAGTCTCGTGGTCGGCTCGCAGCACGCAACGGCGATCACCGTCCAGCCGCTGGTCGCAGAAGACCCAGTGTCGTACCCCCTGGTCGTCCTCGGTCGAGACGGTGATCCCACCGAGGTCGATCCGGGCCAGGAAGGCCAGCGACCGGCCGGCGGTCCGACCCAGCATCTTGGCGCGAGCCAGGTCGGGCGCGGCCACCGGCAGGTGAATGACAAAACGCCCGCTCATTGGAGTCGCACGACAGTCGGTTCACACGTCATGGCATCACCCTCTCTGGTGGATGGCTGCTGGCACGGCCGAGCGGGCGACCGTGCCAGCCAATGCGGACGACCAGGCCGAGGGCCGGTTGCCTACCAGGCTTTCCACTCCCAAGCGCCCGCACGGCCAACGTACAATGCAAAGCATTGCAAGACAACCAGTGACCATGCTTAGCACGCGAAGTGTTGGCCGACCGGCCACACGCATGGGAGGATCTTGGGGCCTACCAGGAGTTGCCCCATGCCCCGAGTCTCGGACCGCCAGCGCATCGCACAGGACATTCGCGACAAGATCAGTTCGGGCGAATACGCGCCCGGCGACAAGCTGCCCTCGCTGCGCGAGATGATCGCGCACTACGGCGTGTCCGCCGAGCCGGTCCGTTCCGCTCTGCTGATCCTGCAAGCCGAGGGCCTGATCGAGGGCCACCAGGGCAAGGGCACGTACGTCAGCGACAAGCCCTAGATCCTGGAAGGAAACGGCTCTTGGACGGGCCGAGTTCGACCAAGATCTAAGCCCGGTTCACGAAGCGGTAGCCTTGGCGGGTGCGAGTACGTGTCGAGCAGACCGCCTTACCAGGCATCGGGGTACGCCACGATCTGGTGACGGAGTCCGGACGCCGTTTGGGCGTCGTCTCCCACCGCAATGGCCGCCGTGATCTTGTCCTCTATGACCCCGACGATCCCGACTCCTGTCAGGCCGACATCCCGCTGACCGACGACGAGGCGGAGGCGCTGGCCGACATCCTCGGCGCGTCGCTGATGCTCGGCCAGCTCTCCGGGCTGCGCGAACAGGCCGCCGGTCTGCTCACCGAGCAGTTCGCCATCCCGGCCGGGTCGCGGTACGTCAACCGGCAGCTCGGTGACACCAAGGCGCGTACCCGCACCAGCGCCTCCATCGTGGCGGTGCTGCGCGACGGCGAGGTTATCGTCTCGCCGCTTCCCACCTTCCGCTTCGCAGCCGGCGACGTGGTGGTCGTTGTCGGGACCCGCAAGGGTCTCGACGGCGTGTCCGCCATCCTCGCCGACAGTGACCCGGACGGCTGAGGCGGATGCACGAATCCACAACTCTGCTCGTCGAAGTCGGCGCGCTGCTGCTGCTGCTTGGGGTCCTCGGCCGGCTCAGCCGCCGGGTTGGCCTCTCACCCATTCCCCTCTACCTGCTCGCCGGGCTGGCGTTCGGGCACGGCGGGCTGCTCCCGCTCAACGCCAGCGAGGAGTTCTTCGCGGTCGGCGCCGAGATCGGCGTGATCCTGCTGCTGGTGATGCTCGGCCTGGAGTACTCGGCCAACGAACTGGTCGGCAACCTCCGTTCGGCGGCCCCGGCCGGGTTGATCGACGGCGTGTTCAACGCGCTGCCCGGCGCGGCGTTCGCCCTGCTGCTCGGCTGGGACTGGGTGGCCGCCCTGGTGCTCGGCGGCATCACCTGGGTCTCCTCCTCCGGGGTGATCGCCAAGGTCCTCGCCGACCTGGGCCGGCTCGGTAACCGGGAGACGCCGGTGATCCTCTCGGTCCTGGTGATCGAGGACCTGGCGATGGCCCTCTACCTGCCGCTGGTGACCGCCGTGCTGGCCGGCACCGGCCTGCTCGGCGGCGGCATCGCGCTCGCCGTCGCGGTGGGCACGGTGCTGCTCGTGCTGGTGGTCGCCATTCGGTACGGCCATCTGATCTCGTCCGCCCTGTCGGCGAAGGACCCGGAGGCGCTGCTGCTCGGCGTACTCGGTCTGACCCTGCTGATCGCCGGCCTCGCGGCGAAGCTCCAGGTCTCGGCGGCGGTCGGCGCGTTCCTGGTCGGCATCGCGCTCTCCGGCCCGGTGGCACACCACGCGACCCAATTGCTCTCCCCGCTGCGGGACCTGTTCGCCGCGGTGTTCTTCGTCTTCTTCGGGCTGGTCACCGATCCACGGGACATCCCTCCGGTGCTGCTGCCGGCACTCGCGCTGGCCGTGGTCACCATGGCGACGAAGACGCTCACCGGCTACCTCGCGGCCCGTCGCGTCGGCATCGCCGAACCCGGTCGTTGGCGTGCCGGCCTGGCACTCGTACCCCGCGGTGAGTTCTCCATCGTCATCGCCGGGCTCGCGGTGGCCTCCGGCAGCGTCGAGCCACGGTTGGCCGCGCTGGCGACGGCGTACGTACTGATCACCGTCGTGACCGGGCCGATGCTGGCCCGGCTGCCCGACTTCCCGTGGTTCAAGCGGTGGCTGCGCACCCGCGCGGCGGCCCAGCGGCGGGAGCCGGTTCCGATTCACGACTGACGCGTCGCCGCCGCCGTTTCCCGCATTCTGAACGGCGGCGGCGGTGCTCGTGTCCGCTCGACCATCCAGTTCGCCCGGCCAGGCCAACGGTTGCTGAATTGCTCCCAACGAGGACTACCGCAGCACCCGACGGCGGGTTACCGTTTCGCCCCAGCAGCCAGGGTTCGCGGACGGCCAGTGCCGACGCGGGCGAGAGCGGAAGGTTGGCCGGTGAGCGTGCAGGAGTCGACGTTCCACGGCTTCGCTAACCCCGTCGATCCGACTCCGGCGGAGTTACGAGCTTGGGCGTACCAGCCCGATTCGGTGCCGTTGTCTTCCATGCCACCCGACTGGGACCTCCTGGTCTCCGGTGACCGGCTGGTGTTGACGCTCTTCGAGCTTGCGATGGACTCGACCTGTCCGGCCCGCCGCTTCGCGCTGCACTGCCTCTACATCTACGCGGCCGACGGCATCCGGACGAACTTCCGCGCGCACCCGAAGCGCCGCTTCCGCAAGCTGGTCGAGCAGGCGGAGCGCGACGGCGACGAGCTGATGAAGATCTGGGCGCACAACGGCCGGGTGTTGCTGGCCCGACCGGACCTCTTCGCCTACCGGGACTGGTGCGAGGGCGGCCTGGTCCGCGAAAACCGCCGTCTCGGCTGAGGCCGCGTCCCGGCCCGCACTCAGAACGGCGAACGGGCCGGGACCCCCACCGCAGGCGTCACCGCGTCCCGGCCCGCGTTTAAGACGGCGAACGGGCCGGGACCCCCCGTGGGTCCCGGCCCGCACGTCGGTTACCGGTCAGTCCTGCTTCCGCTGGGTCTCGGCCCGGCCCTGGTCGACGCCGTGGTCGACCTGGTCGGCGAACCGCCCTTCGGTGATCTGGTCCCG
The DNA here is from genome assembly GCF_040608515.1 of Micromonospora sp. NPDC005173. Lineage (NCBI taxonomy): Bacteria > Bacillati > Actinomycetota > Actinomycetes > Micromonosporales > Micromonosporaceae > Micromonospora > Micromonospora sp. NPDC005173. The sequence goes on from NZ_JBEXIK010000001.1 coordinate 360,244, forward strand.
GAAGCTTCCCTCGGTCACCTTGTCGAACTTCTCGCGGATGGTGTCGGCCAGGTCTTCGAGCCGGTCCTCCGTCTGCTGGGCCATCTCCTTCGCCGGCTCCGCCATCGCTCCCCCTGCTATGCCGGTAGGTCCGAATTAAGCCGATAGAACCCGTGTCGACAGGCTAACCGGAACGGCCCGGCCAGCGCCGGAAAACCGGAGCGGGCCGGGCCGAGGAGAAGGGACCGGAAGAGCGGGTCAGCGATCGGGCAGGCGGCGGGGACGCCAGACCACCAGCGCGGTGGAGGTGCGGTTGGTCGGCACCAGATCCCGGCCCGGGAAGCGGGCGAGCGACTCCAGCTCGGCCACCCGGCGGTACGCGGCGTCCAACTCCGCCTCCAGCCGGGCCACCCGCTGCTGCGCCTGCTCCAGCAACTGCTCCAGCCCGATGATCCGCTTGACGCCGGCCAGGTTGATCCCGTCGTCCTGGCTGAGCCGCTGCACCTCGCGCAGCAGCACCACGTCGCGCACGCTGTACCGACGCCCGCCGCCGGCCGCCCGGCCGGGCTGCACGAGCCCCAGCCGGTCGTACTGGCGAAGGGTCTGTGGGTGCATCCCCGCCATCCGTGCCGCGACCGAGATCATCAGCACCTTGGCCTCGTAGGCAGGGTCACCCGAACCGAGGAACTCGCCCGACATCCCGCTCACCTCCGCGTCCATCCCACCGGACTAACTGATCCGACGCACCCGTGCGTCGAGATGTTCCCGTGCCGCTGGCGGGCTCTGCTCGGCGAACGCCTCCAGCGCCGTGCGCGCCTCGTCCGACAACCGGGCCGGCACCACCACGTCCAGCGTGACCAGCAGGTCGCCGGCCTGCCCGTCGCGGCGGACCACGCCCTTGCCCCGAGCCCGCAGCACCCGACCGCTCGGCGTACCCGGCGGGACCCGCAGGGTCACCGCGCCGTCGAGCGTGGGCACCCGGAGGTCCGTGCCGAGCACGGCCTCCGCGAAGGTGACCGGCACGGTCAGCGTCAGGTCGTCGCCGGTACGCCCGAACAGCTCGTCCGGCCGGACTTTGACGTGCACGAACAGGTCACCGGCCGGGCCGCCGCGCTCACCCGGCTCGCCCCGCCCGGCCAGCCGGATCCGTTGGCCGTCGGCCACGCCGGCGGGGAAGCGCACGTTCAGCGTGCGGGTCTTGGTGACCCCGCCGCTGCCGTGGCACTCGGGGCACTTCTCCTCGACCACCGTGCCGACGCCCTGGCAGGTGCGGCACGGCTCGGAGAAGCTGAACGACCCCTGGTTGCGGGTCGTCACTCCGGCGCCGTGGCAGGACGGGCAGGTGCGCGGCTGGGTGCCGGGCTTGGCCCCGTTGCCGTGGCAGGTGTCGCAGACGCCTGGGGCGCGGAGCGTCAGCGGCAGAGTCACCCCGCGCACCGCGTCGCCGAAGTCCAGCGCCACCTCGGTCTCCACGTCCCGACCGCGGGCCGGACCGCGCGGCGCGGCCTGCCCACCGCCCTGGCCGCCGGAGAAGATCGAGCTGAACAGGTCCTGGAAGCCGGCCCCGCCGAAGCGACGGTCACCGCCCTCGGCCCCGCCGCCGAACAGGTCGGAGACGTCGAAGGGCACGCCGCCCGGCCCCGCACCCCGCGCATTGCGCCGGAACGCGCCCGAGCCGAACAGCGAACGCATCTCGTCGTACTCCCGGCGACGGCCGGTGTCCGACAGCACGTTGTACGCCTCGGACGCGGCCTTGAACCGCTCCTCGGCCTTCGGGTCGCCCGGGTTGTGGTCCGGGTGCGACTCCCGCGCCAACTTGCGGTACGCCTTCTTGATGTCATCCGCGGAGGCGGCCTTGTCCACGCCGAGCACGGCGTAGAAGTCCTTCTCGAGCCAGTCCTTCGAACTCACCGGTCCACCCCCTTCCTACCGTCGTGGTCGGGCCGTCCCGCCCACCGCATCGCGGCGGACGGGACGGCCCGGTCACTGTCTCGCACTATTCCGGATCCGCTACCGCGACCAGCGCGGGGCGCAGCAGCCGCTCACCGAGCTGGTAGCCGCGCCGCATGACCTGCACGCAGGTCGGCTCGCTGACCTCTGCCGAGGTCTGGTGCGCGACCGCCTCGTGCCGGGTCGGGTCGAACGGGTCGCCCTGCTCACCGAAGGCGGTCAGGCCGAACTTGCCCAGCGCGGTGGTGAGTTGCTCCGCCACCGTGCCGAACGGCCCGACCAGGTCGCCGTGTTCCCGGGCCCGGTCCAGGTCGTCCAGGATCGGCAGCAGCGCGGCCAGCACCGAGCCGGTCGCCTGCTCCTGCACCAGGCTGCGGTCCCGGTCCACCCGCTTGCGGTAGTTGGCGTACTCCGCCGACACCCGCTGCAGGTCCCGGGTCCGCTCGTCCAGCTCGGCCCGGAGCGCCTCCAGCTCGGCGCCCAGCGCCGTGCCGGTGCCGCCGCCGCCCACCGGCTGCGCCGGGGCGTCCACCACCGGCGGACCGGCTGGCGTGGGGCCGTCGACCGAGGTCGCCTCGATCTCGATCTCGTCGACCACGATCTCGGCGTCCTCGACCAGGCCGTCGGCGGGGACGTCGCTCCCCGCGTCGGCGGCGGTGCCCTCCGGCTCCGTCGTGTCGCTGAGCTTGCGGTTGTTGCGGATGACGTCCCGCTCCCCGTCGCCGGTGGCCGGCTCGGTGGGCGCGGAGCCACCCGGCGTCGACCCGGTCTCGCCCGGGTCGGCGGCTCGTGGCTTCTGCGTCATGCGGCTACCTCATCCCCTTCGGCGTGGATACGTGTCGGAGGCCGACGGTCACTTCTTGCCGTCCTCGTCCACGATCTCCGCGTCGACCACGTCGTCGGCGCCGCTCGCAGCGCCACCGGCGGCGCCGGCCTGCGGGCCGGTCGCACCGGTCGCACCCGGGCCGGCCTCGCCGCCGGGCTGCTGGCCCTCCTCGGCCTGCTGCGAGTAGAGCAGCGAACCGGCCTGCTGGGAGACCTGCGCGAGCCGCTCGTGCGCCGACTTGATCTTTTCGATGTCCTGACCGCCGAGGGCGCCACGCAGCTCACCGAGCGCCTCGTTGATCTGCTCCCGGTTCTCGCTGGGCAGCTTGTCGCCGCTCTCGGCGAGGAACTTCTCGGTCTGCCACTGGAGTGCCTCGGCCACGTTGCGGGTCTCGGCGTCGTCGCGGCGGCGCTTGTCCTCCTCCGCGTGCTCCTCGGCGTCCCGGCGCATCCGCTCGATGTCGTCCTTCGGCAGCGAGGAGCCGCCGGTGATCGTCATCTTCTGTTCCTTGCCCGTGCCGAGGTCCTTGGCGTGGACGTTGACGATGCCGTTGGCATCGATGTCGAAGGCGACCTCGATCTGCGGCACGCCACGCGGCGCCGGCGGGAGGCCGGTCAGCTCGAAGGTGCCGAGCTTCTTGTTGTAGGCCGCGATCTCCCGCTCACCCTGGAAGACCTGGATCAGCACCGACGGCTGGTTGTCGTCCGCCGTGGTGAAGACCTCGGAGCGCTTGGTCGGGATCGTGGTGTTGCGCTCGATCAGCTTGGTGAAGATGCCGCCCTTGGTCTCGATGCCCAGGCTCAGCGGGGTCACATCGAGCAGCAGGACGTCCTTGACCTCACCCTTGAGCACGCCGGCCTGCAGGGCGGCACCGACGGCGACGACCTCGTCCGGGTTGACGCCCTTGTTCGGGTCGCGGCCGGTGAGCTGCTTGACCAGGTCGGTCACGGCGGGCATCCGGGTCGAACCGCCGACCAGGATCACGTGCTCGACGTCGGAGATCTTGATCCCGGCGTCCTTCACGGCCTGCTCGAACGGGCCCTTGCAGCGGTCCAGCAGATCCTGCGTCATCCGCTGGAACTCGGCGCGGCTGAGCGTCACGTCCAGGTGCAGCGGGCCGGCCGCGCCGGCGGTGATGTACGGCAGGTTGATGTTGGTGGTGGTGGCGGCGGACAGCTCGATCTTGGCCTTCTCGGCGGCCTCACGGAGCCGCTGCAGGGCCATCTTGTCCTGGCCCAGGTCGATGCCGTGCTCGCCACGGAACGTCTTCACCAGGTGGTCGATGATCCGCTGGTCCCAGTCGTCACCGCCGAGGTGGTTGTCACCGCTGGTCGACTTGACCTCGATGACGCCCTCAGCCAGCTCCAGCAGCGACACGTCGAAGGTGCCGCCGCCGAGGTCGAAGACCAGGACGGTCTGCTCCTTGGAGCCCTTGTCCAGCCCGTACGCCAGGGCGGCCGCGGTCGGCTCGTTGACGATCCGCAGCACGTTGAAGCCGGCGATCTCACCGGCCTCCTTGGTGGCCTGGCGCTGGCTGTCGTTGAAGTAGGCCGGGACGGTGATCACCGCGTCGGTGATCTGCTCACCCAGGTACGCCTCAGCGTCCCGCTTGAGCTTCATCAGGGTCCGGGCCGAGATCTCCTGCGGGGTGTACTTCTTGCCGTCGATGTCGACGGACCAGTTCGTGCCGACCTCGCGCTTGACCGACCGGATCGTCCGGTCCGGGTTGGTCACCGCCTGGCGCTTGGCGACCTCACCGACGAGCACCTCGCCGTTGCGGGCGAACGCGACGATCGACGGGGTCGTCCGCGAGCCTTCAGCGTTGGCGATGACGGTGGGCTCACCGCCCTCGAGAACGCTGACGCAGGAGTTCGTCGTGCCGAGGTCGATACCGACCGCACGTGCCATCTTCGCTTCCTCGCTTCGTAAGGTTGTGCAGGTGACGGGCATCGCCCGTGGGCTGCTGGCGGGCACCGCCCGCAGCGGACCACACCACAAGTTGAGTGAACTTGACTCAATAGTGCCACGCCCCGGCGAATCGTCAAGTTGGGTTGAGCCGACCCGACGCAACCCAGCCGTTATTACCGTCCGGTTGTCTTCCCTTGCATCGGTCGGGCACGCTTTAGCGGTGACGACGCCCGGCGATTCCGCCACCCGTTCCGGAGCGCCCGCCGTCGCAGCCCGCACCGGCCCGCCGGACGCCGCGGAGGAGCCGCCCGCCACCACCGGGGACGACAGCCTCCCCGCTGCGCTGACGGGTCTCCGGGCCGCGATCGGCGCCACCCGGTACCCCCTCGCGCTGCCCTCCGCCGCCTCGGCCCGGCAGACTGCCACCACCCTCACCGACCAGCTCGACGACTATCTGCTGCCCCGGCTCGCCCGGCTCGACGCGCCACTGCTCGTGGTCGTCGGGGGCTCCACCGGCGCGGGCAAGTCGACCCTGGTCAACAGCCTGGTCAAGGCCCGGGTCAGCGCCGCCGGCGTGCTCCGGCCGACCACCCGCTCGCCGGTGCTGGTCTGCAACCCGGCAGACGCGGCCTGGTTCCGGCAGGGTGAGCTGCTGCCCGGGCTGACCCGCACCACCGAGCCGAGCGAAGATCCCCGCGCCCTGCACCTGGTCACCGCCCCGGCCCTGCCCGCCGGGCTGGCCTTCCTCGACGCGCCGGACATCGACTCGGTGGTCGACGCCAACCGGGCACTCGCCGGCCAGTTGCTGGCCGCCGCCGACCTCTGGCTCTTCGTCACCACCGCCGCCCGGTACGCCGACGCGGTGCCCTGGGGGCTGCTGCGCAGCGCCCGGGCCCGGGGCGCGGTGATTGCCATGGTGCTGGACCGGGTGCCCGCGGAGGCCAGCGACGAGATCGCCGCGCATCTGGCCGAGATGCTCGCCGCGCAGGACCTCGGCCGGGCGCCGCTGTTCGTGCTGCCGGAGACCTGGGTCGACGGCCAGGGGCTGCTGCCCGAGGGGGTCACCGCACCGCTGGCCGACTGGTTCGCCCGGCTGGCCGCCGACGCCGACGCCCGGGCGGCGGTCGTCCGGCAGACCCTGGACGGGGCGCTGGCCGCGCTGCACCCGGCCGTCGAGGAGTTGGCCGACGCCGCCGACGAACAGGTCGCCGCCGCCGACGGGCTGGACGAACGGGTCCGGGCCGCCTATCGGGGCGCCGAGCGGACCGTCGAGCAGGGCCTGCAGGACGGTCGGCTGCTCCGCGGTGAGGTGCTCGCCCGGTGGCAGGAGTTCGTCGGCACCGGAGAGTTCTTCCGCACCCTGGAGGCGCGGATCGGACGGCTGCGGGACCGCGTGGTGGCCGCCGTCACCGGCCGACCGGCACCCGCCACCGAACTGCGCAACGCCATCGAGTCGCAGCTTGTCACGCTGCTACGCGGGGTGGCCTCCGAGGCGGCCGAAGCGGCGCACACCGGGTGGAAGGCGCATCCGGCCGGGGCCGGACTGCTCGAACCGTCCCTCGCCCACCCGAGCGACGACCTACCCGAACGCGCCGAGCGAATGGTCCGGGACTGGCAACGCGGCGTGCTGGAGCTGGTCCGGGTCGAGGGCGGCGACAAACGGTTCGTGGCCCGCACCGCCGCGTACGCGGTGAACGCCACGGGGCTGGCCGTGATGATCGCCGTGTTCGCCTCCACCGCGTTCATCCCGACCGGGTTGGAGGTGGCCACCGGGGCCGGCACCACGGTCGCCGCCCAGGCCGTACTCCAGGCGATCTTCGGCGACCAGGCGGTGCGTACCCTCGCCGCCAAGGCCCGCGCCGACCTGCTGGACCGGGTGCGGACGCTGCTCGACACGGAGGCCGACCGCTTCCTGACCCGCACCGCCGACGCCCGCCCCGCCGCGGAGGCCGGCGACGGGTTGCGCCGGGCCGCCGGCCGGGTCGAGCTGGCCCGGCACCGCAGCGGCCTGGCCACCGCCGGCGGCGACACACTGCCTGCCGCGAATGAGGAGGGCTCCCGGTGAGCAACATCGCCGGTCGGGTACGCGAGGCGTTCCGCGGCGACCGGCGGGTCGACCCCGACGCGCTGATCGCCCGCCTGGAGGGGGTACGCCGGTTCCTCACCGCGGCGGACGGCCTGCTGCCCGACGCCGAGCTGGTGCCCGCGCACACACTGATCGAGCGGGCCGGCACCCGGCTCGCCCTGTCCCGGGACCACACCGTGGTCGCCCTGGCCGGTGCCACCGGCAGCGGCAAGTCCAGCCTCTTCAACGCGTTGGCCCAACTGGAGCTCTCGCCGGTCGGGGTCCGCCGGCCAACCACCGGTGTCGCGCACGCCTGCGTGTGGGGGCCGCTGGAGGGCGCCAACCGGCTCCTCGACTGGATCGGCGTACTGCCCCGGCACCGCTTCGTCCGCGAGAGCGCGCTGGACGCGGACGACGAGACCGCGCTGCACGGGCTGATCCTGCTCGACCTGCCCGACTTCGACTCGGTGCAGCGGTCCCACCGACTGGAGGTGGACCGGCTGCTCGGCCTGGTCGACCAGGTGGTCTGGGTGGTCGACCCACAGAAGTACGCCGACCGGGTGATCCACGACAGCTACCTGCGCGAGTTCCACCGACACCGCGACGTCACCCTGGTCGTGCTCAACCAGGCCGACCGGCTGCCCACGGCCCAGCTGCCCCGAGTCCTGGACGACCTGCGCCGGCTGCTCGACGCCGACGGGCTGACCGGCGTGCCACTGCTGGCCACCACCGCCATCGACCCGGCCGGGATGGCCGGGCTGCGCACCGCGCTGGAGCAGACGGTCGCCGGGCGGCAGGCGGCGCTGCGCCGGCTCGCCGGTGACGTCGACACGGTGGTCGCCACGCTGGACGAGCTGGTCGGCTCGGCCCGCCCGCCGGGCGGACCGGACGATGCGGCCGTCAGCGGCCTGAACCGGGCACTGGCCGGCGCGGCCGGCGTGCCTGCGGTCACCGAGGCGGTGGAGCAGGCGTACCGGCACCGGGCCGGCTCCGCCACCGGCTGGCCGGTGGTCCGGGGCTGGCGGCGGCTGCGGCCCGACCCGTTGCGCCGGCTGCACCTGCCCGGCCCGGCCGGCGACCGGGCCGACCCGGCGGAGAGCCTGGTCGCGGCGACCTCGGTGCCGGACCCGACGGCCGCCCAACGCTCGGCGCTCGGCCTGGCGATCCGCGCGGTGGCCGACCGGGCCGCCGCCGACCTGCCCGCCGCCTGGCCGACCGCGGTCACCGCCGCCGCCCGGTCCCGCCTCGGCGACCTGCCGGACGCGCTGGACCGCAAGATCGCCAGCACCGACCTCGGCCTGGACCGTCGACCGCTCTGGTGGCGGCTGGTCGGCGGCGTGCAGTGGTTGGTCACGCTGGCTGCCGTGGTCGGGCTGGGCTGGCTGGTGCTCGGTTACGCGCTGCGGGTGCTCGGCCTGCCCGCGCTGGACAACCCGATGGTCGGGCAGGTGCCACTGCCCACCCTGCTGCTGCTCGGCGGGCTGCTGGCCGGGCTGCTGGTGGCAGCGCTGACCCGGCCTGTGGTGCGCTGGGCGGGCCGCCGGGCCCGAGCCCGCGCTGAGCAGCGGCTGACGGCCGAGGTCGCCCAGGTGGGCGAGGAGTACGTGCTCGCCCCGGTGCGGATCGTGCTCGCCTCGTACGCGCAGGCACGCGACGCGCTGCGGGACGCCGCCCGCCGCTGACGCTCCGCACGGCTCGCTAGCGCTCTGCGTACCCCTCGGGCGGCGTAGGGTCGGAGCATGGCCACGCCTCAGACCCCCTACGACGCGGTGCTGCACGCCGCACGCGACGTGACCAAGCTGGAGTCCGCGCTGGACGCCGAGATGCTGGGCAGCGCACTGCTGGGCAGCGTCTATGCGATCGCGGAGACCGACCGCGACACCGCCGTACGGGAGTTCGTCACCGGGTTCCTCGCCGCCACCGCCCGCCGCCGGATCGCTGCGGCAACCACCATCCGGCAGGTCTTCGCCGCACTCGTCCCGGACGCCGAGGGCACCGAGCGGGTGCGCCCGGGCAGCCAGACACCGGCCTGGGCCGAGCAGCTCGGCCGGGTGCACCTGACCGGCAGTTGGGCGTACGGCGATGTGTACGGCGACCAGACCTCCTACCTCGCCACCTTCGCCTACGACGACGAGGCCGGCGGCCCCGAACACGCGCTGGTGGCCCTGGTGGACCACAACATCGGGATCACCAAGGACATCTTCGTCGGCGGGCCGGCGGAACGGATCCTGGACCAGGTCCGGCAGATGTGCGCGGACGACGAGCTGACCTGGTTCCGCACCGAGGACCCGGCCCGGCTGCGCGGCGAGGTGGCCCGGCATCTCGCGGTCACCGACGACCTGGGCGAGCTACCCGGCGAGGGCTCGCTCTCCACCGACCGCGCGCTGGTCGGCCTCCGGCTGGCGGTGCTGCCCACCGCCGCCGACCCGACCGGCCCGGCGGAGGTCGAGCCGCTCTCCGCCGCTGAGCGCACCGACCTGGTCCGGCGGTTCCTGGCCGCGCCGGAGGCCACCCGGTTCGGGCTGGACACCGTCGACGGCCCGGAGCTGGCCTCGCTGCACTTCTGCCTGAGTCTGCTGCTGGACCACTCGGCGACCTTCCCGGACGCTGACCCGATGCGGTGGAGCCCCGCGGTGTCCGGGCTGTTCCTGCTCGACTGGGTGCACCGCCGCGCGGTGCTGGACATGGACGACGCGGCGATGCTGCCCCGGGTCCTGCGCGCCTGGGCCCGGTACGCGTCGCGCCAGCGCGGGTTGCCCGAGTCGGCCGCCGCGCGCACCGACGAGGCGATCGAGGAGATGGTGCCGGAGTTCGCCCGCCTCTACTCCACCGGTGAGCGGCGCAGCCCGGCCACCGCAGCCGTCGCCCAGCTGATGGCCGACGGGGTGGACCCGGACGACCCGGCCGCCCTCGACGCCTGGATCGAGGCGAACCGGCACCGCCTCGCCGACGACGGCGCCTGACGGCATCCCGCCCGGGCGGCATTCTCGCCGCCCGGGCGGGTGCCAGGCCCGGTCTCCGCGCAGCAGGCCCGGTCTCCGCACAGCCGGCGCGGTCAGCGCAGCAGGCGCGGTCAGCGCAGCAGGCCGAAGACCAGCCCGGCGATGAGTGCGCCGAGCACACCGCCAGCCAGCACCTGCGGCACGGTGTGGTCGCGCAGCCGCACCCGGGACCAGCCGACGACGGCCAGCAGCGGCGCGGCGAAGAGCAGCCGGGCACCGAAGGTCAGCGCAAGGATGACCAGCGTGCCAGCGGCCACCGCCGAGTGGATCGACATCTTCCACCAGTGGCTCACCGACACGGCGACCACCAGACCGACCAGCCCGGCCACCGCCAGCGCCAGCAGCGGGCGGGGCGCGCCGAGCACGGCGAGCAGGGCCAGCCCGGCGGCGACCGAGCCGAGGCCGACCAGTAGCGGCACCCGACGCTGCTCCCGACGGCCGATGTGGTGGTCGGTGAGCCGGCCGCGGCGTACCCCGCCGACGATGTAGGCGAACGGAATGCCGGTGACGAAGAGCGTGGCGAGCAGGCCCCACGCCAGGCCGTGACTCGCGCGCCGGGCGCTGTGCCAGCTCACGGCGACCATCAGCAGCGACACCAGCACGGCCGGGGCGGTCAGCTCGGTGACGAGCCGGGCGACCCGCAGCCCGGGGCCGGGCCGGGTGGTGACCGGGCGGAGTTCCGCACCGCCGCCCACGCCACCCCCTCCGGTACGCGCCTACCGCCGACCACCGCCGGCACCGGCTCGGTCGCGCCTGATCGTCACCGTACCGCCGGGGACACCGTGGGGTGCGTCGGTCCGGCCAGCGGCGACCGGCTCACCGTGGGCGTGGACGGGGCGGTCGGGCTGGGCCGGCTGCCCGATGCACCGGGGGTGGCGGTCGGCGTGGGCGTGCTGGCCGGTACGGACGGTGTGCTGGTCGGCGATGCGGTCGGGGTCGAGGAATCGGTCTCGGTCGGCGTCGCCGGCACGGTTGGCGTCGGGCTCGGCGTCGGACTCGGGGTCGGGTCCGGCGGGTCGGTCGGCGAACCGGTCGGCGACGGCACCGGCGACGGGCTGGGCGGGGACGGGGACGGCGGTCTGCTCCGGGTGGGCCTCGGTGCTGGCGGCGGTACCGCATGACGTGCGGGCTCCGCGTTGGCGGCAGCCGGCGCGGGCCCCGGCCGGTCCGGGACACGTCGGGGAGCGGCGGGCAGCCAGCCATCGGTGGCGGTCGGGCCGACGCTGGGCGTGCCGGGTGGCGGAAGCGCCGGCTGGCTGGTCATCGGCAGCGGGATCACCACCGGCCCGACCGACGGAGTGGGGATGAAGGGGGTGCTGCTGTCCGGTAGCGCGGTGCTGCCCGACGTTGCCGAGCCCGCGCTGATAGCGGCGAGGATGGGCATCGAGGCGGTGCCGGCCAGCAGCGCGACGGTGAGCAGGTAACCGCGGGAGGGGCTGCCGGCGCCGGGGGCGCGGTGCGCGCCGACCACCGGGCGGTAGCCGCCGGGCGACCGGTGCCGGCTGAGCTCCGGTGTGCCGGGACCGTCACCTGGCTCGTGCACCGCACACCCCTTGTCGTCGGCTTCGGAAAGACGCGGACGGACACCGTCGGCTGAAAAACACCGGCAAATCACCCGATCAGCACGATCCTGCGGTAATCAGCCTCGCCTAGTTACCTTGCGTTAGCCAACCTCCACCGCGTGTCGACACGCGGAGATGACCGAACGATGACGAACCGCCGCCGGACCGCCTAGCGCCCGCGTCGCGGCATCATGGCGACAAAGGACGTCAAAGGGTGGGCGGTCGGAATGCAGGGCGGGCGTACTGTGGGCGCGCTCACCTGCTCTGCGAATATGGAGCACGACGGCAACGCAGCCGTGACCTCCGCGCACCCTCGCGGCAGGCGCGGTTGAGCGCCGGCGCTCCCGAACCGGGTTCGGCCAGAATCCGGCTCACGCCGCGCGGCAACTCCCACCGGGGCTAGGCGCGGCCGCCAGGAACCGGTCCGGCAGCAGCCGGACAGGCGCACGAGTTGCGCGGCCGGGTGACCCCCCGGTGCCGACGCAGACATGACAGGGAGAGACGGATGGCAAAGGGCGACCCCGGGGGCACCACCCGCAGCAGGCGGGCGGCACCCCGCTCCAGGAAGAGCGCGGCTGGCAATCCCGAGCTGGTGCAGCTGCTCACCCCCGAAGGCGAGCGGATCGAGAGCGTCACCGGGCCGGACGGCATCGAGTACCGCGTCGACTTCACCGACGAGGAGTACCGCGGGCTCTACCGCGACCTGGTGTTGGTCCGCAAGCTCGACGCCGAGGCGACCGCGCTCCAGCGGCAGGGCGAGCTGGGCATCTGGGCCAGCCTGCTCGGCCAGGAGGCGGCCCAGGTCGGCTCCGGGCGCGCGCTGCGCACCCAGGACATGGCCTTCCCGACCTACCGGGAGCACGGCGTCCTCTACTGCCGGGGCATCGACCCGATCATGCCGCTCGGCCTGTTCCGCGGCGTCGACCAGGGCGGCTGGGACCCGAACGAGTTCAAGTTCAACATGTACACGATCGTGATCGGGGCGCAGACCCTGCACGCGACCGGCTACGCCATGGGCATCACCATGGACGGCAAGACCGGCACCGACGACGGCGAAGCGGTGATCGCCTACTTCGGCGACGGGGCCACCAGCCAGGGTGACGTCAACGAGGCCTTCGTCTGGGCCGGCGTGTTCAACGCGCCAATGGTCTTCTTCTGCCAGAACAACCAGTACGCGATCTCCGAGCCTCTGGAGCGGCAGACCCGCATCCCGCTCTACCAGCGGGCCGCCGGCTTCGGCTTCCCCGGCATCCGGGTGGACGGCAACGACGTGCTGGCCACCTACGCGGTCACCCGTACCGCGCTGGACAACGCCCGGCACGGGCAGGGCCCGAGCCTGATCGAGGCGTACACCTACCGGATGGGCGCGCACACCACCTCCGACGACCCGACCCGTTACCGGATCGCCAGCGAGGTCGAGGCGTGGCAGGCCAAGGACCCGATCGCCCGGGTCAAGGCCTTCCTGGAGAAGCAGCAGATCGCCGACGCCGACTTCTTCGCCGAGGTCGACGAGCAGGCCCGCCGCGAGTCGGTGCACCTGCGCGAGCGGGTGCTCGCCATGCCCAACCCGGAGCCGGTGACGATGTTCGACCACGTCTACCCCAACGGGTCTCCGCTGCTCGACGAGCAGCGCACGCAGTTCAGCCGCTACATGGAGTCGTTCGAGGGGAGCGCCCACTGATGGCCACGGAGACGCTCACCCTCGGCAAGGCCCTCAACACCGGTCTGCGCCGCGCCCTCGAGAACGACCCCAAGGTCATCATCATGGGCGAGGACGTCGGCAAGCTCGGCGGCGTCTTCCGGATCACCGACGGGCTCCAGAAGGACTTCGGCGACGACCGGGTTATCGACACCCCGTTGGCCGAGTCCGGCATCATCGGCACCGCAGTCGGCCTGGCCATCCGCGGCTACCGCCCGGTCTGCGAGATCCAGTTCGACGGCTTCGTCTACCCCGCGTACGACCAGATCGTGTCGCAGGTGGCGAAGATGCACTACCGCTCGCGCGGCAAGCTCAACATCCCGATGGTGATCCGGATCCCGTTCGGCGGCGGCATCGGCGCGGTCGAGCACCACTCCGAGTCGCCGGAGGCGTACTTCGCGCACACCGCCGGCCTGAAGGTGGTGTCCTGCTCCAACCCGCAGGACGCGTACGTGATGATCCAGCAGGCCATCGCCTCGGACGACCCGATCGTCTTCCTGGAGCCCAAGCGCCGCTACTGGGAGAAGGGTCCGGTCGACCTGGACGCGCCGCTGGCCGACGCGTACCCGCTGCACTCGGCCCGGGTGGTGCGGCCCGGCACCGACGTCACCGTGCTCGCCTACGGGCCGATGGTGCGGACCTGCCTGGAGGCGGCGACCGCCGCCGCCGAGGACGGCCGGGAGCTGGAGGTCATCGACCTGCGCTCGCTCTCCCCGCTGGACCTGACCGCGGCGTACGAGTCGGTGAAGCGCACCGGCCGCGCCGTGGTGGTGCACGAGGCGCCGTCGAACATCGGCCTCGGCGCCGAGTTGGCCGCGCGGATCACCGAGGAGTGCTTCTACTCCCTGGAGTCGCCGGTGCTGCGGGTGACCGGCTTCGACATCCCCTACCCGGCCGCCCGGGTGGAGGAGGAGTACCTGCCCGACCTGGACCGGGTGCTCGACGCCGTCGACCGCTCCTTCGGCTGGTGAGCGGCATGTCCCGGATCAAGGAGTTCAACCTGCCCGACCTGGGCGAGGGGTTGACCGAGGGCGAGATCCTGTCCTGGCTGGTCAAGGTCGGCGACACCATCGAGCTGAACCAGCCGATCGTCGAGGTGGAGACGGCCAAGGCGGCCGTGGAGATCCCGGCGAAGTGGGCCGGGCAGGTGCACGCGATCTTCCACCCGGAGGGCACCACGGTCGAGGTCGGCACGCCGATCATCGCGATCGACACCGACCCGGGCGCCGGCCCGCTGGCCGAGCCGTCGACCACGGCCACGCCCGGCGGCTCCCTGCCCACCCCGTCGGCGGCCTCGCTGGCCGCGGTCGAGGTGGCACCGGCCGAGGGCATGGTGGAGCCCGGCCTGATCGGCGGCCCGGCCCCGGGTGGCCGGACCGCGGTGCTGGTCGGCTACGGCCCGCGCACCACCTCCGCGAAGCGCCGCCCGCGCAAGGGTGGCGTCCCCGCGCAGGCCGAGGCGACGCCCGCGCCGGCGCCGGTCGCGCCGGCTCCACAGCCGGCGGCCGTGCCGACGCCTGGGCAGAACGGCCAGGGCGCTCCGCTGGCCGGCGGGCTGGTGCTGGCCAAGCCGCCGGTGCGCAAGCTCGCCAAGGACCTCGGCGTCGACCTGCGCACGCTGACCGGTTCGGGTCCGCTGGGCTCGATCACCCGGGAGGACGTGCAGCAGGCGGCGAGCGGGGCCGTGGCGGCGGCCGAGCCGATCGCGGTGACGTCGGCGGCCACGAGCGCCGCGAGCTTCGGCGCCGACCGCGAGCAGCGCATCCCGGTCAAGGGGGTACGCAAGCTCACCGCCGAGAACATGTCCCGCTCGGCGTTCACCGCCCCGCACGTGACGGAGTTCCTGACCGTCGACGTGACCCGGGCGATGAAGGCGCTCGACCGGCTGCGCGACCGGCGGGAGTGGCGCGACGTCCGGGTCTCGCCGCTGCTGCTGGTGGCGAAGGCCGTGCTGCTGGCGGTCAAGCGTCATCCGATGGTCAACTCGACCTGGGCCGGCGACGAGATCGTGGTCAAGGAGTACGTCAACCTCGGTATCGCAGCGGCCACCGAGCGCGGCCTGATCGTGCCGAACGTGAAGGACGCCGGCCGGCTCTCGCTGCGCGAGCTGGCGGACGCGCTGACCGATCTGGTGCAGACGGCGAAGTCCGGGCGCACCTCGCCGGCGGACATGTCCGGCGGCACCCTGACCATCACCAACGTCGGGGTGTTCGGGGTGGACACCGGCACGCCGATCCTGCCGCCGGGTGAGTCGGCGATCCTGGCCTTCGGCGCGGTGCGGGAGATGCCCTGGGTGCACAAGGGCAAGGTCAAGGCGCGTCAGGTCACCACGCTGGGGCTGAGCTTCGACCACCGGATCATCGATGGTGAACTGGGCTCGAAGTTCCTGCGCGACATCGGCGACTTCCTCGCTGACCCGGAGGCGGCGCTGCTCGCCTGGACCTGACCGTCCGAACACCAGGCCACGGCCGGTGTGCCACGGGTTAATCCCCGGCACACCGGCCGTGTCCGTTCAGCAAACGAAACCGTCGGCCACCAGGCCCTCTGGCCTTTGATTGTTAGGCAGGTGTCCCAGCTCACCTAATAATCGATGGAAGTTGACCCGGTTCTGAGGTTAAATAGAGCCATCAAGGGCTGACAACCGAATAGCCAGGGGGACCCACCAATGAGCATGATCGAGCGCATCCGCAACCACCGCGACGCCACCCGCCGCGCCCGTGCCATCGAGCACGCGCTGCGGTCCGCGAGCTCGCCGGCGGTCCGCGACGAACTCCTCGTCATCGCCCAGCGTCACATGAGCTGACGCTCCACCACTTTCCTCACCTCCTCCAGATCGATGGCCCACCCGGCGAACCGGGTGGGCCATCGGCGTTTCACCGCACCTCGGCACCGGGATTCCGCCCTGCCGCAGCGCCCGGTACGGTGGGCTTCGGTCACCGCCCGCTGGCCCGGCACAAGCCGATCCGATAGAAGCTGCTCGACACCGACCGGCAACGCGGAGTGACGACCGGTGCTCCTTGGACGCGCTGTGCGGCTACCGGATACCGTGCGGGGAGCCGGCACGGCGGTACGCCGGTGAAGCCGGCAGCCATGCCGAGGAGACCGATCGGCACCGGCGGCCGACATGTGATGGAGGAGGCGCACCCATGACGTCCGAGGGCCCGCACCGCCCCGGCCAGGAGCCGGACGAGGTGTCACCGGGCGCCGGCGGACCGGCGCCGTACGGCGACCGCCCGGCGCAGCCGGACAACGGTTACAACGCCGCCGGCCCCGACCTTGGCTGGGCGCCCCCACCGCCGACCGGGCAGAACCCATCGGCACCGGCCTGGGCGGCCCAGTCGGAGCAGCCGCCGAACCCCGCCTGGGGTTCCGGCGCCGCGCCGCAGCCCTCCGACCCGCCCCAGCCCGCCTGGGCCACCGGCGGTGGTGCGAACGACGCGCCGCAGCAGCCCGGCGCCTGGCCCGCCAGCGGTGGCGCACCGGACCACGCGCAGCCCGCCCCGTGGGCTGGGCAGCAGCAGGGCTGGACGCCAGCCGAGCAGAGTGCCCCCACCTGGGCCGCGGCTGCCCCCGAGCAGCCCGACTGGGCGCAGGCCCAGCCGGCTGCCGCGCGGGGTGCCGCGCAGGTGCCGCCGGCCACCGCCGCCTGGCCGGCTCAGGAAGACCCGGCCCGCTCCGGCGGCTGGAGCACCGACTCCCAGCAGGACGACCAGGCCCGCTCCGGCGGCTGGGGCGGGGCGGCGCAGGCCAACCCACCGGCCGCTGACTGGCGCGGCGCCGAGTCACAGCAGCCCGAGTCCGCGCAGGCCGGCGGCTGGCCCGGCGGCATCGGTCAGCAGGACGACCCGGCCGCCTCCGGCGGCTGGGCCACCGGCGCTGCCGCGCGCGACGACCAGCCGGTGTGGACGCCGGCCGAGCAGTCCCCCCAGACCTGGGGCCAGGCCGCCGAGCAGACCGAGCAGCCGGCCCCCGGCTGGGGGCAGGCCGAGCCGGCCGCGGCACGTGGCGCGGCCCAGGTGCCGGCACCGGCGGCAAACTGGCCCAGCCAGGACGACCCGGCCCGCTCCGGCGGCTGGGCCGCACAGCAGCAGCAGGCGCAGCCCGGTGGCTGGGGCGACGGCGCTGACGTGAAGCAGGACGAGGCCGCGCAGCCGGCCGCCTGGGGTGGCGCCGAGAGCCGCCCGCAGCAGCCGGACTGGGTGCTCTCGGCCCAGGACCAACCGGCCGAACGGCCGGAGCAGGCGGGATGGACCCCGGAGCAGGCCGGCACCCCGGCGCGGGCCAGCGCCAGCGTGCCGGGCAACGACGGGACGCCCGCCTGGGCCGCCGCCCCGGACAATGCCGCCCAGGGCAGCGCCGCTGTGCCGGCCACCCAGCCGTGGGCACCCGGCGAGGTGTGGGGTCGCGCCGAGGCGGAGGCCTCCGCCCAGTCCCGCGGTGGCTGGGAGGCCGACCGGGGCGACGAGCCACCGGCCTACCAGCCCGGGCCCGCGCCGGGCATCTCGCCGGCAAACGCGGTGCCGCTGCCGCCACAGGAGCAGCGCGTACCGGGTGCCAGCCTGGCCGCCGCCCCGCCGGTCGACTACGCGCCACCCGCCCAGTTCGCCGCGATCCCCGAGCAGCCGGCGTACGCCGAGCAGCCGGCGTACGCCGAGCGGGAGCAGCCGGACGCCCCCGCGCAGTACGAGGCCGAGCCGGCCGGTTGGGGCCGGGCCGAGGATGCCTCGGCAGGCGCTGCGGTGGTGCCCGCCCCGCGTACCTCTCCGGAATCCGGAGCGGGCCGTGCGGTCGTACCGGTGCCGGAGGCCGAGTCGGCGGCCGGCGCGGTGGGCCGGGCCTCGGCGAGCGCCTCCGTGCCACTGGCCAGCCGGGTGATGCCCCCGACCGACCAGGCCATCCGGCCGGCCGGCGCGCCCGCGCCACAGCCCCGGGTGTACGGCCGTCCGGCGCAATCCGAGCCGGAGCAGGCAGCGCCGGAGGCGTTCCAGGCCGACCCGGGCATTGAGCGCCAGAGCGCACCGGACTGGCAGAACGGCCCGGCACGCCAGGAGGCACCCGACTGGCAGAACGGCTCCGACCGCCAGGCAGCACCCGACTGGCAGAACGGCCCTGACCGCCAGGCAGCACCCGACTGGCAGAACGGCCCTGACCGGCAGGCCAGCCCCGGTTGGGGCGGCGACTCCCCGGCCGAACCGCGCTTCGACGACCGGCCGGCGACTCCGAACGGGTTCGGTGAGGCGGCGTCCGCGCCGCCGGCGTTCCCGCCCGGTGTGCCGTCATTCGTCGACGCGCCCGGGAACAACCGGCCGGTGAACGGGGTCCGGCCGCAGTCCGGTGCCGAGCGTCCGGCCGACCGGTTCGGCCCCGCTTCTCCGGCCGCCGGCACCGCCGCGGTGAACGGCACGCCGGGCTTCGGCGGCCCCGGCTTCGGCGGACCGGGCTTCGGCAGCGGGCCGGCCACCGAGCCGGCACCGGGCGCCAACTTCGCGGCGGCCTTCCCGTCGGCGCCCCAGCAGGCCGCGCCGGCCTGGGGTCAGCAGGCCAGCGAGTCCGACCAGGGCCGGTTCGACTCGTTCAAGCCGGACGCTGAGGAGCCGAAGGCAGAGCCACCGGTGCCGAAGGTGCGCAACGGCCGGGTGCTGGCCGCGGTGCTGATCGCGGCGGTGCTCATCCTGGCGGTGCCGCTCGGCCTGCTGATGCTGCTCGGCAAGTTCGGCGGCGGGAACGAGGCACCCAGCTTCGACCCGGCGGTCGGCACGTGCGTGAAGCAGTCCGGTCAGGGCGCCTCGGCGGCGGACTGCGGCGAGGCCGGCGCGTTCACGATCGTTTCCAAGGTGGACGCGAAGGACAAGTGCACCGACACGACGCAGCCGCACGTGGTGCTGCCCGGCGAGGGCACCAACCGGGTGCTCTGCCTCAAGCCGGCCACCAAGTAGATCCACCGACGGCGGGGCCACGGGAATCCGTGGCCCCGCCGTCGTCGTACGCGGGGGTGGCCTGGATCTCGGCGGCTCGCCCCCTCTGGCCGACCGTCAGCCGATGGTCAGGCACGATGGAGTCATGAGCGCACGAGTACGGGCCCCCGAGCTGCGCGGTCGGGGCTGGCTGAACACCGGTGGACGCGATCTCAAGCTCGCCGACCTGCGCGGCAAGATCGTCCTGGCGGATTTTTGGACCTTCTGCTGCATCAACTGCCTGCACGTGCTCGACGAGTTGCGCCCGCTGGAGGAGAAGTACGGCGACGTGCTCGTCGTGATCGGCGTGCACTCGCCGAAGTTCGAGCACGAGAAGGACGCCGACGCGTTGGCCGCCGCCGTGGAGCGGTACGGGGTGCACCACCCCGTGCTCGACGATCCCGAGCTGGACATGTGGCAGCAGTACGCGGCCCGGGCCTGGCCGACCCTGTCGGTGATCGACCCCGAGGGGTACGTGGTGGCCACCATGGCCGGCGAGGGGCACGCCGAAGGGCTGGCCCGGCTGATCGACGAGCTGATCGCCACCCACGAGGCAAAGGGCACCCTGCACCGGGGCGACGGCCCGTACGTCCCGCCACCCGCGCCGGAGACCACGCTGCGCTTCCCGGGCAAGGCGGTGCTGCTGCCGGACGGCAACCTGCTGGTCTCCGACTCGGCCCGGCACTCCCTGGTCGAGGTGGCCCCCGACGGTGAGACGCCGGTGCGCCGGATCGGCTCGGGCGAGCGGGGCCGGGCCGACGGGCCGGCCGGCGCGGCGACCTTCTCCGAGCCGCAGGGGCTCTGCCTGCTGCCCACGCAGGTCGCCGAGGTCGCCGGCTACGACCTGGTGGTCGCCGACACGGTCAACCACCTGCTGCGCGGCGTACGCCTGGCGTCCGACGAGGTGGTCACCGTCGCCGGTAGCGGCCGGCAGTGGCGGGCCACGGTCGACGACCACCCGCACGACGCGCTCGCCGTGGACCTCTCGTCCCCGTGGGACCTGGCCTGGTACGACGACAAGTTGATCATCGCGATGGCTGGCATCCACCAGCTCTGGTGGTTCGATCCGATCAAGCGGACCGCTGGCATGTACGCCGGCACCACGGTCGAGGCGCTGCGCGACGGCCCGCTGGCCGAGGCGTGGATGGCGCAGCCGTCGGGGCTCTCCGTCTCCGCCGACGGCGCCCGGCTCTGGATCGCCGACAGCGAGACCAGCGCCGTCCGGTACGTCGAGAACGGGGAGCTCGGCACCGCCGTCGGGCAGGGCCTGTTCGACTTCGGGCACGTGGACGGGCCGGCGGAGTCGGCGCTGCTCCAGCACCCGCTGGGCGTGTGTGCGCTGCCGGACGGCTCGGTACTGATCGCGGACACCTACAACGGTGCGGTCCGCCGCTTCGATCCGGCCACCGGCCAGGTGTCCACGGTCGCCGACGGGCTGGCCGAGCCGAGCGATCTCGTGCTCACCCCCGCCGGCGAGGTGCTGGTGGTGGAGTCCGCCGCGCACCGGCTGACCCGGCTCGCCCCGGGTGCGCTGTCGGCGGCGGGCGCCAGCACGGTGGACGGCCCCCGGCACCGCACCGAGCGGAAGCCGACCGACATCGCGGCGGGCGAGGTCACCCTGGACATCGTCTTCACCCCCGCGCCCGGGCAGAAGCTGGACGAGACGTACGGGCCGTCGACCCGGCTGGTGGTCTCCGCGTCCCCGCCGGAGCTGCTGGTGGAGGGCGCCGGCACGGGCACCGAACTATCCCGCCGGCTGGTGCTCAACGGCGAGGTCACCGGCGGGGTGCTCCAGGTGACCGCCCAGGCGGCGACCTGTGACGCGGACGTCGAGCACGCCGCCTGCCATCTGACCCGGCAGGACTGGGGCGTCCCGGTCCGAGTGGTCGACGGCGGGGCGGCCCGGCTCCCGCTCGTGTTGCGCGGCCTGGACGCCTAGCTGTTGGGCAGGGCCCCTTGGACGACGGAATCCGATGTCCAAGGGGCCCTTCCATTCATGCGAACGGGGCGAGCGGGATGCCGGCGTCGATCAGCGTGGCGCGGACCAGTTCGGTGGCGGAGACCGCGCCGTGGGTGTCCCCGTGCACGCAGATCGAGTCCACCGGGCAGGGAATGACGGTGCCGTCCACCGCCACCACGGTCCGTTCGGTGGCCATCCGTTCCGCCCGGTTGGCCACCTGTTCCGCGTCGGTGATCAGCGCGCCGGGTGTGCCGCGCGGCACCAGTGCCCCGTTGGGCAGGTAGCCGCGGTCGGCGAAGCCCTCGGCGACGACCGGCAGGCCCGCACCGACGGCGAGCTGGGCGAGCACCGAGCCGGGCAGGCAGAGCACGGGCATCTCGGGGTCGTGGCCGGTGACCGCGGCGACCACCGCCGCCGCCTGCGCCTCGTCGGTGCTGGCCACGTTGTAGAGCGCCCCGTGCGGCTTGAGGTAACGGACCCCGGTGCCGAACAGCCGGCAGAACGCGTCGAGCGCGCCCAGTTGGTAGGTAATCTCGTCGCGCAGCTCGGCGAAGTCGTACGCGATGCGCCGCCGGCCGAAGCCGGCCAGGTCCCGGTAGCCGACCTGCGCGCCCACCGCGACCCCGCGCCGCGCCGCGCCCTCGCAGACCCGCCGCATGGTGGACGGGTCGCCGGCGTGGAAGCCGCAGGCGACGTTGGCGGAGGTGACCAGGTCCAGCAGCGCCTCGTCGTCACCGAGCCGCCAGATGCCGAATCCCTCGCCCAGGTCAGCGTTGAGGTCCATGGAATCTGACGGTAGTACCTGGCCGGGCCTGCGCGAGCGGGGTCACGTCGGTGACCACCCCGATAACCGGGTATCCGCCGGTGGTCGGGTGGTCGGCGAGGAAGATCAGGGGTTGTCCGTCCGCCGGCACCTGCACCGCGCCGAGCACGATGCCCTCGCTGGGCAACTCGCCGGCGACCGCGCGGGGCAGCGGCGCGCCGGCGAGCCGCGCGCCGACCCGGTTGCTCACGGGGCTGACGGTGTACGCGGCGCCGAGCAGCCGGTCGAGCGCGGTCGGAGTGAACCAGTCGTCGCGGGGGCCGGGGCGCAGCGTCAGGTGCAGCTCCGGCGGGGGTGCGGGGCCGACGGTCAGGTCCACCGGCGCGGGTTCGCCGAACGGTTCGCCGAGCGGCAGCCGGTCGCCGTCACGCAGCGGGGGCGGGCCGAGCCCGGAGAGGGTGTCGGTGGCCCGGCTGCCGAGCACCGGCGGCACGTCGATCCCGCCCGCCACGGCCAGCCAACTCCGTACGCCCCGACGGGCCGGGCCGATCCGCAGCACCGTGCCCGCCGGCACGGTGAGCGGGCGTCCAGCGTCGCCGGGTCGGTCGCCGGCCCGGACCGGCACCTCGGCGCCGGTGACCGCCACCGTGGTGGCCCGGGTGAGCCGCAGCACGCAGCCGGTCAGGGTGATCTCCAGGCCGGCGGCACGCTCCGGGTTGCCGACCAGGCGGTTGGCCAGCCGCAGGGCGGCCGGGTCGAGGGCGCCGGACCGGGGTACGCCCAGGTGCGCCCATCCGGGCCGGCCCAGGTCCTGCACGGTGGTGAGCGGGCCGGCGCGGAGCACCTCGATCTCGGCGGGCCGGGTCATGCCGCCGCCAACCGGACCGGGGTCCCCGGGCCGAGCAGGGCCGGCGGGTCGGCGTGCACGTCGAAAAGAACCAGGTCGGTCCGGCCGACCAGCAGCCAGCCGCCCGGGGACGCGCCCGGATAGATGCCGGCGTACGGGCCGGCCAGGGCGACCGAGCCGGCCGGCACCCGGGCGCGGGGGGTGGCCAGTCGGGGCAGCGCCAGTTCGGCGGGCAGCCCGGTCAGGTACGGGAAGCCGGGGGCGAAGCCGCAGAAGGCGACCCGGAACGGGGTGCCGGTCAGCCGCCGCAGCACGTCCGGCACGTCGACCCCCCAGTGCTCGGCGACCGCCGGCAGGTCCGGCCCGTCGAAGTCGACCGGGACGACCACCTCTCCACCGTCGCCCGCCCGGCCCACGTCGCCGCAGCCGTCGCGAGCGCCACGTGCGCGGTCGCTGGCGGCGACGGCCCTCGAGACCGTCGGCGCCCAGTGGGAGAGCAACTCGGCCGTTGCGGCCGGGTCGGGTACGCCGTCGAGCAGGACGGTGCTGGCCGCCGGCACGATCTCGATGGCGATCAGTTCGCCCTGCTCGCGACGCCGCCACAGCTCGGCTCTCCACGCCTCGACCAGGGCAGACTCGGGCACGCCGGTGGGGGCGGTGCAGTCGAGCAGCAGGGCGTGCGCCCCGACGGGTCGGATCCGCATCCGCTCATCCTCGCCGATGTCGTGCCGGCGAGGTGTTCACGGCGACGGTGCCTGGCGTCACCAGGCCGACTACTTGAAAGTAACCTACGGTGCCGTAACCTGGAGACGTGACCACCTCCGCTCCGCTCCGACTGAAGCCGGTCGACATCGGTAAGCCCAGGATGCGCGGCTGGCTGCACACGTACGCCTTCTTCGTCGCCCTGGCCAGCGGCATCGTGCTCTGCTCGATCGCCGCCACCCGCCCGGGGTGGGCACCCCTGGTGAGCTGCGTCATCTACAGCCTGACCGTCTGCGGGCTCTTCGGCACCAGCGCGCTGTACCACCGTCGGGTGTGGTCGGAGCGTGGCTACCAGGTGATGCGCCGGATGGACCACTCGATGATCTTCGTGTTCATCGCCGGCACGTACACGCCGTTGTGCGTACAGCTGCTCGCGCCGCGACAGGCCACCCTGATGCTGGCCCTGGTCTGGGGTGGCGCGCTGGCCGGCGTGGCGCTCAAGTTGGTGTGGCCGCACGCGCCGCGCTGGGTCTCCGCACCGCTCTACCTGGCGCTCGGCTGGGTGGCGGTGGCCATGCTGCCGGAGATCCTGCACAGTGGCGGCGTCGCGGCCCTGGTGCTGCTGATCGTCGGTGGCGCGATCTACAGCGTGGGCGCGGTCTTCTACGCGCTCCGCCGGCCCAACCCGTGGCCGACCGTCTTCGGTCACCACGAGTTCTTCCACGCCTGCACCCTGCTGGCCGCGCTCTGCCACCACATCGCGATCTACTTCGCACTGTTCGCCTGACCGCACGGCGACCCGGCGCGAGCCCGACCACGGCGCGAGCCGGGACCTGGCACATGCGAGCCGGGGCCCCGCGACGCTGCGGGACCCCGGAGTGTGCGTGCGGGACTCAGATCGGACGGCCCGGCCGGCGCACCTCGCGGTACTCCCGCATGACCTGGTCATCCTGGATCGGCGCCACCCGGTCGGCCACGACGCGGTCCCCACGGACCGGTGCGGCGACCACCGTGCGGCGGCGGCTGTTCCAGAAGTAGACGGTGGCGAGCAGGCCGGCGACACCGGCCAGCATCAGCACCCAGCCGACCACGGCCAGGTTCAGCCAGCCCAGGTCTGCCTCCACTGCGAACGCGAAGATCGCGCCCAGCGCGATCAGAAAGATGCTGCCACCAATGCCCATGTCTCGCTCCTCGGCTCTAACCTGGCGTACGGCCCGCCGCGGCCGTCGGTAGGGGTGCGGCACCCATCGACTTACCCCGGCACGGAGATCGCCAATCGGGCAAGCTGAGGGCATGACGGACACCCCAGCCGAGACACGGACACTGGTGCTGCTCCGGCACGCGAAAGCCGAGCAGGGCAGCGACAGTACGGACGACGCCGTGCGGCCGCTCACCGCACGGGGGAACGCGGACGCGGCGGCGGCCGGCGCCTGGCTGGCTCACCACGGGTTGCTGCCCGACGTGGTGATCTGCTCGACGGTCCGACGCACGCGGCAGACCTGGCACGGGGTGGCGATGGGGATGACCGGTTCACCGCCGGAGGGCGGGCCGGCCGGTCCCCGCCCGACCGTCCACTACGAGCCGGGCGCGTACGACGCCCACCCCGAGGAGTTGTTGGCGCTGGTCCGCACCGTCGACCCGGCGGCCCGGACGGTGCTGCTGATCGCCCACAATCCGGGCATCTCGCTGCTCTCCGCTCTCCTCGACCCGGAGGGGACGGACGGGGAGGGGTTGCGCACCGCCGAGCTGGCGGTGCACCGCAGCACGCTCGGCTGGGCGGAGCTGGACCGGGCAGGGGCACCGATCACCGCTCGGCACACCGCACGCGACTGAGCCACCCGTCGATGGTCGGCGGGTGGCTCAGGCGTACGTGGCTCAGGAGGGTGGCGCGGTCGGCGGCGGCGGGTCGGGCGGCGGCGGCATCATCGCCGTCGGATGCGAGAGCCGATTCTCCTCCACGATGAGGGTCCGGGCCCGCTTGCGCCGGTCCTGCCAGAACCAGAGCGTGGTCAGCAGCACGGCCAGCCCGGCCAGGATGAACACCCAGCCGACCGCCCGCAGGTCTATCCACCAGACGTTGGCTCTTATCGCGAACGTCAGGATGGCGCCGATCGCGATGAGAAAGATGCCGCTTCCTACACCCATGTGCGCTGCACTCCCCCGTGCGGTGGCTCTGGGCGTTCTCTGTCGTGGACACGCGACGATTACCCGCCACGCAGGCCACCTACCCGACCGGGCCTCGCCGAATACGGGACGGACGGCCCTCCGGCGACCCCGGCATTCGCCGCTGCCACCCGGCCCGGGACGGGACCACGGCACGGAAGCGCAGACGGCTCCGGGGGTGTCCCCACGGACGGCACCGACCCGGACATGCCGACGGCCGGCGGGACAATTGCCCCGCCGGCCGTTGGTGTCGGTGCCGGGTGGTGCGAACCGGAACCTTCAGGCGTGCCGTGGCACGGTCAGAAGGCCTCTTCCGGGAGGTCCATGATGTCGAGGTCGGCGCCCTCGATGATCCGCCGGTCCGCGCCGATGCGCGGCAGCACCTCACGGGCGAAGAACCGGGCGGCAGCCACCTTGCCGGTGTAGAACGCCTTGTCGGTGGTGGAGACCTCGCCGGCCAGCGCCTTCAGCGCCACGTCCGCCTGCTTCTGCAGCAGCCACCCGACCACCAGGTCGCCGATGGCCAGCAGGAAGCGCCGGCTGCTCAGCCCGACCTTGTAGAGCGCGCGGGTGTCGCCAGCCTGCGCCTCGCCGAGCCAGCCGGTCATGACGCCGAGGATGTTCTGGACCTCGACGAGCGCCTTGCCGAGCGCCTGCCGCTCCTCCTTGAGCTGGCCGTTGCCCGCCTCGGAGGAGATGAACTCCTGGATCTCGCTGGCGACCGCCATGAGCGCCTTGCCGTTGTCCCGAACGATCTTGCGGAAGATCAGGTCGAGGCTCTGGATGGCGGTGGTGCCCTCGTACAGAGTGTCGATCTTGGCGTCGCGGACGTACTGCTCCAGCGGGTAGTCCTGGAGGAAGCCGGAGCCGCCGAAGGTCTGCAGGGCCTCGTGCCCGAGCATCTCGTACGCGCGCTCCGAGCCGACGCCCTTGACGAGCGGCAGCAGCAGGTCGTTGACCCGCTTGGCCAGCTTGGTGGCCTTCTCGTCGCCGGCCGCCTCGGCGATGGCGACCTTGTCCTGCCAGGTGGCGGTGTAGAGGACCAGGGCACGCAGACCCTCGGCGTACGACTTCTGCAGCAGCAGCGAGCGGCGCACGTCCGGGTGGTGGGTGATGGTGACCCGCGGCGCGGTCTTGTCCGTCTGCTGGACCAGGTCGGCGCCCTGCACCCGGTTCTTCGCGTACTCCAGGGCGTTGAGGTAGCCGGTGGAGAGGGTGGCGATCGCCTTGGTGCCGACCAACATCCGGGCGTACTCGATGATCATGAACATCTGCCGGATGCCGTCGTGCTTGTCGCCCAGCAGCCAGCCCTTGGCCGGTACGCCGTGCTCGCCGAAGGTCAACTCGCAGGTGTTGGAGACCTTCAGGCCCATCTTGTGCTCGACGTTGGTGGTGTAGACGCCGTTGCGCTCACCCAGCTCGCCGGTGTTCTCGTCGAAGTGGTACTTCGGCACCACGAAGAGCGACAGGCCCTTGGTGCCAGGGCCACCGACGCCCTCCACGCCCACCGGGCGGGCCAGCACGTAGTGCACGATGTTGTCGCTCAGGTCGTGCTCGCCCGAGGTGATGAAGCGCTTCACGCCCTCGATGTGCCACGTGCCGTCCGGCTGCTGGATGGCACGGGTACGGCCGGCACCCACGTCCGAGCCGGCGTCCGGCTCGGTGAGCACCATGGTGGAGCCCCACTGCTTGTCGATGAAGAGCTTGGCCCACCGCTTCTGCTGCTCGGTGCCCTCGACCTCCAGCACGTGCGCGAAGGACGGACCGGAGGCGTACATCCAGATGGGGGCGTTCGAGCCGAGCACCAGCTCGGCGAGGGCCCACCAGAGGGCGCGCGGCGCGTTGGTGCCACCCAGGTGCGGCGGCAGGTCCAGGCGCCAGAACTCGGAGTCCATGAATGCCTGGTAGGACTTCTTGAACGACGCCGGCAGCGGCGCGGTGTGCGTGACCGGGTCGAAGACCGGCGGGTTGCGGTCGCTGTCCGTGTAGCTGGCGGCCAGGTCCTCCCGGGCGAGGCGGTCAAGCTCGGAGAGGAAACTGCGGGCGGTGTCGGCGTCGAGTTCCGAGTACGGCTCCTGGCCGAACGCCTGGTCCGCCCCGAAGACCTCGAACAGGTTGAACTCAAGGTCCCGCAGGTTGCTCTTGTAGTGGGTCATGCTCGCTGGCCCCGCTTCCGGACAGGTGTTACCGATCAGTAACCCCGACTGTATTACTCGCGGGTAGGCAGCGACAAGCGGATCACGTAAGTGACGGCCATTACACACTCGCCCCGAACCGGGGGCGGACGCGTCGGCGGTCAGCTCTCGGTGGCGCCGACCTCCCAGCTCGGCACAGCCGCCGCCACACCGGTCCGCGCGCCCACGTACTCCATCAGGACCAGCGCGATGTCATCGTCGAGCCGGCCGTGCACCCACTCGACCAGGGCAGCCTCCAGCGAGGCCAGGCCGTCGGCGACCGTGCCGTGGCCGAGCAGCCGCCAGGCCCGGTCGGCGGTGGGGAAGAACTCGCCATCCCGTCGAGCCTCGCCGAGACCGTCGGTGAACAGCAGCAGCCGGTCACCGGGCTCCAGGCGTTCCACCCGGGGGCGGACCACCGGCATGAACCCGAGCGGGGGTGCCGGCGCCGGCGGCTCCAGCGGGATCACCGCGCCCCGACGCAGCAGCAGCGGCGGCGGATGCCCACAGTTGACGATGGTGAGCGTGCCGCCGCGCTCTTCCACCAGCGCCGCGGTCACGAAGTCCTCGTCGCCGACGTTGCGGGCCACCGCGCGGTCCAGATCGGCGACAACGGCGCGCAGGTCGGCCCGCTCGTAGGCCACGTGCCGGTAGGAACCGAGGACGATACTGGCCAGCCGGACGGCGTCCAGGCCCTTGCCGCGCACGTCGCCGATGATCATGCGTACCCCGTACGGCGTGTCGATCGCCTCGTACAGGTCGCCGCCGATCTGAGCGGTCGCGGTGGAGGAAATGTAGCGGCCGGCCACCGAGAGCGTGCCGACCTGCGGGCCGAGCGGACGAAGCACCGCCTGCTGGGCCACCGAGGCGAGCTTGGACAGCTCACCGATCTGCTCCGTCTGCCGCTGCCGCACCGACGCCACCGCCACGGCCAGCCCGGTGGCGAGCGCGACCGCGAGCACGTTGACCGAGGTGACCAGGAACATCTTCGGCTCGACCACGGCGAAGCCGGCCCCGATCAGGGTCGCTGCGGTGCCGACTCCCAGCACCACCGGCCAGGATGCCAGGGCGGCGGCGAGGAACGGGGCGCCCACCAGCAACGCGATGTAGTGCGCCGGGCGACCGTCCGCCAACTCCACAGCCGAGACGATCGCGAGCAGAACGAGGGCCGCGCCGAGGCCGGCGCGGGATCCGGGGCTCAGCGGGCGACGGCCCGACTGGAGGAGTCGCGTGGGTACGAGGGACAGCATGCCTGATCCGCGTGAACGGTTGAATGAACCTGGCCCCTCGTCCGAGGAGGTTCTGTCCGCCCGGCTCGGCTGTTCGGCCAGATCGGCGTCAGCCACGCCGGTCAGCCGAGTACCTCGTACCTGACGGTGAGCGCGCCCACGTCGACCGAGGCGATGGTGGCGAACGCGGCCCGGGAGAGGTCCAGGCAGCGGCCGTCGATGAACGGGCCGCGGTCGTTGATCCGCACCACGACCGACTTGCCGCTGTTCGGGTTGGTCACCCGGACCTTGGTGTTGAACGGCAGGGTCTTGTGCGCCGCGGTCAGCTCGTTCGGGTTGAACGACTCGCCGTTGGCGGTGAGCTGCCCCTCGGAGTAGAAGGAGGCACCGCACGAGCCGCTGTCCAGCACCTTCGGCGCCGCCGTGGTCTTCTTCGCGGTCGGGCTCGCCTTCGGCGCGGCGGTGCGGGCCTTGTTCCGGGAGGCGGCCTGCGGCGACCGGCTGGCTGACGGGCTGGCCGTCACGCTCGGCGAGGCGCTGGCGCTCGGAGAGGCGGCCGGCGAGCTGGGGGCGAGACTGCCGGCGGCGACGGTCGGGGCGAACTCGATGGCGGCCGGCCCCGGCTGCGCGGAGCCCGAGGTCAGCTGCACGGCACCGACGGTGCCCCCGACGGCGAGGGCGACGCCGACCGCCGCGGTGGCCGCGATGCCCGCCGGAGAGGAGAAGATGCGGGTACGGGAGTGCCTACCAGCCACCGGCCCGGTCCTTTCGTCGACTGAACAAACCGGGTCGGACCGTAACGAGAGAAGCACTTCCGAAGTCAACGTGATCATTGGGATATGCCCGCATTTGCACTGGTACGTGTAGCCGATCATCCGAGTCGGGATGGGCCGGCCGGCCCGGGTGCCGACCCGCCGGGCACGCGTACCGCAGGATGGACGAATGCCCGCTGACCTGACCGAACGCCTCACCACCTTGTTCCGGTGGATCGACCCCGGGCCGGGCACCAGCCACCTGGTCAGCGACATCTCCGGTTGGTGGCGGGACCCGGGGGTGCTGACCGAACTGGGACCGGCCCTCGTGGCGCCGTACCGGACCGCCCGGCCGACCGTGGTGCTCGCCCCGGCGGTCACCGGGCTGCTGCTCGGGCCACTGGCCGCCACCGCCCTCGGTGTCGGCTTCGTGGCCGCGCACAAGACCGGCGACGGGCGGCTCCCCGCCGGGCCACTGACCTGGGCGCAGAGCCCGCCGGACTACCGGGGCCGGCAGGTCGACCTGGCCGTGCGGGACCGACACCTCGGCCCCGGCGACCGGGTCCTGGTGGTGGACGACTGGGTGCGCACCGGGGCGCAGATCCACGCCCTCTACGACATCTGCGCGGCGCGCGGCGCAGAGGTGCTGGGCGCCTCCGTGGTGGCCGTCGACTGCCCGCCCGAGGTCGCCACCGAACTGCGGATCACCGGCCTGATCGCCGGTGCGGATCTGCCGGCTTGACCTGAACCTCGGTTCAGGTCAGACGATCGACGCATGAGTAATGGGATTCTCGACGAGGCGTACGAACGGCTGCACCGCACCGGCCCCGAGTACGAGGGCTGGCTGTCCAACCACGGGCCGATGGCGGTCGAGGCACTGGCCCGGCACGGGCACGAGCAGCGGGTGCACCGCTGGCTCGACGACTACCTCGGTCGCCTCGACGAACTGCCTCGGGGACTGCGCCCCCTCGACGACTGGCGGGCGGCGCTGGGAGACCCGAAGCGGGCTGGCGACTGGCTGGCCTACTTCGACCGGGAACTGCGCGAGCACCCGTGGCGGGAGGTGCTCGGCACCTGGTGGCCCCGGCTGCTGCCCGGCATCGCCGCCGGCGCCACCCACGGCGTGATCCGGGTCGGGCACGCCGTACGCGCGCTCGACTCGGCCGATGAGAACCCGCAGCGGGTCACCGAGCTGGGCCAGGCACTCGGCTACTGGGCGGCCCGCTGGCAGCCGGTCCCCGGCACCGACCGGCTCCTCGACCCAGCGCGTGTCCCCACCGGGCCGAACGTTGACGGCCTGGACGTGGCCACCGCGCTGGCCGCGCTGCCCCGGATCGAAGACCGCTCCGGGGGCATCCGGGACCGGCTGGGTCGACTGTCGGGCGTACCCCGATGGGAGCCGGCGCTGGCGGCGCTGCGCCCCGCGCGGACCCCGGCCGAGGCGGAACGGGAGCTGACCACGCTGGTGCACCGGGCCGGCCTGGACTACCTGCGCTTCGGGCACGCCGCGCCGGTCATGCTGGTGCACGCGGTCACCGCGCCGACCGCGGTGCTGCGTACCCTGCCGGCACTGGATCGGGCGCTGTGGGCGCCGAGCCTCGCCGCGGCCTGGGCCGCGACGGCGGCCGTGACCTCGGTGTACGCCCCAGCGGACGGGATCACGGCGCCGACCGTGCCGGCCGCGACCCCGGCGGAGGTCTTCGACCGCGCGGCCCGGCACGGTGACGCGCACGTGGTCAAGCTGGCCGATGCGGTGCTCGACGCGCACGCCGCCACCGGAGACGATCGGCTGCTCGCGGCCGCCGGCTACGCCGGGCAGCTGATCTGACAGGGCGGGCGTAATGCGGCGGCGGCGCGGGCCGCGCTGGCCTAGCCTCGGCAGGATGTGGCCTCGGATCGGTGAACTGCGCGCGCTCGCCCTCGGCACCCCCGGCGAGCTGCGGGCGACCCTGAACACCCTGGTGCTGGCCGGCGTGAAGACCGCCACGGCCGGTCGGCTCGCCGAGTACGCCGAAGAGGGCGAGGAACTGGAGCAGGTCGGCGAACGGCTGGCCCTGGTCGACGACGACGACGCACTGGCCGGCGTCGTGGAGATCACCGGCGTCGACGTGGTCCGCTTCGCCGACGTGCCGTGGGACTTCGCCCGCTCCGAGGGCGAGGGTGACCGCTCGATCGAGGAGTGGCGGGCCGGCCACTCGGCCTACTGGGCGCGGCTCGGCACCCCGGTCGACGACGACACCCCGATCGTCTGTCTCCGGCTGCGGCTGGTCTCCGGCGGCGAGGGCGGCGTGGCCGGCGGCGACCTCGGCACCTGATCCTGCGCCGCTGACGGCCTGGCAGGGCCGCTGGCGCTGTGTCCGCGCCGCTGGCTGCTACCGGGTCAGCGGCGCAGCTCCGGGAGCAGCCGGGTCGCCACGTCCGCCAGGACGGCCTCGTCGCCGGCGTACCAGCTGCTGGCCCGCGGCCAGTGCGTCACGACGTCGGTGAAGCCAAGGTCGGCTGCCCGGCCGACCTGGTCGGTGAAGAACTGCGCGCTGCTGAGCGAGAAGACCGGCGCCGCGTCCAGCGACAGGTAGCGGTCCAGTGTGGCCGGGTCGCGGCCAGCCTCATCCAGCGTCCGGTCCATCCGCGCGGACAGCGCCGACACGGTGTCCCACCAGCCGTCCACGTCGTCGGCCTCGGTGCCGGTGGTCACCCAACCCTGGCCGAACCGGGCCACCAGCCGCATCGACCGCGGCCCGTTGGCGGCCACCACGAACGGCACCCGAGGCTGCTGCACACTGCCGGGGTTGTTGCGCGCGTCCACCGCGGCGAACCAGTCGCCACGCCAGGTGGTGCCGTCCTCTCGCAGGATCAGGTCCAGCAGCTCGGTGAACTCGGCGAACCGGTCGACCCGCTGGCGCGGCGGCAACGTCTCGCCGCCCAGCACCGCCGAGTCGAACCCGATGCCGCCCGCGCCCAGGCCCAGCAGCAGCCGACCGTCGGACACGTCGTCCACCGTGGTGATCTGCCGGACGAACGCGGCCGGGTGCCGGAAGTTCGGCGACGCCACCAGGGTGCCCAGCCGAATCCGGGAGGTGACGGTCGCCGCGGCCGTCAGCGTGGTCATCGAGTCGAACCACGGCCCGTCCACCAGGTCCCGCCAGCCCAGGTGGTCGTACGTCCAGGCGTGGTCGAAGCCCCACTCGTCGGCCTGCCGCCAGCGACGCTGCGACTCCGCCCAGCGCTGGTCCGGAAGGATCACGATGCCAATCCGCATGATCGCCAGCCTAGCCGCGCCAGCCCGCGGCCGCGCACGTCACACCAGGGCTCCGGAGGCGTCAGCCGAACTTGCAGCCGCAGGTGGTCGGGGCGCTACCGAAACTCGCGCACGACCTCGATGAGGCCGACGATGTGGGCGTTGAACTCGGCCAACTCCTCCGCCGGCACCCACAACTCCAGGATCGTCCTGCCACCCGCCTGTCGTACCGGGTAGCGGCGCAGGAACTCGGACTCGACGTGGAAGCGGGTCACATAGCCGACGCCCGAGCTGGGGACGTTCCAGTCCCGGGCGATCATCACCGCGTACTCCTCGTTGAGCACCGGATAGAAGATCGGCTGGTCCGGCAGGCGCGGCGGCCACTCACGCCACCCCGACCCGCGTACGAGCTCCAACTCGGCCGGCCCCGTCGGGCGCCACAGCACCGTCGTACCGCCACCGCTGCTCATCTCGCCTCTTCCGTTCGGGTTCGTGGGAGCACGGACGGTACCGGCGGGCGGGGGACACGCACCACCTGATTCGAGGCCCTGCCCTTGGATCATCACGAGTGGCCGCCCGGCCCCGGCGGGGCGCCAGCGGCGCCGGTTCTTCGCTACCGTTCCGCTGTGGATCTACGGTCGCAACGGGTCGACACGGTACGAGCGTTCGGCACCGTGTCGCTGGTGGCCGGCTTCATGACGTCGCTGCTCACCATGTCGTCCGGCTACGACGGGCTCAAGCCCCACATCCTTGCTGCCTTCCTCATCCTGACCGGCATCGGTCTGCGGATAGAGGCGGCGATCACGGACCGGAAGTCGTAGTTCCACCGTTCCGGCTGGACCGTAACCTCCCAACCATGTCCGTCGATCCTGCCGCTGCCCGTGCGCCCCTGGGCCGACGGCCGCGTGCCGTCTGCGCGGCAGCGATCGTGCTCGCGGTGATCGTGCCGTCCCTGGTCATTCGCGAGCTGGCCGAGGCCCGATTCGGCGACGGGCCGATGGCCGACTTCAGCATGATCGCGCTGCCGGTTGCGGTGACCGCCTGGCTCGCGCCACGCGCCTCCTACCGAAGACGCGATGCCCTGCTGTGGCTGGTCGGCCCGGGTATCTACATATTCGCGGTGATCGCCTGGCGGCTGGCCTTCGCGCCCTACCGCGACTGGACGCCCCGCCCGGATGAGATGTCCCGTATGCGCTGGCGGCGCGGCCCCGATCACGCCGGGCTGTGGTATCTGCCGAGGGATGGCCGCCACCCTGGCCGGCCATCCGAGAATGGTCCCGCGCTCTAGCCTGGCCGGTGGCGACCCTGGAGCAGCTTGAGCGGGACGTGTGGCCGGATCCTGGCTCCGACGCCAGCTTTCTCGCCAGTTGATCAACTGGCATCGGTTGGGACAGTTGGGTCGTCACCCCGCTCCACATGATGTGACCACCGTCACGTTGACGCCCTGTAGGCATTCTTCGGTTGGTACCGACCCATCGGTGAGCAGGCACCCGGGCCGGGTGTCGCCCAACGGGAGAGGAACCAGACAAGATGACGAAGGTGACCGCTCAACTGTCGGTGTCGGTGGACGGGTTCTACGCCGGCCCCCGCTTCAGCGGCGACGGCAACTGGATGGATTCGGCCGAGAGCGCCGGATTCTTCCGGGTCACCCGCTGGGCGACCAACGCGATGGCATGGCGCGAACGGCAAGGTTTTGCCGGCGGAGAACAGGACACCAACTCCGAGGTGGTCGCCGAGTCCTTCGGGGCGGCCGGCGCGTACGTCATGGGGCGGCGGATGGCCGACGGCGGTGAGGTCCCCTGGGGCGAGGTGCCGCCGTTCCGCGCGCCGGTCTTCGTCGTCACGCACCGCCCACGCCAGCCCCTGCTGCGCGGAGGCGGCACCAGCTTCACCTACGTCACCGATGGTGTGGCCAGCGCCGTCGAACAGGCGCGCGCCGTGGCCGGCGGCAAGGACGTCGCCGTGGCCGGAGGCGGCAGCATGGTGCGGCAGGTACTCAAGGCTGGCCTGCTCGACGAGTTGGAGCTGCACGTCGTACCGGTCGTGCTCGGTACCGGTCTACGGCTCTTTGACGCGGACCTCGACCTCGACGAGAAGGAGGCGATCGAGCTGACGCCGACCCGCGTCCTCCACACGCCGCAGGTCACCCACATCCGGTACACGGTGGGTGGTCGCGCTCCGCTCGTGCTCGACGATCGGGGCAGCGGCGGCGGCCCGACGGTGACGGAGTGACCCTCAGCGACGGTGTGGCGATCCTGGCACGCGGGTGGCAGCCCGGCGCAGGGACGGCGCAGCGGGCGTGGTGAGCTGATCGACATGGTGGACCGTGGAGCGGCTCATGCCGGGCGCTGACAAAGAAGCTGGCAGACAAGGCGTAGTCAGAAGCATCCTGGCGATCAGCAGCCTCAGCGGAATCGCCATCGTCGCCATCGTGGCTCTCATCGTCCTCTGCTGCTGCGCCCCCTCGCTGTGGTACCGGTCCCTCTCGCCGGACCTGCCCTTCAACTGATCCCGGCACACGATCCCGTGCAATGGAGTGTCAACACGAGGGCGCCTACAGGCGTGACAGCACCAGCAACCTGTTGCCATCGGGGTCCGTAACCCGGGCGGACCGCTCACCCCACGGCTGGTCAACCGGCTCCTCGGTAACTGTTGCGCCGCCCGCACGCAGCACGTCCACGGCTGCGTCGCAGTCGTCGGCGTAAACACACAGTTCCCAGCGGTGCGCGAGGGGAGGGCCGCCGGCCTTCGGGTCGGCGGCCAGGCCCAGCTCGCTGTTACCCAGTCGCAGTGCGACGAACTCAGGAGCGCCGTCCTCCGGGAACCGGTAGGTCAGCTCGAAGCCGACGACATCCCGATAGAACGCGATCAGCCTTGGCAGGTCGGTCGTAGTCACGATCGGAAAAGCCTCGGTGAACACGGAACCACCTCCAAGCCGGACATTAGCCGGTGTCGGTGCCCACCGGGAACAACCACGATCGCTCTCAGCAGTGTCATCGCCTGGTCAGAGCAGACTCAACCGGTCGAGTGCTCATCTCGCCCCTCCACCAGGCCGCCCACGTGTTGTCCGACGCCCCGGTAACGGGCCACCGCCCGTGGCAGACCGTCGTCGTGGACCGCTTGGCCAACCTCATGGTCGACGGCCTGCATCCCGGTTTCGGCGAAGACGACGCGGGCGAGCGCGTACGCCCTCGCCATGGCGGCATGAGCGCTGGCCGCGGTCGTCGTGTACCGGTAGGGGACTTCGATAGAAGCGGAACTACCGGCGTACCACAGTTGCCGGGCGGGGTCTTCGAGCCACAACTCAAGGTGTGTCGGGTACCGATCTTCCTCAGCTGGGCCGATCTCCTGCTGTGCCCGCATGACGATCCGTCGCCAGGCAGCTTCCTGCTCGTCCGTGAGGTGAAGTGGTCGCAGTTCGTCGCCCTGGCCGTCATCGTCTCGACCTGGCGGGAGGAAGCCGATGTCGTATCCCATGCAGGGACAGTAGGGCGGAAGCCCTAACCTGCGGACCTACCTCTACAGCACATGCCAAGATCCCCCCGTGCTCCGATCCATTGAAGTCAAGACCGTCCTGGCCCTCCCGGCTTCGCCCTTCCACAACCTCCACTGGCGCGGCAGGCTTGCGCTGAGCCTCGACTGCTTCGTCTGCCAGCGCGTCGACCGCACCACCATCTTCGAGCTGGGAGCGGAGCGGGCCGTCTGCTCGGGCGACAAGGAGACCAGTCAGCATTACACCGCCGGACGCATCGCCGCCTTCGACCACACAATCGAAGGTGAGCAAACCGGCCTGCGAGCGGTGGTGGACTACTGGTGGGCCCCCTTCCACGACGCGAAGAGAGATCAACCCGCCGCCGCCCTCACCCGAACCCCCTGGGTCCGGCACTACCTCGGCTACTACTGCCCAGAGCAGCAGGAGTCAGGGGAACTCTCCACCCAGACGAACCTCGTCCGACCAGCCGCCGGATCCTGCGAACACTGTTCCGCGCCCATCATCGAGAGCCACGAGGCGCCCCATATCCGGCTCCTGACCTAGCGCCTTTCTCAAAGAATCGAGCAGGTAGCGGGCACGACAGCTGCACGACCGGCATCGGTCACCCGGTCAGGGGACGAGATCAGCGGTCGTGTGCCAGTTCCTCAACCTCAGCGAGGCTGGTGACGCGATCACACTCATCTTCTGTCAACTTGTTGATCAGGCCTTGGCGGCCTGAGCCTGCCTCGTGGTGGGCAGCGTGCCGGCAACGAGATCGGGTAGCAGGAGTTCGTAGCCGACGCGGGCCCTTGGCGAGTAGCGGCCACGAGTGCGAGCTACAGCAGCCGCGACCCTCAGCGCGTGTTCGTTTCCAGGCGGGACGTGTGGTCGGTCCACCTCTCGCGCTCCAAACCGCATTCCCTGGTAAAAGCCGCACGTTTCGCACGCGGCCGGTCCCTTGGTCAGCCTGGACCTGCAGTCGGGACAGACCAAGCGATCAAGTGCAGCGTCCACGGTCCGCCACTCTTGATCCGCCGGGTTGTTCGCCACGAGCCAAGCCAGCTCGGCTTCGTCCGGGGAGGCGGGGTCGATGTCGATGTCGTGCAGCAAGCTTTCCCATGCTCGGTCCAGCTCGGCTTCGATCTTCGTAATGACCTCGGCCAGGAGAACACTCCGCCATCTCGGGACAGGATCAGCCACAGCAGCAATCGTGGCAGCGCGGTGTTCACGGTGCGAGTGCATGGGTTGGGAGGAGCGCAAGAAGTCCACGAAGCCGGCGGCGGCTTCCTCGGACACGGGCAGCAAGGGCAAGAAGCGTGGCCCGTGGCCCATGGATGGCCCGCCCGGCGCTGCTGGCCGCAGGAACGTCGAAGGCCCTGGCTGGGACTCACGTCCTGACCAGGGCCTATCGCTTGGAGCGGGTGACGGGAATCGAACCCGCACTGTCAGCTTGGGAAGCTGATGTTCTGCCATTGAACTACACCCGCAAGCGGCACCACTGTACCCGAATCACCGAACCCGTGCACCCAGGTACCCCCGCGCGCCGGTCCACCGCACCGGCCTCGCCGCACGGGTCACGGACGATCACCCCTTGGCCGTGTACCGCGCGGCGTAGCTCTCCCGCGTACCACCGGTGCCGGCTCCGTCACGACGGAGCCGGCACCGGTGTCTTTCCCCAGGACCGGGTCGGTGGGCCGCGGTCAGGCGGCCGATCGCTGGACGTCACGGCTGCGACGGACCGGGCGGCTCTGCGGTACGGCGGTCTGCTCGGACGCCGCGGGCGGGGCGTGCGGGTCGAGCCAGACCTGAACGGCCGGCCCACCGGGAGCGCCACCCGGGACACCGGCGCTGTGCTGCTCGCGGCGGGCCAGCATCGCCACGTCGACGGTGAACTCGAACAGCCGCCAGTCGACCTGCGGGGCCGCCCGGGCACTGCGCGCCAACTGGGCCACCCGGGCCGGGTCGGTCACCGGCCAGGCGCGCCCCGCCACGTACGCCTCGTCGTCGCTCTCCTCCGGGGGGAACGAGTGCAGCGCGTAGCGGCCGTCCCGTTCGAGGTCGCGGCGCTTGGGCGAGTCGACGATGAAGCAGAACAGCCCTTCGTCGGTGATGACCGGGGAGACCGGATGGACCCGGGGCCCGCCGTCGGCGCGGACCGTGGCCAGGTAGCCGAAGCCCGGCCCGTACTGCTGGAGGAGAACGCGGATCCCGTCGGCGAGTCGGGGCTCGTCGGCGGCGAAATCGGACCAGGAAGCCATGCAGGCATTCTATCGAACAAATGTACGAGTAGCGACCTCGACGCGCTGGTCACCGGCACCGGATCCGGCAGTTGCCGCCAACGCCGCTATGGTGGTCTGATGCTGCTCTCCGACCGCGACCTGGTCTCCGAGATCAAGGCCGGCACGCTGGGCCTGGAGCCGTTCGAGCCCACCCTGGTCCAACCGTCCAGCATCGACGTACGACTCGACCGGCTGTTCCGGGTCTTCAACAACCATCTCTACACGCACATCGACCCCGCCATGCAGCAGGACGACCTGACCTCGGCAGTGGAGGTGCCGGACGGCGAGCCGTTCGTGCTGCACCCGGGGGAGTTCGTGCTCGCCTCGACGCTGGAGGTCATCTCGCTCGGCGACCAGCTCGCCGGCCGGCTGGAGGGCAAGTCGAGCCTGGGCCGGCTCGGCCTGCTCACCCACTCCACCGCTGGGTTCATCGACCCGGGCTTCTCCGGTCACGTGACGTTGGAGCTGTCGAACGTGGCGAACCTGCCGATCACCCTCTGGCCGGGCATGAAGATCGGGCAGCTCTGCATCTTCCGGCTCTCCTCGCCGGCCGAGCACCCGTACGGCTCGGTGGTCTACGGCTCGCGCTACCAGGGTCAGCGCGGGCCGACGCCGAGCCGCGCCTGGCAGAACTGGCGCGCCTGGCCCACCCGCTGACTCGGTAGGGCACGACGGACAGACGACGGGGGCCCGCCGCGACGGATCGCGACGGGCCCCCGATCATCCGGGATCAGCCCGGGCGGCCGTAGCTGTGGATCGGGCCGTCGTCGACCTTCTTCATCTTGACGGGTTGGCCGGCCTGCGAGGCGTGCACGACCCAGCCATTGCCCACGTACATCCCGACGTGGTGGATGTCGCTGTAGTAGAAGACCAGGTCACCGGCGCGCAGGTCGGCCCTGCTGACATCCTTGGTCACCCGGCTCTGCTGGGCGGCGTTGTGCGGCAGCGACACCCCGGCCTTGGCCCACGCGGCCAGCATCAGCCCGGAGCAGTCGTACGAGTTCGGGCCCTCGGCACCCCAGACGTAGGGCTTGCCGATCTGGGCGCAGGCGAACTTGACGGCCACGCCGGCACCGCCGCCGGGGTAGCTGGCCGGGCAGGGCGCCGGACGCAGCGGACCGCCGCCGCCGTTGCCGTACACCTTGAGGCGCAGCTTCTGCAGCCGGTCGATCTCCTCGTTGATCTGCTTCTTCTTCGCGGCCAACTGGGCCTCGGTCCGGGTCAGCTGGGTCACCATCTCGTCCAGCGGCGCCTTCTGCCGGGCCAGCTC
Source organism: Micromonospora sp. NPDC005173 (assembly GCF_040608515.1). Lineage (NCBI taxonomy): Bacteria > Bacillati > Actinomycetota > Actinomycetes > Micromonosporales > Micromonosporaceae > Micromonospora > Micromonospora sp. NPDC005173. Next base: position 400,038 of record NZ_JBEXIK010000001.1, read on the forward strand.
GTCGCGCAGGTCGGCGACCTGCCGGACATCCTGCTGCTGGTTGTGCGCGAACCGGTCGAGCATCTCAAGCTGCCCGACGACCTCGCTGGGCGATCGGCTGCCCAGCACCGCGTTGACGGTGGAGACGTTCTCGCCCTTGTACGCGCGGACGGCGAGGGCGCTGACCTTGTCCATGGCAGCGTCGACCTGGCGCTCCAGTGGGGCGATCCGGGCGGCCAGCGCGTCGGCCTGCTTGCGCTTGACGGCCAGGTCGGCCCGGGTGGCGTTGTGTCGTTCGATGATCGGTTCGAGCTTGTTCCAGTCGGCGTCGATCTGGCGCTCGATCTCGGCGACGGACGGGTCCGCGTGGGCCGCCGTGGCGCTGCCGGTCAGGACGACGGCGACGCCGACCAGTGCGGCGAGAGCGGTGGTGAAGCGGGACCAGCGTGAGCGCGGCACGATCGACGTCGGGCCGGCTGACGCCGACCGCTCGGACGACGGCCGCGGGGCATGGAGTGCCACCGGGTTCCGTACTCCTTCTTCCTGACCGCCTACCGGGTTAGCTGACGGGTTCGGGCGGGAAGTTGGCGCCCTACCGCAGTAGCTGCGGATTCACCCCGGGAAAACCTGGGTCCCCGGTTCGCTCGGAAGCGACTCGGCGGTGTCGGTCCGTCACCACCCGGGCTGGGCGGACCTGCTATCGGGCCGACGAATGACCAGAGTAGAGACGGCTGTTACCGATCCGCAACCCGACGGGCCGTAACAGTGTGCACCGACGACCGGAGCGGTGACCGGATCCGAAGATTTCTTTCCGTCGGCGTTGATACATAGAAAGGTATTGACGACGCGCCGGCCCCGGGGTCAAGGTGACCAAACCTTCACCCGTCCGATCTGGGGGGTTCGATGCACCGTACAACCCTGTCGGCGAGCAGGCGCGCCCTGCTCGCCACGGCCGTGGTCGCCGCCACCACGGTTGCACCGTTCAGCGTCGGTCCGGCCACGGCTGCGCCGGCCGACGACCGGCAGCAGCAGTACGCCGCCGCAGCCGCCGAGTACGGCGTGCCGGAGAGCATCCTGCTCGGCGTCTCGTATCTGGAGTCCCGCTGGGACACCCATCCCGGCACCCCGAGCACCAGTGGCGGCTACGGCCCGCTGCACCTGACCGACGCCGCCCACGTCACCACGCTGCCCGCCGGTGGCCACGTCGACGAGGGCGAGGACCCGCGCGGCGACGAGTCCCGGCCGCTGACGGTCACCGCGCCCACGGTGACGGGATCACGGCAGGCCCCGCCCGCGGCGGCGGCGCTGCAGACCCTCCAGGCCGCGGCAAGCCTCGTCGGAGTCGGCGCGGAGACGCTCCGCTCCGATCCGGCCGCCAACATCCGGGGCGGGGCCGCGCTGCTCTCCTCGTACCAGAGGGATCTCGGCGGCCCGGTCGGTGCGGTGAGTGACCCCGGGGCCTGGTACGGCGCGGTGGCCCGGTACTCCGGCGCCGACACCGAGGCCGCCGCGGCGGCCTTCGCCGACGAGGTGTACGACCAGATTCGCGCCGGCGCGAGCCGGCGGACCGACGACGGCCACCAGGTCACCCTGACCGCCCGGGCGGTCAGCCCGGACGCCGGTGTGCTGCACCGGCTCGGGCTGCGGCGTGCGGAACGGCCGGACGGGCTGGAGTGCCCGGTCCGCCTCGCCTGCGAGTGGATTCCCGCGCCGTACGAGAAGTACGGGCCGGGTGCCGGCGACTACGGCAACCACGACCTGGGCAACCGGCCGGCACAGCAGAAGATCGAGTACATCGTCATCCACGACACCGAGGGCTACTTCGCGCCCAGCGTCGACCTGGTCAAGCAGGCGGACTATCTGGGCTGGCACTACACGCTGCGCTCGGTGGACGGCTACGTGGCCCAGCACATCAAGGCCAAGGACGTCGGCTGGCAGGCCGGCAACTGGTACGTCAACGCCAAGTCGATCGGCATCGAGCACGAGGGCTTCGCCGGGCAGGGCACCTGGTACACCGAGGCGATGTACCGCACGTCGGCCAAGCTGGTGCGGCACCTGGCGTTGCGGTTCAACATCCCGCTCGACCGCCAGCACATCATCGGCCACGACAACGTGCCCGGCACCATCGCGGCGAATGTCGGCGGCATGCACTGGGACCCAGGGCCCTACTGGGACTGGTCGCACTACTTCGACCTGCTCAAGGCCCCGTTCCGGACCACCGGCACGGCCCGGACCGGCCTGGTCACCATCGACCCGGACTTCGCCACCAACCGGCCGGCCTTCTACGGCTGCAACCAGCAGCCGCCGGGCGTGCCGACCCCGGTGCCGCCAGCCGCGCCGTGCCCGCTCCGCGGCTCGTCCGCGGTGCTCCTGCGCAACGCGCCCAACCACGACGCACCGCTGGTCAACGACCTCGGTGAGCGCCCGGACGGCTCACCGGACACGATGTACATCTCCGACCACGGTGCCCGCGCCTCGGCCGGCCAGACGTACGCGGTGGCGGAGGTCCGCGGCGACTGGACGGCGATCTGGTACCTCGGCCAGAAGGCCTGGTTCCACAACCCCGCCTCGGCGCCGACCGCGAAGTGGGCCACGGGCTTCGTGGTGACGCCGAAACGCGGGAGGGCCACCATCCCGGTCTACGGGCGGGCCTACCCGGAGCAGGACGCCTACCCGGCCGAGGTGCCCTACCAGGCCATCTCGCCATTGCAGTACACGTTCGCCGCCGGGCAGCGGTACGCGGTGGGCGGGATCCTGCCGAGCGAGTACTACCGCGCGACCACCTTCGACGGGTCCTCGCCCGGGGACTGGACGGTCGTCCGCGGTGACCTGCGCTACGTGCAGGTCCAGTTCGGTCACCGGATCATGTACGTCGATCTCGCCGACGTGCAGTTGCTGCCGTCCCCGCTGGGCGCGCCCCGCTGAGAACCACGACGGCCCCCGGTCGCTGACCGGGGGCCGTCGTCGTGCGCGATCTGGATCAGGGTCTGCGGAACCCGGCGACCGGCATGTTGTTGATGCTGGCCACCTGCACCGGTTTACCGGCGCGTGGCGCGTGCACCATCTGGTCGTTGCCCAAATACAGGCCGACATGGTGCAGGTCGCTGAAGAAGAAGACCAGGTCACCCGGACGGGCGTCGGCTCGTGAGATGGCCTTGCCCTCGTGCCACTGGTCACCGGTGTGGTGGGTGAGGCTGATCCCGGCCGCCTTGTAGGCGTACTGGGTCAGACCCGAGCAGTCGAACGAGTTCGGGCCGGTGGCGCCCCAGACGTACGGCTTGCCGATCTTGCCGCAGGCGGTCCTGATCGCGGTGCGGGCCTTGTCGCTGACCACACCGTTGATCGTCGGGCAGCCCGCGGTCTTGACCGTGGTCTTCGGCAGGGACGCCTCGAGCCGCTTGATCTCGACGTCGATCTGCTTCTTCTTGGCCGCCAGGTCGTTCTGCTGCTTGGTCTGGGTGACGATCAGCGCGTCGAGCTTCTGCTTCTCGCCGTCGTACTTGGCCCGCACGGCCAGCACGCCCTCGACCTCCTTGCGCTCCTGCGAGGCCAGCCGGTCGAGGACGGTGAGCTGCTCGGTGAGCGTGTCCGGCTTGGCGCTGACCAACAGGGCGCCGATGTCGTGCGACGGGCCCGAAATGTAGTACCGGGAAGCGAGGTCACCGACCCGGTTCAGCGCCAACTCACTCTGCAGCGCCAACGGCTCGATCTTCTTCTGCAGGTCCCCCGACTTCTTTCGGTTGACCTTCAGCTGCGCTCGCACCTTGTTGTACTGCTCGATGGTGGGCTCCAACTGCTCCCACTGCTTGTCGATCTGCGCCTCGATCTCGTCGACCGAGGGTGCGGCCTGCACCGGCGCGGTGAGGAGACCGGCACCGACGGCTGCGGCGGCGACCAGGACGAGTAGACGGTGGGCGACCCGGCGCAGACCGCCCGGCCGAGCGGACAGTCCAGGGGCCTGACGATGAGGGGGCATGATTGCCACCGGCACCGACTCCTTTGCAACCGACCGCCGGGCGCCTCGCGTGAGGGAAGGGCCGAGGCAGACGACCCACAGCGGTCGGTGCCCCACATTAGGGGAACTGTCGGGCCGCAATCAAGGCGAACGGTGTCACCGTCACTGTCGCGCAACCGCTTGCACACAAAGGGTATTGGCCGATTAGCCAACGATTGCGGTCAATACGTCGTCGAGGGTGACCACGCCAAGCGGGCGCCGGCCGTCGCTGACGAGCACCATGTGCCGCCGCTCGCGGCGCATGGCCAGCAGCAGGTCGGCCAGCGTGCGCTCCGGCGGCACCACCGCCAGCGGCCGGTACACCTGCGCCGGAACCGGCGCCCGGCGACCCTGCCCGGCGTACCCGAGCACGTCCTTGACGTGGACGAAACCGAGCACCCGGCGGGTGGACCGCTGCACCACCGGGAACCGCGACCGGCCGGTCCGGGTCGCCAGCACCTCCAGCGACGCCGGTGAGACGTCCTCGGCCACCGTCACGACCGTCGACCACGGCTGCAACGCATCCGCCGCGGTCCGGCTGTGCAGGGCCAGCGCACCGGTGATCCGGGCGTGCTGCTCGGCGTCGAGCAACCCCTCGGTACGCGCCTGGGAGACCAGCCCGGCCAACTCCTCGGCGGTGAACACCGTCTTCACCGCCTCGGACGCCTCGATCCGCCAGAGGGCGAGGACCCGGCGGGCCGCCCATTTCATCGCCAGCAGCAGCGGCTTGGTGGCCACGCAGAACGCCAGCATGGCTGGGCCGAGCCAGAGCGCGGAGAGCTCCGGACCGGCCAGCGTGATGTTCTTCGGCACCATCTCGCCGACCACCGTGTGCAGGAAGACCACCACAACCAGCGCCAGCACGAACGCCACCGGGTGCACCGCCCGCTCGGGCAGACCGGCCGCGTGGAACGGCGTCTCCAGCAGGTGGGCCAGCGCCGGCTCGGCGATCGCGCCGAGGCCCAGTGAGCAGACCGTGATGCCGAGCTGCGCGCCGGCGATCATCAACGGGATCTGGTTCATCGCCGACAGCGCCCAGCGGGCCCGCTTCGAGTCGGCGGCCAACGGCTCGATCACCGTCCGCCGGGACGCGATGAGCGCGAACTCGCTGCCCACGAAGAACCCGTTGCCGAGCAACAGCACCACGGTCACCAGCAGCTCAGTCATCGCTGTCCGGCTCCGCCGGGCGCAGCACCCGTACCTGCTCGATCCGGTGCCGCTCCACCTCCACCACCGTGAACTCCCAGCCATCCGCCTCGACCGTTTCACCGGCCAGCGGGATGTGCCCGAGGCGGGCCATCAGGAACCCGGCCAGCGTCTCGTACGGCCCCTCGGGCAGCCGGAAACCGGTCTGCTCGGCCAGCTCGTCGGAGCGCAGCACCCCGTCGACCAGCACGGTGCGCTCCCCGCCCGGCACGGTCAGCTCGGCCGGACCGGTGTCGTCCACGCTGGCCGGGTCGAACTCGTCGGCGATCTCCCCGACCAATTCCTCGACCAGGTCCTCCACGGTCACCACGCCGTCCGTGCCGCCGTACTCGTCGACCACGATGGCCAGGTCCGCACCGGCCGCCTTCAACGCGGCCAGCACACCGTCCAGGTCGAGGCTCTCCGGCACGTACACCGGCTCGCGGGCCACCGAGCCGACCATGGTCGACGCCCGCTTGCCCAGCGGCACACCCAGCGCGTCCGGCACCCCCGCCACGCCGGTGACCAGGTCCAGGGTCTCCTCGTACACCGGGAACCGGGTCCGTCCGGTCTGCCGGGACAGGTCAAGCAGCTCGGCCACGGTGGCCGTGGCGCGCAGCGCCACCACGTCCACCCGGGGGGTCATCGCCTCGGCCGCCCGCTTGTCACCGAAGCGGATGGTGCGACGCAGCAGCATCGCGGTGTCCGTCGGCAACGCGCCGGCCCGGGCCGAGATGGCTGCCAGCAGACCCAGTTCCTCCGGTGAGCGGGCGCTGGCCAGTTCCTCCTGCGGTTCCACGCCGAGCGCCCGAACCAGCCGGTTCGCGGAGCCGTTCAACCCCCGGATCACCCAGCCGAACGTGCGGGAGAAGGTGTGCATCGGGCCGGCGGTGGCCAGGGCGGCCGGCATCGGCCGGGCCAGCGCCGCGTTCTTGGGCACCAGCTCGCCGAAGAGCATGGAGATCAGAGTGGCCAGGGCCAATGCCAGGAACGGGGTGTAACGCTCGCTGTCGTCGCCGGCTACCGGGCGCAGCAGCGGGGTGAAGATGCGGGCGAGGGCCGGCTCGGCCAGGTAGCCGGTGAGCAGCGCGGTGATGGTGATGCCGAGCTGCGCCCCGGAGAGCTGGAAGGACAGCCCGCGCAGTGCGGTGCGTACTCTCCGGGCGGCCTCGTCGCCGGCTGCGGCCCGCCGGTCGATCTCCGAACGATCGACCGTCACCAGGGCGAACTCGGCCGCGACGAAGAACGCGTTGCCGGCGGTCAGCGCAACGAAACCGACCAGGGGCAGCAGCGTGGTCAAGAGTAGGCCGTCGATGTTCGCCTCACCTCGGCGAGATTCTTACACGACGACGGCGGCACCCGTGGGTGCCGCCGCCGTCGACCATCTCGACCCAGGGGGTACGGGCCTCAGCCGGCGACCGGCGTGGCCTCCTTCTCGCCCTGCGGCTGCTCCGGCTTGACCGAGCGGAGCAGGACGGTGGCCACGTCGATGACCTCGACCTGTTCCCCGGCGCCCTTACCGTTCACCCCGTCGCTGAGCATCGTCGAGCAGAACGGGCAACCGACGGCGACCGTCTTCGCCCCGGTGGCCATGGCCTCCTCGACCCGGTCCACGTTGATCCGCTTGCCGATCTTCTCTTCCATCCACATCCGGGCACCGCCGGCGCCGCAGCAGAAGGAGCGCTCGCTGTTACGCGGCATCTCGGTGAGCTCGCCCTCGATGGCGTCCCCCAGCACCTCTCGGGGAGCCGCGAAGACCCGGTTGTGCCGACCCAGGTAGCAGGGGTCGTGGTACGTGACCCCGCCGTCGACCGGCTGCACCGGGGTGAGCTTGCCGGTGGACACCAGGTGGGCCAGGAGCTGGGTGTGGTGGACCACCTCGAACTCGCCGCCGAGCTGGCCGTACTCGTTGCCCAGGGTGTTGAAGCAGTGCGGGCAGGTGGCCACGATCTTGCGCTTGGCCTTCTCCCGGCCCTCGAACGCCTCGTTCAGCGTCTCCACGTTCTGCTGGGCGAGCATCTGGAAGACGAACTCGTTGCCGATCCGGCGCGCCGGATCGCCGGAGCAGGTCTCGCCCTCGCCCAGGATCGCGAACTTCACGCCCGCCTCGTTGAGCAGGGTGGCCACGGCGCGGGTGGTCTTCTTGGCCCGGTCCTCGAACGCACCGGCACAGCCGACCCAGAACAGGTACTCGAAGTCGTCCACCTCGCCGACCCGGGGCACCTCGAAGTCGAGCCCCTTGGTCCAGTCCTCGCGGGTGTTCTGCGGGGCGCCCCACGGGTTGCCCTTGTTCTCCAGGTTGCGCAGCATGACGCCGGCCTCAGAGGGGAAGCTCGACTCGATCAGCACCTGGTAGCGACGCATGTCGACGATGTGGTCCACGTGCTCGATGTCCACCGGGCACTGCTCGACGCAGGCGCCACAGGTGGTGCAGGACCAGAGCACGTCCGGGTCGATGACGCCGCCCTCCTCGGCGGTGCCGATCAGCGGGCGGTCGGCCTCGGCCAGCGCCAGCACGTCGACGTGCGCGAGCTGCGCCGCGGTGGCCTTCTCCTCGCCGGTCAGGTCCTTGCCGCCGCCGGCCAGCAGGTAGGGCGCCTTGGCGTACGCGTGGTCCCGCAGGCTCAGCACGAGCAGCTTGGGTGACAGCGGCTTGCCGGTGTTCCAGGCCGGGCACTGCGACTGGCAGCGACCGCACTCGGTGCAGGTGCTGAAGTCCAGCAGACCCTTCCAGCTGAACTGCTCGACCTGGGCGACGCCGAACTGGTCCTTCTCCGGGTCGGCCTCCTCGAAGTCGAGCGGCTTACCCTGGCTCGTCATCGGGCGCAGCGCGCCGAGGCCGGAGCCGGCCGGCCGGGCCGGCTCCCGCTTGAAGAAGATGTTGGGGAACGCCAGGAAGCGGTGCCAGGCGACACCCATGGTGACGTTCAGCGAGATGACGATGAGCCAGGTCATCGAAATGATGATCTTGATGGCAGCCGCGACGCTGACCCCGTCCGCCCAGTCGGGCAGCACCGCGCCGACCGCGTGGCTGAACGGGGTGGCCCAGAACGGGAACTCGAAGTGGTCGGTGGCGACCTTGAAGCCCCGGATCACGAACCCGAAGATCAGGACCAGCAGCACGATCCACTCGACGAAGTAGCCCTGCCACATCGTCGATCCGGTGAACCGGGACCGTCCGCCCGGCCGGTTCGGCCGGTTGCGCAGCCGGATCGCCATCAGCACCAGGATCCCGACCAGGCCCAGCACGCCGATGATCTCGGTGACCAGACCGAAGATGGTCCAGTGCCCGATGATCGGCAACCCGCCATCCGTGGTTGCCACCTCGAAGTACGCCTCGAGCACCAGCAGCGACAGCACGATGAAGCCGACCATCACGAACCAGTGCGCCGCACCCACCACGCCCCACTTGAGCATCCGGGTGTGGCCGGCGGTCTCCACCAGCATGGTCTTCGCACGGGCGGCCTTGTCGGCGAACCGCTCCGGCGCGGGCTGCCCGAGCCGGATGACTGCCACCATCTTCATGACCGCACGTACCGCAAGCCACACCGCCACGGCGGTGATGGCGGCCGCGAGGATCGTGGTGACGATCTGGACGCTGCCCATCGAGTTGGCCTCCCGGTCTGCTGCCTGTCCAGCGGTTCAGCGACCGGGGCCGGGTCAGGACGGGGTCGGCGTCGCGCCGCTGCCGCACCTGCGACCGGACCGGTCGATGACCTCGCTCCGCTCGGTCATGCAGTGCAGCCTACGCGCAAGGTTACCCATCGGTAACGTGAGTCATCTCGCAGTAGGCCACGCCGCCCTGCGGACACCATAGGGTGCCCCGCCCGGCCTTGCCGGGCAGGGGTTCGACGGGGTGACGTGGATCCGCCGACGCGGCGGCGCCGAGCCGGCTCAGCGCCAGCGGGAGAGCAGCGCTAGCGAGGCGACCATCGCGCCGAAGCCCACCGCGAGGTTCCAGTAATTCCAGGACGCGACCGGGTACTGCTGCTCGGAGAGGTAGTAGACCACCAGCCAACCGATGCCGACGACGATCAAGGCGACCGCCGTGACCGGCAGCCACACCGGGCTAGGCTTGCGCGTCGACGCCGCCGTCGTCGGACGAACGTCCGTCGGCGGGGTGTACACCTTCTTCTTGCGGACCTGAGACTTGGGCACGACGCTCTCCAGAGGGGGTGACGACCTCGTCCGGCCTGACAACCGGGCGCAGGGGCGACGGTCCATGGCCAATAATGTTCGAAAGCTAGCGTAGTCCCGAACGCCCGCCTGGACCACGAATGGGGTCAGGCCGGTGCACGGAGTGACCGAAAAAGGCGGGACTGTTCGGATCACCGGCCCCTGCCGGGGCGGACGATCCCCGACACGCGGAAGGAACGCTCGGTGGAGTACACATCCGGCGCAGCCTCCTGGCAGAAGGTCCTCCGACGGGCTGGCGCCGGGCTGCTGCCCCGGCGGCCGCGTCAACGCCGACCGGGCTGGTCGATCGGGGTGCCCCTGATCGCCGCCGCAGCGGGACTGCTCTTCACCACCACCGCGACCACCGCCGGCGGCACCGCGCTGCGTGAGGACCGGCGGCCCCAGCTCAACCAACTCATCGAGGACCGCCGCGAGCAGGTGGCGGCGAGCGAGCGACGGGCCGCCACCCTGCGCGGCGAGGTCGAGCAACGGACCGACGCGCTGGCCGACTCGGACGGCCCGATCAAGGCCCAGCAGGAGCGCGGCGTGGGCAGTCTCCAGGCCGCCGGGTTCACCGCGCTGACCGGCACCGGGGTGACGGTGGAGCTGGACGACGCTCCGCGCCGCAGCGACAAGACGCCCTCGGACGCCAGCAACGACGACCTCGTGGTGCACCAGGGTGACGTACAGGCCGTGGTCAACGCGCTCTGGGCAGGCGGAGCGGAGGCCATGTCAATCATGAACGTCCGCGTGCTCGCCACCAGCGCGGTACGCTGCGTCGGTAACACCCTGCTGCTACATGGTCGGGTGTACTCCCCCCCGTTCAAGATCGTAGCAATCGGCGATCCCGCTGCCCTCCAGCAGGCCCTCGCCAGCTCTGAGGGAGTCCGGTTGTTCAAGGACGCAGTCGACGACTACCAGCTCGGCTACAAGGAGTTCGCCTCCACGGTGACAGTCCCGGCGTTCGAGGACTCGACCGCCCTGCGCTCGGCGACGGTGCCCGAATGAGCGGCCCGGACGAGCGGCGCGACGGGCGACACCGGGACCAGGCCGACGAGCCGACGGCGTTCCTGCCCAAGGTCGACCGGCCCGAGCCGACACCGGGCCGGCCTGAGCCGACGCCCGACCAGCCTGAGCCGACACCGGGCCGACCTGGCTCGACCGGCAACTGGCCCGATCCCGTGCTGCCCACCCGATCCCGCGCGACCCGCCCGCCGGCCGCCCCCGAGCCGCCGGCTGCCGCCGGTCCTTCCTCCCGGGACGACCGGTCGGCCCCGCCGCCGGCCAGCCGCACCGAGCACCCTCCGCGCAGCGAGCGCCCGGCCCAGCCGAGCGCGACCCGACCCGACCCGCAGCGCGCCGCGGGCCACCCGGGCGCCGAAGCCCCGCCGCCCTGGCCCGGTGCCGCAGCCGCTGGGCTCGGCTCGCCCGGCGGGTCCGGCCATCCTCCCGCCGTCCCCGGTCGACCGACCACACCCAGCCAGGGACCGGTCCGGCCGGCTGCCCCCGGCAACGCCCCGACCCGGCCGCCGACCCCCGCTACCCCGAACCCGCCGGCGGCTCCCCGTAGCCCGGCCCCGTCGGGTGGCGACGCGCCGACCGCGTTCATTCCCAAGGTCGGCCCCGGTCCCGCGCGGGCGACCGGCTCCCCGGCCGCCCCGGTCTCTCCGGCCGCACCGGATCGCGCCGCGGACCCAGCCGCCACCCAGCTGATCCCGGCCGTGCCCGCCAGGCCCTCGACCCGCCCGCCGGCCATGGACTCCACCGCGCTGATGGGTGCCGTCCCCCGCACGGCGACCCCCGACGAGCCGGCCGGTGCCGAGGACAGCGCCGCCGAGCCGCCCCGGCCTCGACGTGGCGAGCGGGTGGTCCAACTCCGGCCGCACCAGACCGGCGAGGGCTACAAGAGCGTCTACTCGGAGCTCACCCGCCCGTCGCTCGGCTCCCGACTGCGCTCCGGCATCCGGGTCACCGGCGAGGTCCTGATCACCTTCGGCCTGGTGGTGCTGCTCTTCGCCGGCTACGAGGTCTGGGGCAAGTCGGCCATCGTCGACGCCCACCAGAACGACCTCAGCCAGGAGCTCGCCCAGGCGTGGGGCCCCACCGACGACCCGACGGTCGTCCCGTCAGCCGCCGCCCCCAGCGTCAAGCCGTCACCACCGGTGCGCGGCAAGCCGATCGCGGGGCTCTACATCCCCAAGCTCGACAAGAACTGGGTGGTCGTCGAGGGCGTCACCCAGGCCGACATCCGGTACGCCCCGGGTCACTACCCGACCAGCGCGCTGCCCGGCCAGGTCGGCAACTTCTCCGTCGCCGGCCACCGCAACCGGGCGACCTTCTGGCGGCTGGACGAGTTGAACGACGGCGACGCCATCGTGGTCGAGGGCAAGACCGACTGGTACGTCTACCGGGTGTCGCAGTCCCGGATCGTCAAGCCGACCCAGGTCGAGGTGGTGGCCCCGGTACCCGGCGAACCGGACAAGAAGCCGACCAAGCGGATGCTCACCCTGACCACCTGCAACCCGAAGTTCGACAACTACCAGCGCCTGATCATCCACGCTGAGCTGGACCGGACCCAACCAAAGTCGGCGGGCCGCCCGGCGGAGCTGGGGGGCTGACCGATGTACGCGTTCATCTGGCGCAAACTGCCGTTCGGCCTGGCCGGCAAGCTGACCGGCTCGGTGCTGCTCGCCGCCGCCGCGGTGGCCCTGCTCTGGTATGTGGCCTTCCCGTGGGCCGAGCCACTGCTGCCCTTCGACGATGTGCAGGTCACCCAGGACTCCGGCGTCCCGGGAGACCCGGGCGGCGGTGACGCGGTGACCGGGGAGACCGGGGAGACCCCGGCCGGCGACGAGCACGAGCTGCCCTACGACACCGACCAGAACAACCCCGCGCCATCCTCCCCGAACAGGTGACCATGCGCGTCCTGGTGATCGACAACTACGACTCGTTCGTCTTCAACCTCGTGCAGTATCTAGGCCAGCTCGGGGTGGACTGCGAGGTCCGCCGCAACGACGAGATCGACGTCGCCGAGGTGGGCAAGATGGGCGCGGCCGGCATCCTGCTCTCACCCGGGCCGGGCAGCCCCGACCGGGCCGGCATCTGCCTGGACGTCATCCGGGAGTACGCGGGCGAGCTGCCGATCTTCGGCGTCTGCCTCGGCCACCAGGCGATCGGCGAGGCGTTCGGGGCGACCGTGACCCGCGCCCCCGAGCTGCTGCACGGCAAGACCTCCGAGGTACGGCACCACTCCGTCGGCGTACTCGCCGGGCTGCCCGATCCGTTCACCGCCACCCGCTACCACTCGCTGGCCGTGCTGCCCGAGACGCTCCCCGACGAGCTGGAGGTCACCGGCTGGACCGGCTCCGGCGTGGTGATGGCGATGCGGCACCGGACGCTGCCGATCGAAGGAGTGCAGTTCCACCCGGAGTCGGTGCTCACCGAGGGCGGTCACCTGATGCTGGCCAACTGGCTCGCCGCCTGCGGCTACCGGGAGGCGCTGGAACGCGCCCCGGAACTCGCCGCCGAGGTCGACGCCCGCCGGCGCGCCGCCTTCGCCACCACCTGAAACCACGCCGGCCGGCCTCCCCGGACCGTATATGCGGTCTCTCAGCGCACGTTCAGCCCTTCAGCGCGTCCTGCACGGCCGGATTGACGGGTGAATGGACCGCGGGCGGCCTGCGCCGGAAAGCGTCCCACGCCGCCTTGCCACTGGCGAAGTAGTCCCGGACCGACTTCTCGACGAGCAGGGCCGGCCCGCAGCCGGTGCAGCGAGCGGTCACTCCGTCGGCATCGAGGCCGAGATGTCGGCACAGCGTCACGGCCCGCGACAGGTGGTAGGACTGGGTCACGATCAGGGCCCGCTCGACGCCGTACACCTCACGCGCCCGGGCACAACTGTCGTAGGTGTCCAGGCCAAACGGGTCAGCCACCACGCGACGCGGATCGACACCGAGCTCCGTCAGGTACGACGTCATCACCGCCGGCTCGTCACCTGACGTACCGCCCCCGTCGCCCGACACGAGGACCACCCGGGCCCGTCCGCTGGTCACCAACTCGGCGGCGGTCTCCAGGCGGCCGGCCAGCCGGTCCCCCGGTCGACGTCGATCAGGCGCCACGGCGGTGCCGAGGACGATCACGACGTCGACGGCCGGCGCGTCGGCCTCGTCGTACACATGGCCGCGTGCGGCAATCGTCGTCCACAGCCACGGAAGACTGGCGAGCAACAGCGCGGCCGAGCCCAGGACGGCCGCGCGCCTGAGGCGTCGAGGCCACCGGCTGGCCCGGGCGGCACCGGGAGAGCCGGCGACACTCATACCGATGGGCCCGGGAACCGGGACACCCGGCCTATTCCTCCGGAAGACGGGTCGGCGGGATGAACGGCAGACCGGAGCCGCCCCCGTTGCCGGTCGGCGTGCCGGTCGGCGTCGGCGTCGGCGTCACCGGCGTGGTTGGCGTCGGGTCGACCTTCTCCGGGATGCCGATCTCGATGGTCACCGTCTTGTTCTGGGCCAGCTCGGTGCCGGGATCCGGGCTCTGCTTCTGGACCCGCCCGGCCTGGTCGGCCGGCACCTCGTCACCGTCGCGGAAAGCGACCTTGTAACCCGCCTCGCGAAGCTCCTGGGCAGCCTCGTCCCGGGTCGAATTGATCACGTTGGGCACCTTGCCAACGTTGCCCCGGGACACGTCGACGGTCACCTTGCTGTCCTGAGGGACGGTGGACCCGGACGGTGGGGTCAGTTTGATCACGATGCCCTTCTGCGCCGGGTTGTCCACCGAACGTTCCTCGACCACCAACCCCAGATTCTCAAGTTGGGACTTGACGTTCTCGATCTGGGAGTTGACCAGGCCGGTAGGAATCTTCACGTCAGGCTTGCCGCCACAGATCTGGATGGTCACCGTGCTAGCCGGCTCCAGGCGGGTGCCCGGCTGCGGGCTCTGGCCGGCCACCGTGCCCTTCGTGCAGGTGGCGTTCTGGACCGCCTCGCCCTCCTGCGGCTGGAAGCCCGCGTTGCGGATCTCGGTGATCGCGGCGTCCTGGCTCTTGCCGGTGAGGGTGGGCACCGACTTCAGATCCTTGCCCTGCTGCTGGCTCCAGAGCAGGGCCGCGACCAGGGCGATCACCGCGAGCACGCCGACCGCGCTGAACATGGCGATCAGCCAGGAGGACGCCTTGCGCTGGCGCGGGTCGCCCACCCGGGCCGGGATCTGCCGGGTCTGCGGCGCACCGCCACCCGGCGGATAGCCGCCCCCGCCACCGGCGGGGGCCATGGCCACCGTCTCCGCCTCGCGCAGCACGGGAGTGGCCAGCACAGGCCGGCCAGCGGCGGCGCGGAGCAGGTCGGCGCGCATCTCGCCGGCGCTCTGGTACCGGTTGAGCGGGTTCTTCGACAGCGCCTTGAGCACGATGGCGTCGACCGCCGGGGTGACGTCCGGGTTGATGTCGCTCGGCGTCGGCGGCGTTTCCCGCACGTGCTGGTACGCGACGCTGACCGGGCTGTCCCCGACGAAGGGCGGGTGCCCGCAGACCAGTTCGAAGAGCACGCAGCCGGCCGCGTACACGTCGGAACGCGCGTCCACGGCCTCGCCGCGTGCCTGCTCCGGGGAGAGGTACTGCGCCGTGCCGATCACCGCGCTGGTCTGCGTCATGGTGGTCGCACCGCTGGCCAGCGCCCGGGCGATGCCGAAGTCCATCACCTTGACCTGGCCGGTCTGGGTGAGCATGACGTTGCCCGGCTTGATGTCCCGGTGGATGATGCCATGCCGGTGGCTGAACTCCAGCGCCGCGCACATGTCGGCGCAGATCTCCAGCGCCCGGCGGGGCTGCAGCCGGCCCTCGGCGCCGAGCACCTCCTTCAGGGTCCGTCCGTTGACGAACTCCATGACGATGAACGGCAGCGTCTCGCCGGTGGGCGCGGTCTCCTCGCCGGTGTCGTAGACCGCCACGATCGCCGGGTGGTTGAGCGAGGCGGCGTTCTGCGCCTCCCGACGGAACCGCATCTGGAACGTCGCGTCCCGGGCGAGGTCGGTGCGGAGCATCTTGATCGCGACGTCCCGACCGAGCCGGAGGTCGCGACCGCGGTGCACCTCGGCCATGCCGCCGTAGCCGAGCAGCTCGCCGACCTGGTACCTGCCACCGAGCAGGCGGGCCTGCGCTGTCATCGCGTCTGTCGTCCTTCGCTCGTCGTCGTCCCGCCGTCGCCCGGCTGGAGCCGTACCTCAAGACGGTACGACGTCCGGGTCGCATCGTCGCGTCCGTGCCGCAGTGCGCCGGACGTCGCGGTGTGCGGAGCCAGCGCACCGGCTTCGCCGGCCTGCGTCTGCTTCCGTAGGTTGTAGGAAATCACGCCGGAGCAGACCAGGACCAGTACGGCCAGCAGGATGGCGAGAAGCACCATCCCGGGCCGGGACCGGCGGGAATCGGGTGACGGCGCCGGGCCGGCCTGCCGGGCGTACGCCGGCGGGTGCTCCTGCCGGGTCTGCGCCGGCGGCACCGCCGCGGCGCCGCGCGGGTAACCGGTCGGCGCGACCGGCGGCCGGGCGTGCGGGACGGCCGGCGCGACGGCGGTGGGGCGGGGCTGCTGGGCCGGCGCGATCGCGGTCGGTCGCTGCCCGGCCGGCGGACGGTGCGGAGCGCCCGGCGGGCGAAGGTGCTGCGATTGCGGCACCTGTGCCCGGCCTGGCGCGGCGGGCGAGGACGGCGTCCCGGAGACCGGCCCGGGGTGGCCGCCGGCCCTGGCCTGCTGAGAGAGCGAGGCCTTGAGCTGGCGGGCGACCCCGGCGAGGGCGGCGGCGCTGGGCCAGCGGGCGGCCGGATCCTTGGCGAGCGCCCGTTCCACCACCGACCGGACCTGCGGCGGGATGTCGGCGGGCAGCGGCCGGGGCGTCTCCCGGACGTGCCGCATGGCGATGTCGAGCGCGTTGTCGCCCTCGAACGGTCGCCGCCCGGCGAGGCACTGGTAGGCGACCACGCCGAGCGCGTACACGTCGGACGCCGGGGTGGCCACCCCACCGGTGGCCTGCTCCGGTGAGATGTAGGAGGCGGTGCCGAGCACCGAACCCGCAGCGGTGAGCTGGCCGACCAGGTCGGAGCGGGCGATGCCGAAGTCGGTGAGCACGAGCGTGCCGTTCGGCCGGACCAGCAGGTTGCCCGGCTTCACGTCGCGGTGCACGATGCCCTTCTCGTGCGCGGCGTGCAAGGCGTCCGCAGCCTGCGCGACGAGGGCCATCGTCCGGGCTGGCGTGAGCCGGCCGACCCGACTCAGCGTGGACGACAGGGCGTCGCCCTCGACGTATTCCATGACCAGGAAGGCGATCTGCTGGTCGTTGCCGAAGTCGTAGACGTCCACGACGCCGGGGTGGTTGATGGTGGCCATAGTCCGGGCCTCGCCGCGGAACCGCTCGGCGAAGTCCGGGTCGTCGAGCAGCGCGGGGAGCAGGCTCTTCACCGCGACCGTGCGGCCGAGCACCTGGTCCGTGCCGCGCCAGACGTCGCCCATGCCGCCGCTGGCGATCCGCTCGTCGAGACGGTAGCGGTTGCCGAGCTGGACGCCGGGGCTGAGCATGTCAGCGACCCCCGGGGTCGGCGATGGCGGCCCGCATGATCTGGCCGCCGATCCGGGCCGCCTCGGCGCTGCCGCCGCTGCCGGCCTGTTCCAGAACCACGCACACCGCGGAGACCGGGGTGCCGTTCTTGTCCAACGCGAAGCCGATGAACCAGCCGTGGTCGGGCCGGTCCGGGGCCGACTGCGCGGTGCCGGTCTTGCCGCCGACCGTGTAGCCGCTGATCGCGGCCTTCTGGCCGGTGCCCTTCTGGACCACGCTGACCATCATCTCGCGCAGATCGCCGGCGACCTGCGGGCTGACCGGTTGGCGCAGCTCCCGCGACTTGGCCGTGTAGTAGCTGGTGGTGCGGTCCGGAGCGAGCAGCTGCCGCACCAGGTACGGCCGCATCTGCTTGCCTTCGTAAGCGACCGCGCCGGCGATCATGGCGCCTTCGAGGGGGGTCATCCGGACGTCCCGCTGGCCGATCGAGGACTGGGCGAGCGCAGCCGGGTCATCCCCGCCGTCGGCGTTCTGGATGCTGCCGGTCCGGCTGGCCGCCGTCGGCAGACCGCCCTCGCCGAGCTGGCCGACGGTGAGGTCGTCCTGCTCGAAGCCGAACTGCCGGGCCTTCTCCTTGATGGTGTTGGCGCCGAGCCGTACACCGAGCTGGGCGAAGCCGGTGTTGCACGATTCGGTGACCGCTTCCAGCAGGGTGACCTGCGGTTGCGGGCAGATCGACGGGGCGGCGTTGCGGATCGGTTCGCCGGAGGTGGGCGGGGTGTAGCTGGAACCGGCCGCGATCGGGGTGGTCTTGCTGATCCCGTTCTCCAGCGCGGCCGCGGCCACCACGATCTTGAAGGTGGAGCCCGGCGGCAGCGTCTCGCCGAGCGCGCGGTTCTTCAGCGGGCCGTCCGGGTCCTGCTCCAGCTTGTTGTACGCCGCGGCCGCCTCGTTGGTGTTGTGGCTGGCCAGCGGGTTCGGGTCGAAGCTGGGCATGGAGACAAGCGCCTGCACCGCCCCGGTGCGCGGGTCGATGGCGATCGCCGCGCCCCTCTTCACCCCCTGCTGGTTGTTGCGCATCTGGTCGTACGCCACGTCCTGGGCCCGCTTGGAGAGGGTCAGCAGCACGTTGCCGCCAGCGGTCTGGTCGCCGGTGAACATGTCCTTGAACCGGTCGCCGAACAACTGGTCGCTGGTACCGGCCAGGAAGTCGTTCTCCACCCGCTCGATGCCGGTGTCGGCCAGGTTGACCGGCTTGTAGCCGAGCACCTGCGCGTACTTGGCACCGCCCGGGTAGGTGCGCAGGAACTTCAGCTTGCCGGTGGTCTCCTTGCTGGTGGCCAGCGCCGTGCCGCCGGCCTCGATGTTGCCGCGCTTACGGTCATACTCGGCGACCTGGACCCGGCCGTTGTAGTCGCTGGTGCGGTACTCGTCGGCCTTGTAGGCCTGAACCCAGTTGAGGTTCGCGAAGAGCAGGCCGAACAGGACCATGACGACGACGCCGACGCGGCGCAGGGGTGCGTTCACGGTTTGATCACCTCCGTGGGGGCACCGTGCAGCTGCTCGGGCGGGCCGCCGGCGGGCCGGGCGGCTTTGCCGCCAGCCCCGGTGACCGGCCGACGGGCTCCGTCGGAGACCCGCAGCAGAACCGCGATGAGCAGCCAGTTCGCCATGAGTGACGAACCACCGGCGGACAGGAACGGGGTGGTCTGACCGGTCAGCGGGATGAGCCCGCTGATCCCGCCGACGATCACGAAGACCTGCAGGCCGAGGGTGAACGCGAGACCGCCGGCGAGGAGCTTGCCGAACGAGTCCCGCACCGCGAGCGCGGCACGCAGCCCCCGCTCCACGATCAGCAGGTAGACGACCAGCAGCGCGGAGAGCCCGAAGAGGCCGACCTCCTCACCGATGCCGGCGAAGATGAAGTCGTTCTGCACCTCGGGCAGGATCTCCGGCTGACCGCCGCCCGGCCCGGCGCCGAAGAGCCCGCCGGTGCCCAGGGCGAGCAGGCCCTGGACGAGCTGGTAGCCCTTGTCGGTGGGGTCGGCGAACGGATCCAGCCAGATCTCCGCCCGGACATAGAAGTTGGCGAAGGGTCCGCCGACCATCTCGCCGAGGACGTAGGCGAGGTAGGCGCCGCCGAAGAAGAGAACCAGGCCGATCAGCAGCCAGCTGACCCGTTCGGTGGCGATGTACAGCGTCACCACGAACATGCCGAAGTAGAGCAGCGAGGTGCCCAGGTCCTTCTCGAAGATGAGCACCAGGAGGCTGATCAGCCAGACCACGACCACCGGGCCGAGGTCGCGCCCGCGCGGGAAGTCGATGCCGAGGAAACGCCGGCTGGCCAGCGACAGCACCTCGCGCTTGCGCACCAGGTAGTAGGCGAAGAAGACCAGCAGCGCCAGCTTGGCGAACTCACCCGGCTGGATGGAGAAGCCACCGATCCGGATCCACAGCTTGGCGCCGTTGATCTCGGAGATGCTGCTCGGCAGCACCGCCGGGAGCATCACCAGCACGATGCCGGCCAAACCCAGGGTGTACGCGTACCGGGAGACCGAACGGTGGTCACGCATGATGGCGAGCAGGCCGGCGGCGAGGATCACCGAGGCGAGCGTCCAGGCCAGCTGCCGCCCGCCGATGCCGGCGAAGATCGCCAGAGTCTCCCGGTCGACCGGGGCGGCCTCGCCCAGGTCGATCCGGCGCAGGAAGCCCACCCCGAGGCCGTTGAGCAGGGCCACCGCCGGCAGCAGCGCCGGGTCGGCGAACGGGGCGAGGAACCGGATGACCAGATGCAGGCCGAGGAAGACCGCGCCGAGCGCGGCGGCGGGCATCCAGAAGTCCGGGGTGACCGTGTCCAGCAGGTTCGCCTCGACGGTCGCCCCGTAAGCGGCCACCAGCACCATGGCTAGCAGCAGCAGGGACAGCTCAGCGTTGCGTCGGGACCGGGCCAGGCGTACGCCGGACTGCCCGCCCGTGGTGGCGGGCGAGGGTGCCGGTGTGGCCGCTACGGTCACGGGTGGGATTCCTCGGGATCTCAGCCGACGCTCACTCGGGAGACCGGCAACCGGCCGGGTCGAGCGCCGGCGGGGCCGAGTCGGAGGGCGTGGCGTCGGGTGTGGTGGTCGGACCGGTCACACCGACAGCAGCGGTGGCACCGGTTGTCGGGCTCGCGCTGACGACCCCGTTGGGAGTCGCCGACGCGCCGGCGCTGGGGCTGCCGTTCGGCGCCGGGGTCGCCCCGACCGGGCTCGGGGTCGGCGTCGGCGTGCCGCCCACCGCGGTCGGGTCGGCCGGGCAGAGCGGCTTGAGGTTGGGGTTGCTCGGCGTGTCGCTGGTCAGCTCGGCGAGCTGGCGCTCGGCGTCCGGCTCACTCTTGGCCCGGATGCCCACCTTGACGGTGTCCTGCGCCGCCACGGTGAGGTCGTCCAGCCGCGTGCCGCTGGTGCGGTGCACGCTGGAGAGGTCCATCCCGGCGATCTGACCCTGGATGCCCCGGAAGACGGCGACCTGGCCCTCCTCGGTGGCACCCACGTAGTACTGCCGCTGGGTGTACGTCCAGCCCGCGAAGACCCCGCCACCGATGATCACCAGCAGGGCCAGCGCCATGGCGGTGGTCCGCACCGGTCGGCGCTTCGGCCGCTCCGGCTCGTCGTCCGCGGCCGCCGGCTCCTCGGGCACGGACGGGCGCGGCGCGGAGAGCGCCGAGGCCCGAGCGGCCGGGGTCGAGTCGTCGGCGGAGGTGGCCATGCCCCGGTCGCGGGCGGCGGCGCCGCCAACGATCGGGGTCGCCTCGACGATGTCGTGATCGGTGGCGTCGGCGATGATCACCGTGATGTTGTCCGGACCGCCGCCGCGCAGCGCGAGCTGCACCAGCCGCTCGACGCACTGCTGCGGGTCGGTGTACTCGCGCATGGTCTCGCCGATGGTGTCGGCACTGACCACGCCCGAGAGGCCGTCGCTGCAGATCAGGTACCGGTCGCCGGGCAGCACCTGGCGCACCGAGTACTCAGGGTCGATGTCCCGGCCGTCCAGTGCCCGGGTCAGCAGCGACCGCTGCGGGTGGCTGCTCGCCTCCTCGGCGCTGATCCGGCCTTCGTCGACGAGCATCTGGACGTACGTGTCGTCCTTGGTGACCTGCGCGAACTCGCCGTTACGCAGCAGATAGGCCCGCGAGTCGCCGATGTGGACCATCCCCAGCTTGCTGCCGGAGAAGAGGGTCGCCGTCAGCGTGGTGCCCATCCCCTCCAACTGCGGGTTGGCCTCCACCGTGTCGCGGAGTTGTTGGTTGGCGGTGCCCACGGCCGAACGCAACGCGTCGACGAGAGCGTCCCCTGGGACGTCCTCGTCGAGCGGCGCCATGGCACCGATGACGATGTTGCTGGCGACGTCACCGGCGGCCATGCCGCCCATGCCGTCGGCAACGGCGAGTAGCCGCGGCCCGGCGTAGACGGAGTCTTGATTGCCGTCTCGGATCAGACCGCGGTCGCTGTGGGCCGCATAGCGCAGGGTCAGAGTCATGGCCGTAATTCGAGGGAAGTGCGGCCGATCCGGATCGGCACGCCGAGGGGGACGGGGGTTGGTCCGGTGACCTTAGCGCGATCGAGGTACGTGCCGTTAGTCGAGCCGAGGTCCTCGACGAACCACTGCCCGTCGCGCGGCACGAGCCGGGCGTGCCGCGCGGAGGCGTAGTCGTCGGTGATGACCAGGGTGGAATCCTCGGCACGACCGATCGTGATCTGCGCTTCACCGAGAGTGATCCGAGTGCCGGCCAGCTGACCGGCGGTCACGACCAGCTGGTGAGCCGCCCGGCCCCGCTTCACCTTCGCCGGCTTGGCCGCCTGCCCCGTCGAGGCGCCCACCGCGCGCGGCGCGGCCACCAGACGACCGGACCGGGCACCCGCGAAGAGGTCCCGGCGGATCACCCCGACCACCGTGAACACGAAGATCCACAGCAGGATCAGGAACCCGAACCGGGCAACGGTGATGACCAGTTCCGGCAAGGCGGGTCAGCCGTCCACGCGGAAGGTCAGCGTCGTGGTGCCGAGCTGGACCATGTCGCCGGGGTTGAGGGCGACGGCGGAGACCCGCTGGCCGTTGACCATGGTGCCGTTGGTCGACCCCAGATCGGTCAGCACGACCTGTCCGCCATCGAAATCCAGCCGGGCGTGTCGCCGGGAGATGCCGACGTCGGGCAGGCGCAGGTTGGCCTGGTCGCCGCGACCGATCACCGTCGACCCCATCTGGAGGGGATAGGTGCGCCCGTCGCCCGAGACCAGCCGGACGTTGCGGGTGCCACCGTGCCCGGGCGGCGGGCCGTAGCCACCACCCTGGTCGTACGCGGGGTAGGCGGGCGGGCCGGCGTCGTAGCCGGGCGCCGACACCGGGGCGACCTCGCCGCCGGTGTAGACCTCGGCGGTGACGCGGAACATGCCCGTGTCCAGGCCCTCGCCCCGCTCGATCTCGACGATCACGTCGCCGTAGACCGTCCAGGCCTGCTCGCCGATGAACTCCGCCTGCGACTGGGCCAACTCCTGGGCCAGCGCGGCGGCGTACGGCGCCAGCCGACTGTGGTCGAACGGCGAGAGATCGATCACGTAGCGGTTGGGCACCAACGTGCGCCCACCGGCCAGGATCGCCTTGTGCGCCTCGGCCTCCCGCTGCATGGCGTTGAGGATCTCCACGGGGTGGACCACCCCTTTGAAGACCTTGGCGAAAGCCCCTTCGACCAGGCCTTCCAGACGCTTCTCGAAGCGTTGCAGCACGCTCACCGGCTCCTCCTCGGGTCCCGAGGACATGATGGTATCCGGCCGGCGCGCGCGCAGCTCACACGCCGCTCGGCCGCCTGCTACCGGCCCGTTCGGATGGGCCGGAACTACCGTGCTACTCTTTCGTCCGCCACGAACGGTAACCGCTCGTGGCGGGCACCTGGAACAGCGTAGTATCTCCGGGGCCTGCTGGAGACAGCGGGTCCGGGGCAGCTAGTGTGTTCCGGGTCGTGCCACGGGGATGTGGCGGAATGGCAGACGCGCACGGTTCAGGTCCGTGTGCCCGAAAGGGCGTGGGGGTTCAACTCCCCCCATCCCCACCACCGACGAGGGCTCCGCAGAATGCGGGGCCCTTCCGTCATATCGGGGCGTGCCGGGCGTCAAGCTATGCTCCGAAGGATTCTGCCTCCGATGGACCAGGAGTGGCGTGTGAGTGTCGCGTTGGTGACCGGGTCGGGTGGTCTGATCGGCTCCGAGGCGGTCCGGCACTTCGCCGGCCTCGGTCTGGACGTCGTCGGCATCGACAACGACATGCGCCGGTATTTCTTCGGCGAGGACGGCTCCACCTCCTGGAGTCTGGAGCGACTGAGCCGGGATCTGGGCAGCGCGTACACCCACTTCGCGGTGGACATCCGGGACCGGGACGGCCTGGAGCAGGTGTTCAAGAAGTACGGCTCGGACATCGCCGTGGTGATCCACAGCGCCGCGCAGCCGAGCCACGACTGGGCGGCCAAGGAGCCGTACACGGACTTCGACGTGAACGCCGGCGGCACGCTCAACATCCTGGAGAACACCCGGCGGCACGCGATCGACGCGCCGTTCATCCACTGCTCGACCAACAAGGTCTACGGCGACCGGCCCAACAGCCTGCCGCTGATCGAGCTGGAGACCCGGTACGAGCTGCCCGAGGATCACCGCTGGTACCAGGGCATCACCGAGGACATGTCGATCGACAACTCGCTGCACTCGGTCTTCGGCGCCTCCAAGGTCGCGGCGGACGTGATGGTCCAGGAGTACGGGCGCTACTTCGACATGAAGACCGCCTGCTTCCGGGGCGGCACGCTGACCGGCCCGGCGCACTCGGCGGCCGAGCTGCACGGGTTCCTGGCGTACCTGATGCGCTGCGTCATGGAAGGCCGGACATACAACCTGTACGGCTACAAGGGCAAGATGGTCCGCGACGCGATCCACTCACGTGACGTGCTGACCGCGTTCGAGGCGTTCTTCCGGGCACCACGCTCGGCGGAGGTCTACAACCTCGGCGGGGGTCGGCACTCCAACACCTCGCACATCGAGGCGTTCCGGATCGCCGAGGAGATCGCCGGCCGCGAGGCGCAGATCAACTACGTCGAGCAGGCCCGCACCGGCGACCACCAGTGGTACGTCAGCAGCATGGCCCGGTTCGAGGAGCAGTACCCGGACTGGAAGATCACCTACGACGTACCGATGATCCTGCGGGAGATCTACGAGGCCAACGTGGACAAGTGGGTGCCCCAGGCATGACGACTCAGACGAAGCGCAACGTGCTCGGCGTCCTGGTCGACGCCACCGACTACGCCACGGCGACCGAGGCGGTGGTCAGCGCGGCGCAGGAGCGGCGTCCGTTCGCGCTGACCGCACTGGCCGTGCACGGCGTGATGACCGGCGTGCTGGACCGGGCGCACAACGCACGGCTCAACTCCTTCGACGTCGTGACCCCGGACGGACAGCCGGTGCGCTGGGCGCTCAACCTGCTGCACCACGCCGGGCTCACCGACCGGGTCTACGGGCCGACGCTGACCCTGCACGTGCTCTCCCGCTTCGCCGACGAAGGCCTGCCGGTCTACCTGTACGGCTCGACCGAGGAGACGCTGGCCAGGCTGATCCCCGCGTTGGAGCGGATGTTCCCGGCGCTGAAGATCGCCGGGGTGGAGCCGTCCAAGTTCCGCCCGGTCCAGCCCGGTGAGGACGCCGAGATCGCCGATCGGATCCGGTCCAGCGGTGCCCGGCTGGTCCTGGTCGGGCTCGGCTGCCCGCGCCAGGAGGTCTTCGCGTACGCCATGCGGCCGTTGCTCGACATGCCGCTGATGGCGGTTGGCGCGGCCTTCGACTACCACGCCGGTCTGCTGCGCCAGCCGCCGCCGTGGATGCAGCGCGCCGGCCTGGAGTGGTTCTGGCGGCTCGGTCTGGAGCCGAAGCGGCTCTGGCGCCG
The DNA here is from genome assembly GCF_040608515.1 of Micromonospora sp. NPDC005173. NCBI lineage: Bacteria > Bacillati > Actinomycetota > Actinomycetes > Micromonosporales > Micromonosporaceae > Micromonospora > Micromonospora sp. NPDC005173. The sequence goes on from NZ_JBEXIK010000001.1 coordinate 424,873, forward strand.
CTACGTGATCCTCAACCCGGCCTACCTGGCCCGGCTCGCCGCGCAGAAGACCGGCCTGTGGAAGGCCCGTCCGCCGGCCCCGGCCACCGAGCGGCCGGCCACCTTCGCGGTCTGAGCCCGATCCGTACGGCACGAGGCCCCACCCGGTGTTCCGGGTGGGGCCTCGGCCGTGGGAACAAGGTCAGAGGGTCAGGGTCCAGGTGTTGATGTAGCCGGTGTCGATCCTGTACACGTCGCGCACCTGAAGCCGCCAGGTGCCGTTGGCGGCCTCACTGGACAGGTTGGTCGTGTAGGTGGCGATCACGTTGTCGGCGCTGTCCGAACCGCTGTTCTTGAGCCGGTACGCGCTGCCGTCCGGAGCGAGCAGGTCGATGACCAGATCACCGCGGTAGGTGTGCACGATGTTCACCGCCACCGTGGAGGCCGACGAGGCGTTCCGGCCGCAGCCGGCGATGGTGATCGGGCTGGTCACCGCCGCACCAGCATCCGGGATCGCCACGTCGGTGCCGTTGGTGCCGGAGCAGCCGCCGCCACCCGAACCGGTCACGGTCAACGTGTAGGTGGCCGTGCGGGTGCCCGCCGCGCCGCTGCCGGTGATCGTGACCGGGTAGCTGCCGGCGGGGGTGCTCGCCGAGGTGGCGATGGTGAGGGTGGACGAGCCGCCCGAGGTCACCGTCGACGGGCTGAACGACGCGGTCGCGCCGGCCGGCAGGCCGCTGGCGGAGAGGCTGACCGACTGGGCGGAGCCGGCGGTGGTGGCCGTGCCGACGGTGGCCGTCACCGAGCCGCCCTGCGCGGTGGAGCCGGAGGTCGGCGACACCGATACCGAGAAGTCGTTGGCCGGCGGGGTGCCGTTGACCACGTAGAGCAGCTGGTTCGGCGTGCCGGTGCCGACGTTGGTCACCACGTTCGGCGTGGAGTTGTTGACCAGGTTGTCCCGGACCTGCTGTGGGCTCCACGACGGGTTCGCCGAGAGCACGAGCGCCGCGGCGCCGGCGACGTGCGGCGATGCCATTGAGGTGCCGCTGATGGTGTTCGTGGCGCTGCTGCTGGTGTACCAGGCCGAGGTGATGTTGACACCCGGGGCCAGGATGTCGACGCAGGTGCCGAAGTTGGAGAAGCTCGCTGCGGCGTCGTTGTTCTGCGTCGCACCCACGGTGATCGCGGAGGCGACCCGGGCCGGGGAGTAGTTGCAGGCGTTCTGCCGGACGCCGAGGGCGTTGCCGTTGCCGGCGGCGACCGCGTACGTGACACCGGAGTTGACCGAGTTGGTGACGGCCGTGTCGATCGAACTGTTCGCGCCACCACCGAGGCTCATGTTCGCCACCGCCGGTTTGACCGCGTTCGCGGTCACCCAGTCGATACCGGCCACCACCTGGGCGTTGGTGCCGCTGCCCTGGCAGTTGAGCACTCGGACGCCGACGATCTGGACGCCCTTGGCCACCCCGTACGCCGAGCCACCGACCGTGCCCGCCACGTGCGTGCCGTGGCCGTTGCAGTCGTCGGCGGAGCCGCCGTCGACCGCGTCGAAGCCGGAGACGGCCCGCCCGCCGAAGTCGTTGTGCCCGTACAGCACGCCCGTGTCGATGACGTAGGCGCGGACGTTCGACGCCGTGTTCGGGTAGGTGTACGAGCTGTTCAGGGGCAGGTTCCGCTGGTCGATCCGGTCCAGGCCCCAGGATGGCGGGTTGGTCTGGGTGCCGGCGATCGAGACGGTGTGGTTCTGCTCGACGTACGCCACCGCCGGGTCGGCGGCGATCCGTGCGGCGGCCTTCTCGCCGACCCGGATCTCGAAGCCGCGCAGCGCCGCGCCGTAGGTGCGGGCCACCGTGCCGCCGTGCCGGCCGACCAGCCGTTCCGCGTTGTCGCCGACCGTGCCCCGGCTGACGGCGGTGTCCTTGAAGACGACGATGTAGCTGTCCGCGACGGCCGTGTCCCCACCCGCCGCCCGGATGGCTCCGGTCGGTTCGGCGGCTAGGGCGGGTGTGGCAGCGGCCAACACGGTCAGTGTGGCCACCCCAACGAGTACGGACCTGTGGGCAAGACGCATCTCTTACCTCCCTTCGACCGGCAGCCGCCCGACGCGGGTTCCGCTCAGATCCATGACGGCCGATCTTTCCGAGAGTAGGCCAACGCAGTGATGAAGATAAACATGTCGCATCGTTCATAACGCGGAGAGGATGCCCCCTACGGGGACGGCATCCGGGACGAACGCGGGCTGCGCCCGGATTCGCGGACGGCCGCGATCGGAAAGGCTGACCAGCATGGAGAGCCCCCTCGCCGCCCTGCTGCCGATCGCGATCCTGTGGCTGGCCGCTGGCGTGGTCGCGGACGGCCTGCCCCGGCTGGACCGCGCCCGCTCGCTGCGCCGACGCGCTGGACACCTGCTCATCCTGACCCTCGTGGGCCTGACGCTCACGGTGACCGTGCTTGCGGCCGGGTTGTTCAGTGCCGGAAACACTTCGGCCGACCAGGCCGCCGCCGCCCTCGATATCGCCGGGATTCCCGCCCTCGTGGTGGCGGTCTGCACCGTACGCCGGGTGCGCCGGCTCTGGGCCGGCGCGGGAGCGTTCGCCACCGCGCCGGAGACGCCCGCGCCGTACGGCCTTCGGGCCGCCGCTGCGCACCCGCTGATCGGGTTACCGTTGCAGGTCACCGGTGTGTTGACGGTGCCCGCATTGATCGCGGCGAGCGGCACCGGCCTCTTCGCCACACCGGGCGTCACCGGGCCGGCGATCACCGTGGGCGCGCTCGTGGTGATCGCCATCGGCGTCCGGCACGCGCTACGGCACAGCCGGCTCGCCGAACGCGCCCGGCCGGACGCAGAACGGTCAGCGCGAGCGGCCGGGCCCCTGCACGTATAGCAACTCAAGGATCGCCCGGGTCGCCTCGAACCAGCGGTCCAGCCAGCCCGGGGGCGGCACGCTGCCCTTCGGCGGCAACTCCATCAGCAGGCCACGCAGCAACGGGTGGTCAGCCAACGATCCGGTGGGCTCCATCGGCCAGCCGGTCGGCGGGAAGGACGGCTCGACCAGCGGGTTCGGGTCCAGCGACGGCAGGGAGAGCGGCGGGTCTGCCGCCTCGGTCGCCGACGCCTCCCGCCCGCTCAGCTCCTGGTCGGTCGAGACCACCTCGGTCAGCACGGTGTCCCGACGCGCCCCGCGGTACTTGCCACCGAACCGCTCCGGCTTGCCCGGACCGTTGGTGAGGTTGTCAGACCCGATCGTCGTCATCCGTCTCGCCTACCTCGCTCGGTTGCGGAGCGGTGCGGCGGGTCGTCGACCAGCGCCGTACCGACCGGTTCAACGAGACGGACCCGCTGTGGCGACGGGAATCCCGACGGAACCTCGCCGACCCTGCCGGCAGCGCGGCCACCCGAGCCCGGCGCGCGGACACGGGTAGGTCCCCGTCCGGTCTCGACCGGACAGGGACCCCGTTGACCACGCGGTCAGGCCGAGCCGAACGCACCACCCCTGGTGCCGGCGACGAAGGCGTGCCAGTCACCCGGGGCGAAGATCAGGGCCGGGCCGGCCTTGTCCTTCGAGTCCCGTACCCCGACCGCCCCGGTCACGTACGCCACCTCCACGCAGTTGTCACAGTTCGGCCCGCTCTTCGAGCTCTTGAACCACGTTGCCTGCGTCAGGTCCACGGGGAACCCCTTGGTCGCCATTTCCACAACGGCTCCTCTGCCAGTTTTGCGATGTGTGCGACGGACTCCTCCGGACGAATGGCCGCAGCTCGGATGTGATCGAAGATGAAGCTGTACTTCTGTAGTTCGTCGCTCTTCTCCAGGAAGAGCCCACCCGTGGCGTTCTCCGCGTACACGACATCCGGATCACCGGGCTCGGGGAAGCTGAGGATCGTGAAGGTCCCGTCCATGCCGGCGTGCGCCCCCACCTCGAAGGGCAGGATCTGCAACGTCACGTTCGGCAGTTCGGCAACCTCGACCAGCCGTTTGAGCTGGCCGCGCATCACCTCGTCCCCGCCCACCGGCCTGCTTACCACCGCCTCATCGAGCACCACCCACAGATCGACCGGATCGTCCTGCGTCAACAACGACTGACGGCCCAGACGGACACGCACCCGTTGATGTACCTGATCGGCCGTGAAGTCCGGCCGGGCGGCGCGGATCATCGCCCCGGCGTACTCCTCGGTCTCCAAAAGGCCGGGCACCACCTGCTGTTCGTACGCCCGGATCGAACTCGCCGCGGCCTCCAGCCCGACGTACGCCCCGACCAGCACCGTGCTGTACGGGTGCCACCAGCCCTTCTGCCGGGCCTCCCGGGCGATCTGCACGAGCTCGTCGCTCTCGGCACCCACCACGCCGTAGATCCGCAGCATGTCGCGCACATCGCGCGGGGTGGCCGTGGTGTGCCCGGTCTCGATCCGCGAGACCTTCGACGCCGAACACTCCAACTGCTCGGCGACCACCTCGATGGTGATCCCGGCAGATTCCCGCTGACGGCGCAGCTCGGCACCGAGCCGCCGCCGCCGGATGGTCGGACTGCGCCGCTCACTCATGGCGCAACCACTGCGTCACTGATCCTCGCCGCTGGCTGCTCGACCCCACTCGGGCTACCTCCGGTCGACGCGCCACTGGCTGCCACCCGCCGGGGGCGCGACCGTCGACCGGCGAGCGTTCGCGGCAAGGGGGTGGTGCCGGTCATCGGCCGGCCGCGACGGGCGAAACCGGCCCTCAGTGTGCCGTCCGGACGCGGATGGCTTCAAGCGCCGCTTTACATGAGCAACTCACGTATCGGCAAAACTCGACGTGCAACTTGCATGTAGCACGTCCCTGATGCACTCTGTCCGTATGGCACGGATCACTCAGCGTCTCCGTCCGGTCCCCCGGTGTGGTGATCCCACCGATCCGGGGAGAGCCGACGCGACGTGGGCCCGGCCAGCGACACCGAGACCTGCTCCGGGTGATGACCCCGCCGCTGCACGCCGGCAAGCTGCGGCGGCGGGCGCGGTTCCCGGAAGCAGCCGGGTGATGGTCGGGTGGCGGCACGCCACCAGCGGAGTACGGCCCGACCACCACCATAAGCAACACCGGTCCACGAGGCGAGACCCCGTCACCGGGCCGCGACGTTCCCCCCGATCAGTCACCGCCGGCACCCCGCCGGCCGACCTCCCCAGGAGCCCATGTGCTTCCCCGCTCCGGTGACGTACTGCACGTGACTCGCGCGGCGAGTGTCCAGTTCCTCAGGCCCATCAAGTACCGGGTGATCCGGGTGCTCGACTGGCCGACGTACGACGGTTGGCTCTGGCTCGACGGCTACGAATTGAACAGCGCGGGCGACGCGGTCACCCGACGGTCGATCTTCGTCCAGCGGGAAGGGCTGCAACAGGTGCAGTCCGCACCGGAGCCCCGTCCGCACACCGTACGGACCCGGCGACCCGTCGTCCGTACTCCGGTCCGGGTGGGCTGACCACCGCGATCCGCCGCCGGTGGGCGTGCCGTCGCCATAGAATTGGTACGCCCACCCCGGCACCGTTTTACCCGCGCGTCCAGGGCCCTGAGCCTGGGATGGTCATGGTCAATCAGCCCGCCCTGCGGCGGCATCACCGCTCCCGTATCGCCTACACCGTTGGACTGCTCGCCCTGCTCGGGGCGGTGACCGCACTCGTGGTCCTGGTCCGCGACCCAGCGTTGTCGTCGACCCGGCTGACCACTCCGGTGCCGGCACCGGAGATCACCGTGGTCGACGCCGATCCGCCCGTGGACGAACCCGGTTGGATCGGTGCCGACGCCCTCGAAGACGGCCCCGAGCCGACCGGCCTTGCGGCTGGCGCCGGTGCCGGCGGTCAGTCCGACGGCCGGCAGGCGATCACCGAGGCGGCTCCCGCCCAGGACACCGCCGCGGACGTCCGCCGCTCACTGTTCTGGTCCGGGATCTTCGGCCTCACCATCTCCCTGGCCGGCCTCGGCATGGTCGGCACGCGCCGCCGAATGTGGTGAGCACCCGTCACGGCGTGTTCGTCACCGTCGGGCTCGGCGCGGTCGGGCTGGCCCCGGTCGAGGGCCGGGCCTGGGAGACGACCAGCAGCACCTCCTCGTCGGTCGGCACCGTCGTGCCGGCCTCCGGCTCGGTGCCCACCACCGTCCCCGGCGGCAACTCGGACGCGCGGTACACCGCCCGGTAGGTCAGACCGAGCCGGTCCAGCAGCCGTTCGGCGGTTGCCTGCGGCAGCCCGGTGAGCGGGGGCACCGGTACCTCGGCCGGCGCGGTGGTCGCCGGGCTGCTCGGCGACTCGCTGGTCGGCGCCGCAGAGGTGGGGGCCGCGCTGGTCGGGACGGCAGTGGTGGCACTGGCCGGCGGAAGTGACGGCGTGGTCCGCGAGTCGTCCGGGTTGTCGTCCTGCGCGGCGAGCACCACCCAGAGGGCGGCTCCGAGCAGGCCCGCGAACAACAGCGCGAGCACGCCCCAGAGGATCGGCAGCCACCAGCGGCGGCCACCCTGCTCCTCGGCGTACCACTCGCCGGCGGGCTCGGCCGGTCGCGGCGCCCGCACCTCCGCCCGCCCGGACCACGGCGGCGGGGTCGACCGCTCCGGGGGCATCCGCGCGGTGCGGTCGGCCGGCATGCCCGGCTGCGGCAGCGCGGAGCGGTCGATCGGCATGGTCCGGTCGGCGGCAGGGCCGGCCGGCGCGGTGCGGTCGATCGGCGCGGTCT